>AQRW01000162.1 GCA_000402295.1 Candidatus Aerophobus profundus SCGC AAA252-L23
TAAAAATGAGTGAATGAGGATTATTCCTCTCGCAGTCTTCTGATAAACTGAGCAATTTTCTTCCCCACAAGTTCTTGACAAAAAAATTTCGTGTGGTAGGATACTTTACGGGGTAGGGTATATTCTACTACTGTAGTTGCTATTGAAAATTTTCCAAACGCTTCGGAGATTGATTCTATAACTTGTGTTTTTCTATGCAAGGGGGGAGTATTTTCTAAATTTTTTGGCTTTGATGGTGAAAAAATTCACAAGCACAAGATTGAGCAAAAGATAATGTCTAAAAGCAAATCAAGTAAAATAAGTAGATATGTTTTAACCTTAGTTTTTCTATTTATCTTATGGATTTTATTAACCTCAACTTTTGCCTGGGAGGAGCTAATTATAGGTCTTATCTTCTCAGCAATTATTGCCCTTTTTGGTTACCGTTATTTTACCCAGAAGGGCTTACTGGGAATCACTCCCAAAAGAATTGCCTATTTTCTCCTTTATATACCGGTTTTTTTCTGGGAGATGTTTAAGGCAAATTTTGATGTTGCCTACCGAGTAGTTCATCCCAAAATGCCAATAAAACCGGGAATAGTCCAGATTAAAACAAACCTTACCTCTGATATGGCTAAGTCGATTTTGGGAAACTCCATAACTTTGACTCCGGGAACATTAACCATAGAAATTGTGAAAGATAATTTGCTTATTCACTGGATTAACGTAAAAACTAAAGATACCAAAAAGGCAACAGATATTATTGGAAAAAGGTTTGAAAAATACCTAAAGGTGATTTTCGAATGACTCTAATAGTCTTCTTTGGAGTTATTGCAGTGGCAGTTATTTTGGCTTTAATTCGTGCCATAAAGGGACCAACGGCACCAGATAGAGTAGTTGGTGTTGATATAATGGTAACTATTACTATAGCTTTGATGGTTCTTCTGGCGATTTTTTTTAATAGGCGTATTTATCTTGATGTAAGTTTAATATATGCAGTGCTCTCCTTTGTTGGAGTAATAGCTGTAGCTCGTTATCTGGATAAGGGATTATGAACGAAATAATAGGTTATATAGTAGCCGGAGTTGGGGTAGCTTTTCTTTTCCTGGGTGCCTTGGGAGTATTTAGATTACCCGATGTGTACAACAGACTCCAGGCTGGAACAAAGTGTACCACTCTGGGAGCATTTTTATCAATTATCGGTGCAGGTATAATTGAGCCGGCTTGGTTCATAAAATGTTTAGTCATAGCTGTATTTATCTTATTTACCAATCCTATCAGTGCCCATGTTCTTGCCCGGGCAAGCTATAAAAGTGGAGTGAAACTCTGGGATGGAAGCGTGGTTGACCAGTGTAAAGAGTTTAAAGAATGTATCAAAGTGGAGCAGGAAAATAAATGATTTTTCAGGCAATCCTTATCTTTATTATGATTGTTTTAGCCGTGGCCGCAAGTTTATTTAAAGACTTAATCAATGCTGTAGTTGTCTGTGCCGCGGTGAGTTTAATTACCTCTATTTTGTTTTATTTTCTGCAAGCTCCGGATGTTGCTATGGCTGAGGCGGCTATCGGTGCAGGATTAACTACCGCAATATTTATTATTGCCATCAGAAAAACGGAAAGATACGAAAAATGAGAAGGATAATTAGCCTTATCATACTTGTTATAATTGGTGCAGGGTTTATCTTTGCTTTCTCCCAGATTCCTTTTGGTAAAGATAAAATAAATGTGGCCGGCTATTACCTTAAAGAAGGAATTCAACAAACTGGTGCCGTGAACATAGTCACCTCAGTCGTTTTAAATTATCGGGGATTTGATACCTTAGGTGAAGTTACAGTGCTTTTTGTTGCTGCTATTGGTCTTGGTACAGTCTTATTTGTGGAGAGGAAAGTCCAAAAGCAGGTATCTAATAATAAAGAGGATAAAGCCAAAAGAGCGAGTTTAATTTTGCGCACAGGCTCGTGTCTGCTTTTTCCCTCGATTCTTCTTTTTGGTGCTTATATCTTTGTTCATGGTCATCTTACTCCTGGGGGAGGGTTTCAGGGAGGGGCAATCATTGCTTCAGGATTTTTATTAATGTATTTGGCTTTTCCAAAACAAAGTATAAATAAAAAATCATCAAGTATAGCTGAGAGTCTAAGCGGACTAATCTTTGTAGGAATTGGACTTCTCGGTCTTATTTTTTCCAGTTATTTCCTGGCTAACTTTTTGCCTAAAGGAGTCCCCAATACTTTGTTTAGTGCGGGTATTATTCCTATTATATATATTGCCATTGGGTTTAAAGTTGGATTTGAGCTCACCGGTATTATTGATGATTTACTGGGGAGAAGCAGATGAGTTTTATTTATAACTGGATGTACTATATTGCCTCAGGAGGTTTAATTTTAATTGGTCTTTATATTGTCCTGGTGAAGACAAATTTAATTAAAATAATTATTGGAATTAATTTTATTGAGACCGGAGTAAACATTTTGCTCATTTGTATCGGCTATATTAAAGGAAGAACTGCTCCTATATTCTCTAAGCCAGGGATAAATCCTACAAATGTTGTAGATCCTCTGCCTCAAGCTTTAGTTTTAACGGCTATTGTCATTGGAGTAGCTGTATTAGCTTTAGCACTTTCTATTGTGGTTAAAGTTTATCAGCACAATAAGACCTTGAATGTGAGTAAGATAAAGGGATTAAAATGGTAAACCCATCACTTCTCATTGCTGTGCCTTTAGCTTTTGCCTTCTCTATCCCTCTTTTTGGTTTAATCTCTAAAAAAATCGAAAAATACATACCTGTTTTGGCTTTATTAATTAATGTTATTATTAGTTTTATATTGATTCCCCAGGTTTTGAAAAGGCCAATTGTGGTATCTATTGGAGGTTGGAGTCCACCTTTTTGCATTAACTTAGTGATAGGGCCTTTGGGGATCTTTCTTGCAGCTCTCATCTCTGGTATTGGTCTCTTAGTTTCTATCTATGCAGTCAGTTACATCAAGCAGGAGCCTACCCAGAAATACCACATTTTATTTTTGCTATTGATAGTTGGGGCAACAGGTATCGTCCTCACCGGTGATATATTTAATCTTTTTGTCTTCTTTGAGATCTTGTGTGTCTCATCCTATGCTCTTGTTGCTTACAACAAGGATAAAGATGGAACAGAAGCGGCCATAAAATACTTAATCCAGGGTTCAATTGGATCCAGCTTTATCTTAATGGGTATTGCCCTTTTGTATGGTGTTTTTGGAACGCTTAATATGGCAGATATTGCCAGCAAGATTACCTTAGCTAATCCCACCTTTTTATTTATTAGTTTAGCTCTTCTTATCACTGGATTTGGAATTGAGGCAGCTATATTTCCTTTAAATGCCTGGTTACCTGATGCTCACTCATCAGCACCCTCATCAGTAAGTGCTATTCTATCCGGTATAGCTATCAAGACGGGGGTTTACGGTATGGCCAGGATGATCTTCACTATATTTAATGCTGAGAGCATATTAATATTTATTGCTTTCCTTGGTTTGTTAACTCTTTTAATTGGCGAGATGTCCGCATTCAGACAGGATGATGTGAAAAGGCTTTTGGCCTACTCCAGTATTGGTCAAATTGGATTGATTGTTTTCGCTTTGGGGATAGCCACGCCCCAGGGAGTCTTCGGTTCCTTATTTCAGATGGTATCCCATGCTCTAGCTAAGGCTCTTCTTTTCTTAGCTGTAGGGTATATGATTTATCAAGTTGGTTCCAAAAGTATTAGCTCCTTAAATGGTATGGGCAAGAAGATGCCTTTCATCTCCTTTGCCTTTACCATTGGCTCTTTTTCCTTGATTGGTCTTCCCCCTTTTGCCGGATTTATCAGCAAGTTTCTGATAGTTTCCGCTGCTGTCCAGACGCATAAGCCAATTTTCTTAGCCTTCATCGCCATTGCCTTGATTGCCACGGTCATCGAAGCTGGCTATTTTCTTAAAATTGTGCAAAACCTTTATTTTAAGAAAGGCAAAAGTATAGAAAAGGTTACTGAAACATCTGGGTATATACTCATTCCCATAATTATTTTAACTATATTAATTATTGCTATTGGAATCCATCCTCAGTTTATTACTGGTTTGCTCAAACAAGCAGCCAATGAGCTGGTAGGAAGAGCAGGATACATAGGATGGGTACTGGGAGGCACATAGAGTGTATCTGGTAGTTATATTAGTGGTTTCTTTTTTTGGAGCCGGCCTAGTTTACGTAACCGGTAAGATTTCCGGAAAAGCTCGCAATATCTTAGCAGTTTTAGTATCTTTGGTCACAGTTGGATTAATTAGTTCAATTTATGGGCAAGAGATCCATGCCGGTTTTTATTCTCTTTCTTTTTTAAATTTAACCCTTAGCTTAAGAATAAATTCTCTTTCCTGGTTTTTTGCTATAGTAGTTGCCGGGATTGGATTTTTGTCAATTCTTTTTTCCTTAGAGTATATGAAACATTATGAGAGGCTAAATTTTTATTATTTTATGATGTTATTTGTTAATGCAGCTATGCTGGGAATTGTATTTAGCGCCGATTTTCTTTCCTTTTATATTTTTTGGGAGATAATGAGCTGGGGTACCTACCTTTTAATAAGCTACAAGGGAGGAAAAGCAGTTGCTGCCGGACTAAAATATATCGTTATGTCAATGGCCGGCTCTATAGCCATGCTATTTGCCATTGTTAATCTATATGCTTCTTATGGAACACTAAAAATTTCCAGCTTAGCTTCCTTGTTGCAAACTGCCTCACCGGGATACATTCTTTTTCTCTTAATTATGTTTGTAATTGGGTTTGGTATTAAGAATGCCATCTGGCCACTGCATACCTGGCTTCCTGATGCTCATGCTGAGGCAGTATCTCCTTTTTCAGCGATTCTTTCAGGAGTCCTGGTAAGAATGGGAATGTATGGATTTGTTTTAGTTATGTATGGTATGGCAGGATTAAATCTTTTGCATAAGTTAGGATACGGACTATTAAACTTTAACTATATACTCTGCTGGATTGGAGCTATTACTATAGTTATCCCTATATTTATTGCTATTCTTCAAGATGATGCTAAAAGATTAGTAGCTTGGTCTTCCATTGGTCATGGAGGATATATGATCTTAGGAATTGGAATTGCTACGTCTTTGGGTGTTGCTGGTGGCATATTTCATACCTTAAATTACGCTATCTGTGTAACATTGCTCTTTTTTGTTGCTGGAGCAATAGAGCACAGAACCGGGGGGGTAAGAAATTTAAATGAGCTCGGGGGGTTAATTAAAAGGATGCCGGTCACTTTTATAGGAGCTTTAGCTGGTATATCCGGCTTAATTGGCATTCCCTTAACCAATGGTTTTGTTTCTAAGTGGCTGATATATAAAACCTTAATTTTGGGAAATTATCCATTTTTAGCCTTTGCTGCCTTTATAGGAACCTGGGGAACGATTTTGTATGGGTACAAATTTTTACATAATATATTCTTTGGACAGCTTCCAGAGAAATACAAAGAGGTTGAAGAAGTTCCTTTCACCATGCAGCTTCCTATGCTTCTTTTAACCTTAGCTGTTATTTTATTTGGGATTTTGCCGGGAATCCCTTTAAGAGTAATCTCCAGAATTGAGGGGTTTCTTGGCATAGAACCTCTTTCCACTTCTTATTTTGGTATTCCCCGAGAGATTGGAGAACTTAATATGATTAATATTCTTGCTGCAGTATTAGTAGCGGGTGGGCTGGTCTATCTTATTTTCTCACTGTCAGCAAAATCAAGACGGGTCAACCAAGATGATAACTATGCCGCCGGCTTATTTGTACCAAAAGATAAATATCAGTATAGCGTAAGATTTTATGATCAAGTCTACCGGATAATTGGACCTTACCTGCACGATGTGGTAGATGATTTTTATTGCTGGCTAACAGAAAAAAGCAAGTGCTTCTTCCAGGTAGTAAGACAAGCTTATACCGGGAATGTAAATACCTACGCTTTATATATTCTTCTTTTCTTAGCTTTTTTAATTTTTGTTAAATTAGGGTGGGGACTATGCTAATAAAAGTTATATGGATAATTCTTTTACCTTTAATAGCTCTTGTTATTGGAGTTTTCTTTCTGGGTTTATCAAGGAAAATAATGGCCAGAATCCACAGAAGATACGGCCCACCCATTTATCAACCAGTGATTGATATTATTAAATTGATTAACCAAAAAAGCATTTCTCATGGTAGAATATTTGATCTAGGCGTTATTCTGTCCTTAGCCGGTTCAATAATTTTAGTTCTTTTCATTCCCTTTGGTGGAATTGCTCCTCTGGCCACATCTGGTGATTTTCTGGTGGTTATTTACCTTATGCTTCTTATGCCTCTTGGAATTGCTTTAAGTGGAGGAGAAGCAGCTAATCCAAATACAAGTATAGCTATATCTCGTAAAATGATGCTCGCTTTGGGATACGAGGTTCCTTTCCTCTTTGCTATTTTGGCAGTTACGACCTTCTATAAAACTACCTCATTAGTTGAAGTGGTAAAAGCTCAACAAAACTCCTTTTGGGGCCTGATTTACCTTCCTCTTCCTGCCATAGCTTATTTTATGATTTTGCCGGCAATGTTAGGAATAAGACCTTTTGATATGGTGAATGCGCCTCAGGAAATTTCCTCAGGGACAGCAGTTGAATATGGAGGAAGATACCTGGCCCTGACAACTATTGAGCATGCCTTGCATACATTCATTATTATTGGACTTTTCGTTGATCTTTTCTTGGGTGGAGGAAACCCGTTTTTTTTCTTTGCGAAGATGTTAGTTGTATTTGTACTTAGTCTTTTTATTAATGCCGTGTTTCCTCGTTTAAGAATTGATCAGGCCATAAAGTACTGCTGGAGATGGCCAACTATACTGGCATTATCAGGTTTGGTTATAGCTTATGTTGTGGCATAAATGCCACTGCTATTTATAGTCGCATAAATGCGACCGCTACAGATATGGGGTTTATTGTAATGTAGATGGGAGGGATTGTAGCGGTGCGATTCATCGCACAGATGAGGTAAGATATGGATAGAAATCAGATAAAAAAATGGTTAAAAGTCCCGGGCAAGATGAGTCAGAAATATTCCCTGTGGGTAGTTTATTTTTGTACCGGATGCGGAATCATAGAGATTCCACCGGTTATAACTTCTAGATGGGATGCAGAAAGGTTTGGAGTTATACCCGTGGCTACCCCAAGACAGGCTAACTTATTCCTAATTACAGGATATGTTTCTGTGAAAACTCTGAGGGCAATTATAAGAACCTATGAGCAGATGCCTGAGCCAAAATATACTGTTGGTTTCGGTTCCTGTCCTATAAATGGTGGTATGTATTGGGACTCTTATAATACCATAAAACATCTGGATAAGTATATTCCTGTAGATGGCTGGATTGCTGGGTGTATGCCCAGGCCTGAAGCTATATTCATTGCCGTTACCCATCTTTGGACTATGATTGATAAAGGAATGGCCACTGGATACAAAAAATATAGAGAAAAATACAAACTCTATCGCAAAAATCAGGAAAAAGCATTGGGTAAACTGGAGTGGCCACCTTTATATCCAACGCGAGAAAAGGATGAATAAATTGTTAAAAGAAGAGCTGGAATCAACTTTTAAAAATGTGCTGATAAATGTTCTTGAAGATGCGAGATTAGCTGTAACTGCTCCAAAGGATGAGGTTCTATCTATTTTGAGTTTTCTCAAAAATAAGGGATATGCTCATTTGGCTCTTATTTCCTGTGTGGACTGGATTAAGGAAAAAGAATTTGAGCTGGTTTATATTATCACTTCTTATTTGCCAGAAAACGATGAGTACACGGGTAATGAAAAATTACATATATTTTTGAAAACAAGAATTTCTAGGGAAAACCCAAAATTTAAGACAGTGATTCCCATTTTTAGTAATGCTGAACCTTACGAGCGGGAACTTCACGAGCTTTTTGGGATACATTTTGAAGGTAATGAAAGGCTAATCCCTCTTTTTCTGGAAAGGGATTATAAGATACCTCCTTTTAGAAAGGACTTTAACACCAGGGAGTATGTTAAAGAGACCTTTGATAAAATTCCTTCCATTGAGGAACAATAAAATGAGGGAGCTTGAACTTTATTTTGGTCCTCAGCATCTGGGGATGGTGGGAAATCTTAGTATCACCTTAAAGGTGGAGGGGGACCGGATTTTAGAGGCTCACCTTAATCCAGGCTGGCTACACCGGGGCTTTGAGAAATTGATGGAATACCGGACCTGGATACAGAATTTTCCTCTTGTTTGTAGAGTAAACGTAATAGAGCCGGATTCCATGGAGATGGTATATGCCCTGGCAGTGGAAAAATTAGCAAAGATAGAGGTTCCAGAAAGAGCAAATTATGTAAGAACTATTGTTCTGGAGCTTGCTCGATTAGGCTCCCATTTATTTGGTTGTTGGGCTTACGCGAATATGCTTGGATTTGATACGGTTGCTCAATGGGCAATGTACCACAGAGATCTTGTTCTGGACCTTTTCGAAGAACTCGTCGGGGCGAGAGTGTATCACATATATATCTGCCCTGGAGGGGTAAGGCGTGATCTGCCGGAGGGATTTAAAGAGAAAGTTTTAAATACATTACACACTATAGGAAGCTGTATTCCTGACTATGATGCCACATTTTTTAACAATCGTTTGTTTTATGAAAGGGCCAAGGGGATAGGAAAGATAACCAAACAAGAAGCAAAAGAACTGGGAGCAACAGGCCAAATTTTAAGGGCAACAGGGACGGAGTTTGATATTAGAAAAGCCGAGCCTTATGCTACCTACAACAAAGTGGATTTTGAGATTCCGACCAGGGAAGATGGGGATGCCTATTCGAGAGTCTGGATAATAAGGGATGAGATGATTCAAAGTGTCCATATCATAATGCAATGTCTGGAGAAAATACCAGAGGGTGAAGTTTATAACAAAGTTCCCAATCCATTTAAATGGAAGATACCGGAAGGAGAGGCCTACGTTAGGGTTGAATCTTCTCGGGGGGAATTAGGTCTTTATATGGTGAGCAACGGTGAAGATAAACCTTATCGGGTTCATTTTAGGACTCCTTCTTATCCGCATGGATTGGTTATTTTGGAAAAATTGTTAAGAAATGCCAGTATTTCCGATGTAGGCAATATTATGATAAGTCTATACGTAGTTGCTCCGGAGATAGATAGATGAAAGAAAAATCAAAAATCAAGGGAAAGCCTAACCTTATAAGTCCCTTTAAGGCGATTAGGTATCTTTTTAAGAAACCCGTAACTTTGAGGTATCCTTTTGAACTCAAGGAACCTGCGTTAAGATACCGTGGTTTTCATCTCAACGACTGGGATAAATGCACTGGTTGTGGTAACTGTAGTGATATATGTCCAAATGAGGCAATTACTATGGTAGAAATTCCCGAAATAAAAGTAAAGTCCGGGGAGAAAAATGAGCGCCCTCAGATTGATTATGGAAGATGTTGTTTTTGTGGTTTATGTGTGGATATATGTCCTCCTGGTTCTCTGAGACTTTCCCGGGACTATTTTCATATTCACTTTAAGACAAGTACTTTTAACTTACTGGCAAAAGATGAAAAAACAGATGAGCAACATTTTTTACCTGCCGATAAGTACTCCGTATTAAAGGCAAGTTTAGAGCATCGCAAGAAAGATAATGAAGGATTTGTATCCGACCTAAAATATTCATTATTTGAGCCAGAACGTGTACCTATGCCTCAGGTTAAACCCGAGCAAAGAAAGCTCTCCTTTATAGAGCAGGTTTTGGGCTATAGTAGGGAGGAAGCAAAGAAAGAGGCGTCAAGATGTCTTGAATGCAAATTATGTGAGGAGGCCTGTCCGGCCCATTTAAAGATTTCCGATTACATAAGAGCTATTTATGAGGATAAGCCTGACGAATCCCTCAGGAAAATATTTGAGGATAACCCAATCCCTTCCATTTGTGGAAGGATTTGCATGAAACACTGTGAGGAAGCTTGCTCTTTAAGTATAAGGGGGGAAGCAGTAGCTGTGAGATGGTTAAAAAGGTATGCTGCTGATACTATTGAAGATTATAAGAAAGCCCTGGAGCTTAAGCCGGCCAAAGACACCGGCAAAAAAATTGCCGTAGTAGGTGCAGGTCCAGGTGGTCTGTCAGTAGCATATTTTTTGAGACTTAAAGGTCACCACGTAGTTGTATTTGACTCCTTGGCAGGAGGGGGAGGTCTGATGCGCATAGGACCACCTCTTTATAGATTACCCCTAGAAGCTATTGATAAGGATGTAAATTATATTGCTTCTTTAGGAGTTGAGTTTAAATTCAATACTACCATAGGCAAAGATGTTTTATTTGAAGAGATTATGAAAAACTACGATGCGGTTTATTTAGGAATAGGAACCACTGTAAGTCGCTCAACCAGGGTTAAGAATTCCGAAAAGTGCCTTTTAGCTCTTAATTTCTTAGAAGAAAACAAAATTGGAAAAGGTGTAAAAGTAAGTAAGGAAACCATTGTGATAGGTGGTGGAAATGTAGCTATAGATGTAGCCAGGGAGGCATTGAGGGTTCAGCATATGCAGTATCCTGGACAAAAAGTGATAACCAAAACTGTTTCTCTGGAAGACTGGGATGAGATGCCGGCCACAGAAGAGGAAATTGAAGAGGCAAAGGCGGAAGGGATCCAGTTTAATCCCGCCTGGGGTCCGAAAGAAGTCAAACTGGATGAGAAGGGCAAAGTGAAAGGACTTCTCTGTATGAAAGTGAAGTCAGTATTTGATCAACAAGGCAGGTTTCATCCTACTTTCTATGAAGAAAAAGAGACATTTCTAAAAGGGGATATGATAATTGAAGCCATCGGTCAGGCACCTAATTTTTCATTTATACCAGAGGGACTTTTTAAGAGGCTTGAATTTACCGAAAGAAGAAAAGTAAAGGTTGATGAAAATGGACAGACTTCCATACTTAAAGTTTTTGCCGGTGGTGATATTGTTAATCTGAATTTGGATGCAGTAACAGCTATTGCTGATGCTAAAAAAGCTGCTGAAGGAATAGACATTTATGTAAAGGGGAAACTAAGAGATTCCCCACCTTATCGGCCTTGATAAAGAATGGGACTTAGTCCTTGGGGGTATTACTCAAGACACTTTCATTTGATTTGACTTGTCGTTGACTCAAGAATCTGGATTGGGAGAAATGGTAGTGGAGGCTATCTGATGAACTTGGAGAAGCTATTAATTAGTTCTTCTATTCTATTCTCGACAGCTTCCTTGTTCTGGTAGGAAAAGCAATTTCTAATGTAGTTCTGCATAATCATCATTCCTATTTTGCCAATCGCTGCCCGGACAGCACTAATCTGCATTAGAATGTCAGAACAAGAGGCATCACTGGCAATCATCTTCTCTAAACCACTGATTTGTCCCTTGGCCTTGGCCAGCCTGGATAGAATATCCTGCCTTGCTTTACTATCTCTTGTTATGCTATTAGCTTTTATTGACAACCTCCTTTTTCACCACCGCGTCCTTCCAAAAAACACCCTGATCACACTATAGCCGACGTGAGTCCCTTGTCAAACTTTCACCTATTTCCTCTTTTTGGCGATGAGTCCCCAGGAACGCCGGTTTACCGGTGAGAGGAGTCAGGAGGGGTTGACAGATTTTTTTCATTGTCTATAATGATTCTACGAAAAGAATAGAAATAGTATCATCACAGCCAATGAAATTATCAACCAAAGCCCGTTACGGAATGAGAGCCATGGTAGATTTGGCTCTCCACTATGGCCAAGGACCAGTTCTACTGAAAGACATGGCCCGAAGGCAAGAAGTTTCCATGAAGTATCTTGATCACATAATTCAAACTCTCAAAACACACGGGCTAATCCAGAATGTCAAAACCAGACACGGGGGCTATGTCTTATCTAAATCTCCTTCCCAGACGAAGGCATATGAAGTGATTCAAGCAGTAGAAGGTCCGTTGGTATTGGCTGAATGCATCAACGATCCAAACATTTGTGAACGCTCGGATTTCTGTGTTACCATTGATCTATGGAAGAGATTGGGGGAGTCTATGACAACTGTACTGCAAGAGACAACCCTTGAGGATTTGGCTAAGCGACAAAAGAAAAAAGGGGAGCAGGCAAAAAAAACTCTCATGTACTACATCTGACACTCTCAAGGAGGTAATACCAAGATAGGGATGACAGGATTCAATTATGTTCCCGATACAGCGAAGCTGCTTATTTTGTTGGATTGCGCTGATGTCACCCTGTGTTCAAAATGTGGGAATGTGATTTCCTACTTCCCTGGCGGAGATTAGAAAGGAAGGTACGGAATGAAAATAGCTAAAGATATTACCCAACTGATAGGTAACACTCCTCTGGTAAGGCTGAACAAAATTACCTCTGGATCAAAAGCAGAGGTAGTGGCTAAACTTGAATCCTTCAATCCCTTATCCAGTGTCAAGGATAGAATTGGCGTTTCCATGATTGAAGATGCTGAAAAGAAAGGATGGATTAAGAAGGATACCGTTATTATTGAGCCAACCAGCGGCAATACCGGAATAGCCTTGGCCTTTGTTTGTGCAGCCAAAGGATATCCCCTTATCCTTACTATGCCCGATACAATGTCTGTGGAAAGAAGGCAGCTTCTTGAAGCTTTTGGTGCTGAGTTGGTTTTGACACCGGGCCAGGAGGGAATGCGAGGCGCCGTTAAAAAAGCGGAGGAATTAGTGGCGCGAACACCTCATTCCTTTATGCCTCAGCAATTCAAGAATCCTGCTAATCCCAAGATTCATGGAAAAACAACTGCCCAGGAGATCTGGAAAGATACCGAGGGTAAAGTGGATATTGTAGTGAGTGGTGTAGGGACAGGGGGGGACGATTACCGGGGTGGCCGAAGTAATCAAGAAGAAGAAACCTGAATTCATCTCCATTGCGGTAGAACCTCAAGGCTCGCCAGTTCTTTCCGGAGGAAAACCTGGACCTCATAAGATTCAGGGAATTGGAGCCGGCTTTATTCCCGAGGTTCTTAGAATGGACTTGGTCGATGAGGTTATTTCCGTTAATAATGAGCAGGCGGGAGAAATGACCCGTCGTTTGACAAAAGAAGAAGAGATCTTAGCCGGTATTTCCTCAGGAGCAGCTGCCTGGGCAGCAATTAGAGTGGCAGAGAGAAGGGAATCGAATGGTAAGCTGATTGTGGTAATCTTGCCTGACACCGGGGAGCGGTATCTGAGTACCTGGTTGTTCGAAGAATAGGGTGAGTGAAAACTACATTTGTTTGCGCAGGTGATTCTCGTTGACAGAGCGGATGTCAAAAGTAACGGTTAAATTCTACTCTCCTCCGCGCGAAAAGGTCAAGAGAAGTGAGCTTTCCCTGGCGGCTCATGATATAGGGGAGGTCTTGGAAACACTTAGACACAGAATGGGAGTCAATATGGCTAAAGAGCTTTTTGAGCATGATGGCTCGCTGGGCCGGCATTATGTTTTTCTCCTCAACGGGCAAATAATGAATGCCAGAGAATTGAGGAATATCAAATCAAAAGAGGGAGATATCCTTGATATTTTCCCCGTCATTGCCGGAGGGTAAGATGCGAGAGAAAAAGATCTTTGCTGAGATAAGTGAAAAGGAGGTCACCAGAGCGATTGTCAATACATTCGCCCAACAGTTTTCCGAATATGTAGAAAGTGACTGTATCATTGTTGGGGCTGGTCCAGCTGGTTTAATGGCCGGAAAAGAACTGGCCTCCCGCAGCCTAAAGGTATTTGTTATCGAGAGAAATAACTATTTGGGTGGTGGCTTCTGGATTGGGGTGGTGACTATGCTATGGAGTATGGATGGCCCCGAAAAGGGGCTATGCGGGTCTAGCCGCAGTAGATATTTACCTGGGAGCTACCGTTCTTCCCAAGGATGATGCCCGTAACAAGATTTTTCCTGGGAAGTTCAGCTACGGGGGTGGACACGTGATCCAGGATCTGGTGGCGGGCAAGAATGTACAGTTAGTGGCCAGCGCCTACGGAACTGACTGCTATCCCCGCAAGAAGCTGCAGACCTTGATCAACCTGCAAGACTTAAACGAAGCGGTGCTCTTTAATCCTCGCAACTGCTACCAGAACTACAACGTGGCGGGTTAATCTCTCGGGGAAGTCCATCTACACCTATATGGGGGTCTTGCAACCCCATTTGGGCAATGCCAATTACTGCAGTGCGGGACAGCTCTCTCCCCTTCTTAACGACCCTTTGTACCATACGATTGGCCTTGGCACCAGAATTTTCTTAGGTGGGGGCGTTGGTTATGTAGTTTGGCAAGGAACCCAATATAACCCCGGGGTTACCAGAAAAGACAACGATGTTCCTTCAGCCCCGGCCGGTACCCTGGCGGTCATCGGGGATCTCAAGGAGATGTCTACGCAGTGGCTGATGGGAACAAGTATGCTTGGCTATGGTGTAACCTTAACCGTCGGTATGGGCATTCCTATTCCCCTCCTCAATGAACAGATCTGCCGGCATGCCGCGGTCAAAGATGAGGAAATTTGGACTCAAATTGTTGACTACAGTAGTGCCTATCCAGCCGGGGAGCCAGGAACCCTGGGAGAGGCTAATTATGCTCAACTCAAAAGCGGCAAAATCTCTCTGAGGGGTAAAGAGGTTCCCACGGGGGCCCTTTCCAGTTATCAGAGGGCCAAGAAAATTGCTCAGATTCTCAAAGGGTGGATCCAAAAAGGAGAGTTTCTCCTGGGGGAACCAGTAGCTTATCTTCCCGGCCCCGAAACCGGCTACACCTTCCGAGCCCTGAGGGAAAAATAAATTCTGATTGATAGTAAGGAGGCAAGGCTCTCTTGCAGTAAAGCCTTGCCCCCAGCTATCCTAAAGCTCTGGTGTGAGTAATCGGCTGATGAGAATAAGAGTTAATAAAAGATGGACCGAAGGGGGTGGGAGTGCTCTATTTGGGCTTAAATAATCCGCTGAGGATGGGTGTAGATATTCATTCTCTCTTGGCGAAGAAACCCCACCAGAGTAATATTGAGCTTATTGGCCCAAGATACGGCAAGATCGGTGGGAGCGGAAGGGGAGGCCAGGAGTGGAATAACCCTTCTGGTGACTTTTCCCAAAATCTCCCAGGATATTCTTCCACTGAGCAAGAGGAACTTATCCTTGATTTCCATCCCTCGCATAAAGCACTCGCCAAGTACTTTGTCCAAAGCATTGTGTCGTCCCAGATCCTCGGCGAAAACCTCCAACCTGTCAGTCCCATAGAGAGCGCAGCTGTGATTTCCTCCTGTGGTCTTAAACAGAGTTGATCTTTCCTCAAACTCCCGCATGGCTTCAAAGAGAGTCTCCTTCTTAATACAGAAAGAAGAATCCAATGATTCAGTATCCCGAGGGTATGGAATATCATACAAGGAGCAGGTCCCACAAGAGGAGGCCACCAGGCGTTTTGAGATTAGCTTTCTTATAGTTTGGGTAGGCATGTCTATATGTACTTGAACAAAGCTTTTTTCGGGATTGAAGTAGGTTTCTCTTATTCTCCCCCTATCACCAGTTTGTAGTATTCCCTGGGAAAGAAGAAACCCTACCGCCAGTTCCTTCAGCTTGGGCGGTGTGCAAAGGAGAGTTCCTATCTCTACCTCATTAACAAAGATGGCCAGGGGGAGCTCTCTTATCACCCGGTCTCTTAACCTTATTCTATCATTCACCTGCAGGCGGAGAATGTCCACCTCTTCTTCGGAACGTGAGTTCATTTTTGCTTTCAACACCTCATTCATACCTGTACTCCTTTATCCTTCGGGATCAACGGCAATATGAGTGCAGGCAAGCTCCTTAAATGTTCTTACAATCGCCTCTCCGGATAAGCCACGGATATCGGCTTTAGCTGGACCTGCTTTTCTCAATGGCGATCTACCTATGCATTGTCGACTTTTATGACCACTTTGCGTATACTTTCTGGTGTGCTTTTCCTCCTCAATGACTCAACCATTGCCAAAGTCATGTTCTTAACCATACCCTGGACAAAATTGTTGAGTAACAGCTTCTCACCGTTTACAAGTATTTCTAGGCCTTGGTTTGTATTTTCTCTTTGTTGCATAACTTCCTCCAAGAAATCCGTGATTCTACTGACTTCATTCGGTCGGAAAACTGGTGTATCCGTGCTCACATCCACATCGCTGACAACCGCAACAATTTCCCCCAGCGTAGGGTCCAGGCAGTCACTAATTCCTTTTCGCAATAGCTCTATTCTTTTCATTCCCGGAAGGTTACCGAGACCTTCCACCAACACTATATCAAGACCGTAAAAAAGTGACGAGAAAAGCCCCGGAATCTCCTCAATCTCCTTTCTTTCTCGTTCTCTTATCAAGGCAAATCTCTCGGGAGAAGTCAGAAGAACCCCTGCACTTCCAGCCGACAAAAACTTGTGAGAATCTTTTCCTTCCTTATCCAGATCAAAACCGTGAGGACAGTTCTTAACCGCCCCTACCCGGTACCCTCTTTTTGCCAGTTCCGGAATAAGCTTTAGAATAAGGCTGGTTTTACCTACTTCCGATCTACCGACTATCCCCAGAACAGAAGGTATTCTGTCAGATTCACCGTGGTCCACTCGACTTTCCTTTTCCTTATTCTGCACTTTCTACCCCAACCCAAATTACCTCAAGATCTTGTTGCTTCTGCTTCCCTCGAAATCATTGATTATCAAATGTAATCTTATTCTTCATAGGCGGGAAGTCTAAAGCTGAAGTTACTTCCTTTTCCTATTTCGCTTTGAACTGTTATCTCTCCTCCGTACTTCTGCAGTATCTTCTTCACTATCGGTAAACCTAAACCGGTTCCTCTTCGACTGAGTTTTTTGGCATTTTTGCTCCTATAGAATTCTTTGAATATCTTCTTCAAGTCCTCCTCACCTATTCCAATACCCGTGTCTGATACTTCAGCCCTTACTTGAAGACCCTCTTTCCAAATCTTGACCCGAGCCTCACCTTTAGGGGGAGTGTACTTGACTGCATTTCCTATAAGGTTAGAAAAGAGAAGTCCCATTTCCTCCTCGTCCGTCCAGGTATACAGAGGATAGGAAGGGAGAATAAGTTGAAGGGTCAGGTCTTTGCACTGCACCTGAGGTCTTATGGAATCGGCAACCAGATTAACTATACTTGTTAGATCCACTTTTGTTCTTTTCTCTCGGGATGTATTTTCCCTCAGCTGGGCAAGACTCAGCAAATCGTCTACTAACATCAACAGGAACTTTGATCTTTCTTCAATTCTCTCTACACACTCTTGCTGCTTGACCGAGAGCCTTCCTAAATATCCCTCGGTGAATAGAGTGAGGGAACTTTGAATGGAGGACAAGGGGGACCGAAGTTCGTGGGTTACCGCCAATACAAATTCAGATTTCGCTCGGGCTACTGTCTCCAATTCTCGGTAAGCTTTTTCCAGATTTTCTTCCAAGATCAAGAGATTTTTTTCCCTTTGTCTTAGCTTGGTGGTTACCGAGGTTGCCAAATATCCTACCACCCACATGGTAACTATCGAAAATGATAACATAGTAACGACAGATAGGAAGTCATTGTAAGATCTGCCCGCGGAAATAGAGGTCATTTCAATGTGAGCGATCACCCCGGAGTATTCCAGGAAAGCAAGCAAAACCAAAAAACCGGTAGCCAAACTCACGTGCCAACAACAGTTTCTCCGGGATAGGAGGATGGCCGACATTATTATGTGGAAGACAAAACAGAAAATTAGGGGGCTCTCAATCCCACCGGTGTAGTGTACTAAAAGAAGCAGGGCTATCCAGTCTGTTCCCACTTGGAAGTTCGTCAGCCGACTGAAGGCCTTTGTCTGCTCGGGAAGATTCTTTTTGCTTCTTTCAAAGGAAATCTTGAAAACAACGTTATAAGCAGCAACCACTAAACCGACAATTAATAGGGGCATCCAGTGAATTGGAAAATTCAAAAAGAACTTTACTATAATGACACACAATATCAGCCCTGCCGCCGCCAGCCATCGAAGTCTAATTGACCATCCAGCCCTGTAGATCAACTCCTCTTCTACCGGCAGTAAATGAGTTGATTTTTCTTCTTTATCCATAGTCCATTTGCCTCAGTATCAGCCTCTTGATTTTCTTAGCAAGTGTTCCACCTTCTCCAGGAGTTTTTGGGGTTCTATCGGTTTTTCCGCATAATCGTCAACTGGAATATAATCTTTGTCTGTATCAAGCGAGAAATTCAGTCCGGTTTTTTCCCGAATTGCCGTAATCATCAGTATCGGAATTTGGGAATAGCTTGCATATTCAGAATGAGAGTCTTTGCTCCTCAATTTTTGAGATATCCAGAATCCCTCACCGGTTGTCCCCATCATAACATCAAGGATGATAAGGTCCGGTTCGACCTGCTTTATTCTCTCCAATCCTTCTTCTCCATCGGCAGCAGAGAATACTTGGTAGGAGCGACTTTCCAAAACAGTTCTGATAAATTCCACATAATTTTGATCATCGTCAATCACCACGATTTTCTTTTTCATCATTCTCCCTCCCCCTTGACACTATCTCTGATAAGCTAATTTACTCAATCCGATACTTATCTCGTAGAGTAGAATAAGAGGGCCGGCCATAAGTAACTGAGTGAATACATCCGGTGGAGTTAAGAGTGCACTTATGACCAGGATTACTACAATAGCCATTTTTCTCTTCTCAATCAAGAATTCCGGGGTCAAGATGCCTATTTTGGTCAAGAACACTGATAACAAAGGGAGTTCAAATATGACACCGAAAGCAAGAAGAAGAGTGGTCACGAAGGATATGTATCGGTCAATAGAAATCATCGGCTGAAAAAGCGACTGACTGAAGCCGAGAAGGAAGTTCAACCCGATGGGTAAGACAATGAAATAGCAGAATGCTCCTCCTCCCAGAAAAAGGAGAACCGAAGCTGGTGTGTATATGAGAACGCCCCGCTTTTCTTTTCGCTTCAGTCCCGGGGCAACAAACTTCCAGGCCTCATAGAAGATCACCGGGAGAGCCAGGATGATACCTCCAAATACTGCCACCTTGAGAGTGGTGACAAAGGCCTCCTGAGGCGCAATAAACACCAGCTTCCCCTGATAGTGATAGGGTTTGGTTAAGAATCCCATAACCAGATCGGAGTAGAAATAGCAGGCCATCGATAGTCCAATTACTGTTACCATACAAATTATTACCCGTCTCCTCAGCTCATCCAGATGGTATAGTAATGACATATATCACACTGACTCTTTGTGATTGTCCTTTTTTCTCTTGTCTTCGTCTGGACTCACACTTACCGAGGTCACATCTTCTATTTCCTGACTGGCTTTCTTGAATTCACGCATTGCCTTGCCCATGCCTTTAGCCAGCTCGGGAATTTTTTTTGCCCCAAAAAGAAGCACTACGGCTAAGAGAATCAATACCAACTCAGTTGGCCCTAATCCAAACATTTCCATACCTCCTCTTATAATTATTCTTTATCGAAAATGGCATCGCGGATCTTGCCCAAGTTTAAAACTAAATATCAATCAGTAGAAAGTATCATCTTTACCTTCGTCTGGGAAAATGAGTTAGCCCGGGGATCCTGTTGTGTCGAGCAAGAATCCAGCAATCTGATACAAGATTTCCCTCTTGGCCCCCAGGTTCCTTAGGTTCTTATATATATCTCTGGTCAACATCTCAATATTTGACTTGGCGTAAGATTTTCCCAGCAGTCGAGCTGATCCATCATTATCCAGAATGTCGTCCCTAATCTGATATGCCATACCCAGACATTGACCGATTCTTGACAGGAGTTCGGTTGTCGACTTGCTGCCCTCAGCCAAGATTGCACCCGCTTTCATTGACACTCCCATCAGTGCCCCCGTTTTGTGCATATTGATGTAATTCATGGTGTCATAAATTTCGGCGTTGGGGTCGCTCTGTGCTTTGGAGAAAGAGTATTCCGGACAGGTCCCATACCCCAAACGTGCCGGCTCGTTACCATTATTCCTGGTTTGTCGACAGGAGACCTTGGTTAAGCAGTTACTTCTGGTCAGATCAACAACCTGACCACCTATCATTCCGAAGGTTCCGATTGCCTGGGTAACTTCTTTGACAATGGTATTTTGTCTTTGAGAATGTGTACCTCTGGTCATCAAATTGAAGGCAAAGGTAAGTAACCCGTTACCAGCGAGAATCGCCATTGCCTCTCCGAATTTCCTGTGGGTCGCCGGCTTCCCTCGTCTCACGTCATCGTCATCCATACAAGGTAGGTCATCATGGATTAAGGAGTAACAATGAATAAGCTCAAGACCACAAGCGGTTGGGAGAGCATCTATCTCCCTACCCCTACAGATCTCACAGGAAGCTAAACAGAGTATCGGCCTAATCCTTTTCCCGCCCGAGAAAACACTGTAGCGCATGGCCTCATGAATGACCCGGGGGTAAGTCAACTTACCGGGCAAGTAGAAGTCCAATGCTCTGTCAATTAATCTCCGTTTTACTCTCATGTAGTCGTGGATATCCAACTAATTCTCCTGTTGTCTGGCACGGCCATGGTGACGCCACAACGGGGTGTCTCTACGGTCCGGCCCCCGTACTCCCTCTTTTGGTAAAGATGACCCTGGCGGCTGCCTCTTCACCCAAGAATCCACTGAACAGCAGGTTTTTTGCCAGCGAATTTCTAAGCCGTACATTTGGGCTCTTTTGACTGTTGTCTGGCACTGAAGGGCCATTCGGTTCACCCCCGCCTCCAGAGCCAGAAGTTCCATCTGCTCGCCCAAATTGTTCCGCGGCCGCGCGCATCCCAAAGACATCAGGGTCTCGGGCATCATAATCCGAGCTGTAGCAATCACCCGTGCTACCTCCTGGGGGAGAGGAGGCTGGACTTTCTCCATTGGTGTGTCCGGCAAAGGCATAAGCGAAACGATAACCAGAGTTGCTGGTGTATAGGGCTTAATCATCTGCAGAGCCCTGAATTCACCTTTGATTTTGCCATAGTGAAGGCCCACCACAATGTGAGGTACAATCGGAATCTTTGCCTCACTGAGAGCCTCCAATGATTGCGTTATCGCATTGGGAGTGATATCAAGATGACATACTTCTCTCAGGGTGTTCTCATCCCCGACCACATCGATTAAGGCTTGATCTACACCTACCTCTTTTAGTCTTCTGGCACACTTGCGATCTAAAAGCCCGGTATGGACAGAAATCTTCAGCTCAGTTTGATTTTTGACTTTTTCTATCGCCTTGAAGAATTTTCCCCAGGGTAGTTTTCCTTTGCTCGAACTGCCTCCACTCACCAAGCATCCAATAAAGCCATTTCTTGCCAGTATCAGACATCTACGGATGAATTCTTCCGGTGTCGTGGCATATATCATGGGTTTGAGTATCTTAGAATTGCAGTGATCACAGGAAAGGAAGCACCTGTCTCCGGTGATGGAAATAGCCGGATAACGGCCAATGTCTCTGCCGTACCGGATCATACCCGGTAGATAAAAGACAATCCTTTTCCCAAACTTTTTCCAGGAGAGAAGCCGGGCTCGACTCAGAAGATTATCATAATCACGGTGCTTCATATCTAATACGGGAGTATCCATCTTGTACCACCCTGTGTCTACGGGACTCTAACGGAGTTCCGTAGTAATTTCCACACCAATCTGGGAATCATCAGTTTCAGGCCCTTGGGCCACTGCAATTCTTTCTTATCACAGGCAGAAGCCCCATTCAGTCGGTCTTCATAGAGCTCCACCTGTTCTTTCCAAAATCCGGTATTCACTGACTGATCAATTTTTTGCAGGAGACTTCGTTCTCTACGAATCTTCTCTTCTATTCGTTCGGATGCCTTTGATTCCACCAGACCACATTTTTTCTTCAATTTGTTGATTCTTAGACAAGCTTCATAAGTAGCCTCAACAATTGTATCTTTGCTCATCCATTTGGTTTCATAGTTCA
Organism: Candidatus Aerophobus profundus SCGC AAA252-L23; assembly: GCA_000402295.1. Taxonomy (GTDB): domain Bacteria; phylum Aerophobota; class Aerophobia; order Aerophobales; family Aerophobaceae; genus Aerophobus; species Aerophobus profundus. The sequence goes on from AQRW01000162.1 coordinate 21,860, forward strand.
GCATATGTTTCCAACTAGGATTCAAGAGAGCAGTTCTATGTTCTTCCAAGGACCTGTGGAGGAGCCGGTATCCAAATCGTTGTGGATCTTCGAAAGCCAAGCTGCCCGGATCCAGGAAGGGTGCCAGAGGAGAAAAGAAAGGATGCATTCTGCCGTTTCCTCCAAATCTATCTATTAGATGTTCGCAGTACCTGACGGTGTCCATAACCGATGTATACGTCTGATGACTCAAGCCAATCATGAAAAAAAGATCCAGTCGTTGACAGCCGGAAGCCAGGGCATTATCTATAGCTTTCTCCAAGACATCATTGTCGTAAGGTCTGCCAAATCTTTTTCGAATCCCGGGATCATGCGATTCGGGAGAGATCTGAAGGTTGAAGTTCGGTATAGTATGAGCCAGCCTTTCCTGGATTTCTTTTACCGGAGGTAGGTGTAACTCAAAAGCGAGGTGGTTCCTTATTTTGCATTTTTCCATGGCTTTCAGAAATGTATTTCCATAATCGTCAGGCGCGGCAAAGATATCGCCAAGAATCATGATGGGAGCAACGGAGTATGAGGATATATCTTTGATATCCTGAGCTAATCTGTCCGGACTGCGGTAAGCCGGATGCTCTCTGCCACAGATTCTTTGATAGGCACTTCGCGATCCCCCGCAGGTAACGCAGTTGTTGAGGCAACCCCGCCAGGGTAAGACCGCCAGTATGGGGTAGTCCATCCACTTGTTAAATGGAAGATGCCCGGAGAGGTCTCGGTATTTAAGTGCCGATCTTGCCACCGTAAGATAATCAAATCTTATCATGTCCAGATCAGGAGGAACCCAGGAAAGTTGGTTGACATTGATTTGACCCTCTCTGTCCTTCCAGGTAAGATTCGGTATCCCGGATAATGAGCCATGATATTTCAAGGCTTTTACTAACTGTCGCAGTGGCTCCTCTACCGAATCTCCTCGCAGGACATAGTCCACCTGAGGATATTGGATGAGTTGCCGGTGGTAATAAGAAGCCGATAATCCACCAAATATGACCGGGATTCGGGGATGCCATTTTTTTACAATTCTGGCTATCTCCAAGCTCCCCTGAGCATGGCACAACCAGTGAAAATCAATGCCAAAGGCCACCGGGTGAAGAGAGCGAATTAGAGACTCGGGATCGAACTTTTTTGCCGAAAGCATCTTTAGCGCCAGGTTCACAATTCGGGTTGATAAGTCGTGCCTCGTTAGGTACTCAGAAATAGTGAGAAAACCAAGAGGATACATGTCAAATATCTGTACCGAAGGAACAACGTCACTGATGGGGCCGTAAAGTTGGGGAATCCTTCTAAAATCATATACGCTCGGAGGATGAAGGAGTATCAAATCGGGGTTACCCATCCCTAAGCTCCTTCTCGAAATAGTCTAAGAAGCTGCACTGCCGTAGCCGGGTGCAGTTTCTCTGCCAAATACATGAATGATGGGACGGCGCAACCACATTGGTAGCAATCAACATCTGAACCAAGCACGCACGGTCTTTTGACTTGGCCCCGGGAATCCAAAGCTACCAGACAACTTGCTGGACAGTTATCGGCCCAGGGTGTCTCGGCACACAATTTTAGTTGCCGCTCACTATTCAGGATATAATTTCCAAACTTACGCTTCAAGGATCTCAGATTCTTGCCTACAATTCTTCTCTCACTAGGAGTAAGATACAGATCATCTCTCTTTTTCTTGTTCGGGGTAGAGAAACTGAAAATCACTCCCCGTGCCTTGCCTCGCCAGAAAGAAAGTGTTTCCTCCAGGACAGGGCCGGAACAATTTAGTTTAGTAATGTTGAAGTGAATATAGTGGTTCTCTCTCATGTTTTGCTGAAGTTCGTTCCATCCGCCACCCCGCAGGCTGAGATGGGTTCTTTTATTTCCATCGACAGACACAAATATGGTCGTTTTCGGTAAGTGAGGAACAGGCAGGGTGCCGTTAGTTGCAATCCAATTCCATCGGAAGCAGTGAACTAGTTTTCTGATGGCCTCAACTCTTAACATAGGCTCTCCACCAGTCCAGGCACAGAGAAGGCGCTCCTGCCGCGGATAACTGAGAATAATTCTTTCCCATTCCTGAATCGGCAGGTCATTCTTTTTCTCGTACCATTTCATGTAGCAGGGAGAACATTTCAAATTGCAGCGATTAGTGATATCAATACTGAAGCCGATAGTCTTTCTCTTTCTTATTCTGTACCAGATTCTTATCAAATCAGTTGGATGCACTTTTCACTCCGATCTTTCTTTCCTGGGTAATGTTTCAATTAATACTGCCAAATTTGCTCTCTTATTGAGAGGACATCTTCTTTCGTAGGTCCAAATGGGTAATTCCTTATCTGAGGACCCGGCGCGCAGTTAGCATAGGGTCGGTTGCAGGCCATCCTCCCCTTGCCATCGGGACAGCCACTGGTAAGGAAAGGCTTGCCGGAATTTATGACCTGACTCAACTCATCATCGGGGATAGCAAAAGATGTGATTCTGTCCCACTCATCAAAACTAAAAGTACCGATTTTGACCTTTTCCTCTTCAATGAGAAATCGTCCCAGTTGTATTCGCCGATACTGGCCCAAAGGCGGAGGAACATGGTTCGCCATTTGCGAGTCTTTTTCAGGAAAGAAAGAGAAAAGATGCGTATTCGCTCCCCCGTCGAAAATATGCTGAATCAAATGCAGCATCTCCTTTTCCGTTTCTCCCATCCCCACAATGAGGTGAACCCCGACTCGATACTTCCCGAATATCTCTATCGCCTGATCAATTGTCTGCCAGTAAGTATCCCACCGGTGAGGCCCTCGAACATCTTTGCCCCGGTATTTCTCAAAAAGTACGGGATTGGCGCAGTCAACCGCGATGCCCACTCTATCGGCACCATTTCGTTTCAGTTGCAGCAGATGGTTCTCCTTGGTAACTGTGGGACTGATGAGCACCGAGATGGGAATATCTACTTTTTTTCTAATTAACTTGATGATCTCCAGGGTATCCTGAGATGCACAGGGGATGGTTATCATAGAAATGCAGATTCTTCTTGTCCTCTGCTGGGATTGCTCAATTCTTTCAATTACTTTGCTTGTTTCATAGACTGGCCACTCTACCCGAATGAAACTCTTGTTATCGTATTGGCCTCTCCGTTCCTTAGCCAGACCACAATAGGCACAATTTGCCGCACAACCCTTTTGGTAGGTAAGCAGGAGGTTGACACAAAAAGAGCAGGCATTACGATAGAAAAGGCCATTCCGGAATTCAAGAGTCATGGCCGCGGCCAGGCTCATACGTAGATACTGAGGACTATCGGTAGTGGTTTTATTCATAACCTGTACCTTTCTTGGTTCCTTGAGGGGACGGGATTCAACCCACTGGTAGGCTCGATCAGTCTGCAATTTTCTTTAGCCTCCATTATGGTTGTTACCAGTGATTCCACCTCCAGGGAAGAGATACCTTCTCTGGGGATGAGCCGGCTCACTATATCTGTAACTCTATCCCTTTCCGCCCCCTTCCATTTAAGAGCACTTTCAATCTTCCTAACCAGCTCCGAAGGAGAGAAGAAATCACCGGTGACAAGGATATCTTCGATGACATTACCGGAAAGAATAAGATAAATCTGCAATAGTCCACCAGGGGTTTTTCTGGAGGCCTGACCCATTTTTTTCTGAGGACTCCTTACCGCAAACAACCACTGGGGAGTGCTGTACCGTTCTCTGATGAGCTTCTCTGTTTTTTGCTGCTCCCAGGAGGTCAATTGACCCGGTAAGAATTCGAGGCCAAATTTTTGCTCAAACGACTCCCGAATAGAGTCCATGAGCGCCTCGATGGCAACTGATTCTCCCAGTTCTTTCCGGATGGTGGTCAAACGCTGGCTGAAGCAGCTTATCCCCTTGTCAGCAATTTTCCGGCTGGGGAGATTCAGAAGCTCGAGCATCAAGGAGATGTCAAAATCAGCCAGTAGGCTGCTGTGAAACAGTAGAACATCATTATCCTCCACCGAGGCGGCAATTCCCGCTATTTTTTTACCGGCTACTTGAATGTCATTCTTGGGTCGAAATTCCGCCTGGATCCCTAACCTTCTCAAGGCCTTGATGAAAACAGCAGCGAAAAGACGGAAAATCCCTGAAATTGATCTTGGTAGGTCGAGATCGTCCAAGGAAACAACCAAGGCCAAGGCCAGTTGATGTGGTCCCATGAGAACGGTACCACCTCCAGTGATCCTACGATTATAGGTAATTCCCAGCTGGTGGCACCGGTGGACATTCACTGATTGCTTGAGATTCTGGTATCTTCCCACAATCACCGAGGGACAAAAAGTATAGAGATGAAGGACCGGTCGAGGGTTTATGTGAGCCACCGAATGGACCAGGGCCTCGTCCACCGCCAGACCATAAGGAGCAGCAACATTCTTGTCAACAATACATCTCCACCTCAAGGGTTGCCTCCCCACGTTTTCAGTCGATAAGTGAAGGGGGACTGAGAAATAGAAGTCCAGATCCTCTCCACCGCGCTCTTACTGCCGGACATAATTACCAGCACTCCGAGATGATTGAAAAGGGCCAGAAACATGCCCTCGGTTTTCTCAGAATATGCCTGCTGAATAGTGGCCAAGTTGCTTTTCAGGGTAAAAATCCTTAATCGATGGTGATCAACCGGTATCTCATCTTCCAGGAATCTCTTGGACCATATGCCATTTTGCAACTCTCCCTTTCCTCTTACGGCAAATCTGTCCGGATAGGTGGTGAGAATACCGGATCTTCTCAAGCCGAGTATCTGAGCGGCAAAATTGTTGAGATAGAGAACATTAGTAGCCAGAGAAGGGATTTGAATCTGAGAAACATCTTCCGGGGAATAGTAAACCTTTACCGGTTGTCGTGGGCGGACAGGAAGGGTTATCTCGCTGACGGCACCGAATTCCTTAATCGATAGGGGATGGAGTGGTCCTTCAAGAATTCGGAAAAGTGGATAACCTACGTTGTATAAAGTCAGACAATCGAGCCCGTAGGTGAAGGATTCATCAAATAGGGAGCTCTTGAGTTTGAAGACTTTTCCAGCAAAAGAGCCCTCACGCAATGAATTGTAACCCAGGCCTCCTTCAGCTATGAAACGGGAAAGTGGCTTCTTGGCTGAAAGTGGTTCCACCACCAGCTCTTTTCCCTCAATTTGGGCATAAACGTCGGACAGACAAATCTCCCCCCTTACCTTAATGACGTTCTCCTCCAATCTCTCTATTCTCTCCATTACTCTACACCTCTTTAAGGGCGATAGTTTAGTTTTCATGTTATCTTTTCATCAATCGGGGCAGCAGGGTGTGAATATCCTGCACTTCTATTGATGCACCTTCTAGCTTTACTCCTTCTTTTAGATTAATGAAGCACATCGGACAAGCGGTAACGATGGCTTGTATTCCTTTTTCCACCGCTTCCCTGACCTTCTGGGCCGCGATCCTGTGGGAAAGATCAGGATAGCCGGCGGCCAGGGGACCGCCACAGCAGATTGCCTCTTGCCTACAATAGTCAAATTCGAACAGTTCTACTCCGGGAATGAATTGTAGGATCTCCCGGGGTTCCTCGTAAACCCCACTGTACCTTCCCAGATCGCAGCCGTCATGATAGATGATCCTTTTCTTGAGCTCACCTTCGAACTTAATGGTTCCCTCTTTTACAAGGTCAGCCAGCAGTTGGGTGGCATGCACGACCTTGACTTCATCCGGACAATGCTCTCTGAGAGTCTTAAGACATCCGGGGCAGGAAGTGAATATTCTGGTAACTCCCAACTCCTTGAACTTGGCCAGATTGGAGTTCATCAGCTTCCTGGCTCTTGATTCTTCGCCCATTCTCATCAAAGGGTCACCGCAACAATATTCCTCACCACCCAGAACGGTGAAATCAAAATTCACTTTGTCCAGGATCATCATCAG
>AQRW01000163.1 GCA_000402295.1 Candidatus Aerophobus profundus SCGC AAA252-L23
GTGGAAGCCGAAGTAGGAGCTATCGTGGTAGCTACCGGTTTTCAGACCTTCGCGCCTGAGCTAAAACCGGAATACGCCTATGAAACATATGACAATGTAATAACGGGTCTGGAGTTTGAGCGTCTTTCCTCTGCCTCCGGTCCTACCGGTGGGAGAATTATCGTAAACGGACAAGAACCGCGGGAGGTAGTATTCATTCATTGTGTGGGTTCGAGGGACCGAACAGTAGGTAACGAGTATTGTTCAAGGGTTTGTTGTATGTACACCGCAAAACAAGCTTATTTAGTTAAGGAAAATCTACCGGAGGCTCGGATTACTGTCTTTTATACTGATATGAGAGCCTTTGGGAAAGGATTTGAAGAGTTTTACGATCGGGTAAGAGAAAAAGGGGTCAGGTATATTCGAGGAAATGCTTCTGAGATCTATAAGCAGGGAAACAAACTGGTGGTAAGGGGTGAAAATACTTTACTCAGCCGTCCCGTAGAGGTAAAGGCGGACTTGGTGGTTCTGGCCGTGGGTCTGGTTCCTCATCCAAGTACAAAGCAAATTGCCCATCAACTTCATCTATCCTTCTCGCCCGATGGTTTTTTATTGGAAGCCCATCCTAAACTGCGTCCAGTGGATACCTCTTGTGCCGGAATTTACTTAGCTGGATGTTGCCAGGGTCCTAAGGACATTCCCGATACGGTAGCTCAGGCCAAGGCGGCTGCTTCCTCAGTTATTGGCCTGGTAAGCAAGGGGAAAATCCAGCTTCAGGCTACCACAGCTTATGTTGATCCAGAAATCTGCACTGGTTGCGGTATTTGCATTTCCGTGTGTCCTTACGACGCCCGGCAAATCGATGAAAGAAGGAAAATAGCTACCGTTACAGAGGCAGCCTGTGAAGGATGTGGAGCGTGTGTTTCGGCTTGTCCCAACGGAGCTTCTCAACAGTACAATTTTTCCCAAGGTCAGGTCATTTCCACATTAGAGGCGATACTATGAGAAAGCAGGTGTAAAGATGCCCGAAAAACCCCAAAAAGTTGGTGCCGTATTAGTAATAGGCGCGGGAGTTGCTGGAATACAATCTTCTCTTGATTTAGCCAATTCGGGTTTCAAGGTGTATCTGTTAGATAGAGGATTAAGTGTGGGAGGGGTAATGACCCAGCTGGATAAGACTTTTCCCACCAATGACTGCGCTATGTGTATCTTGGGACCAAAGCTGGTTGATGTGGGTAGACACGAAAACATTCAAATCATCACTAAGGCTCAATTGGATAATCTAGAAGGTGATCCCGGTAGGTTTAAAGTCAAGATCAGGAAATTACCCAGATACGTGATTGAAGACAAATGTACTGGTTGTGGCAAATGTGTGGAAGAATGTCCGGTCACAAACTGGGCTAATGAATTTGAAGGCAATTTGACCAATAGGAAAGCCATTTATCGGCCTTTTCCCCAAGCAATTCCCAATATATTTGCTATTGATAAGAAAGGCCTATCTCCCTGTAGGGCCAATTGTCCTGCCGGCGTAAATGCTCAAGGTTACATTGCTCTTATTTCTCAGGGTAAATTCAAGGAGGCCTGGGAACTTATTCGGGAAGCCTGTCCTTTTCCTGGAGTTTGCGGCCGTATATGCCACCATCCTTGCGAGGATAAATGCAATCGCGGGGACCTAGATGAGCCTTTAGCTATAGCTTCTTTAAAAAGATTTGTTGCCGATTACATAGCTCAAGTAGGGGAGGATAAGCCTTCCCCACCCTCAGAAAAACGATTAGAAAAGATTGCTATTATCGGATCCGGTCCGGCGGGATTAACTGCCGCCCACGATCTGGCCAAGCGCGGTTATCCAGTGACGGTGCTGGAAGCTCTCTCTGAGCCTGGAGGAATGATGCGAGTGGGAGTTCCGGAGTATAGATTACCCCGGAGGGTGCTGGCCCCTGAAATTGACTACATTTGTCATCTGGGAGTAAAAATCAAGACCAACACCCCCATTGGAAAAGAGCTAACTTTGGATGATTTAAAAAAACAAGGATACCAAGCAATATTTATCGCCACAGGAGCACATAAGAGCCAAAAACTGTCTATAGAAGGAGTGGAACTGGAGGGAGTTATTGAGGCAGTTCCTTTCCTGCGTGATCTAAATCTAGGTGAAATTACGGCGGACGTTTTTCAAGGAGAAAGGGTTACAGTGATTGGTGGAGGAAATGTTGCCCTAGATACTGCCAGATCGGCTCTGCGATTAGGAGCCAAAGAAGTTCATCTTGTTTGTTTGGAAGCAAGAGATGAAATGCCCGCCCAGAAGTGGGAAATTGTTCAAGCTCTGGGAGAGGGGGTACAACTGCATTGTTCTTTAGGAGGTCAAAGGATTATTGACCAAAAGGGAAAGGTTGCCGGGGTAGAGTGCCTGGAATGCAGTTCTGTTTTTGACGAAAAGGATAGATTTAACCCGAGTTTTAGACCAGGGACAGAATCAATCATGGAAACGGATAAAGTAATAATTGCCATCGGTCAGGAGTGTGATTTGTCCTTCACCGACGGTGAAAAAATTGAGGTTACTCCGCAAGGAACCATAGCGGTAGATCCTGTTACCCTATCTACCCAAGGGGAGGGAGTGTTTGCCGGAGGTGATGTGGTTATTGGTCCAGCCTCCGTAGTGGAAGCGATAGCCGGCGGACACCAGGCCGCGGAGTCTATTGATAGATATCTAAGAGGAGAAGATCTGAAAGAGGGACGGGAGCAGCCTAAGGTAGAAACTGCTCCCCTACCCCAGTTTCATGTGGAATCAAGGCCTCGTCAGAAAATGCCCGTTATCCCATCTCGAGAAAGGATAGAAAATTTTGAGGAGTTCGAATTAGGCTTCACTGAACAAATGGCTATTGAGGAAGCAAAAAGATGTCTTAACTGCGGAGGATGTGCTGAGTGCTTCCAGTGTATTAAGGCTTGCGAAGAGGAAGCTATAAATCACCAGATGTGGGAAGAAGAAATTGAATTGGAAGTTGGTTCCATCATTCTAGCCTTGGGATTTGACAAATTTAATCCGCAAATAAAAAAAGATTACGGATACGGTGTATTTCCAAATGTCATTACCAGTACTGAATTTGAAAGAATCCTCAGTGCTTCCGGCCCCTATCAAGGAGAAATTCTACGGCCTTCAGATAGAACTCATCCTCAGAAAATAGCCTTCGTTCAGTGTGTGGGATCACGAGACACTTCTGGTGAAGGTGAAAGAGAGTATTGTTCATCGGTGTGCTGTATGTCTGCTACTAAGGAGGCAATTATCGCCCAGGAGCACATCCCCGATCTTGAGACCCATATTTACTTTATGGATATGCGCGCCTTGGGAAAAGGTTTTGAGGATTATTATCAAAAAGCTCAGGAGAGATACCAGGTTATCTACCGCCGCTGCAGGATTTCCTTGATCGAGAATATCCCCGGTAGCGATGACTTGTGGGTAAACTACAGTAGCGAAGGAGGACAGATAACCAGAGACCGGTATGACTTGGTTGTTTTATCGGTCGGATTGACTCCTCCGAGAGATATCAGAGAAATTAGCCAGAAGTTAGATATACAACTTAATGAATATGGATTTATCAAAACGGATAGTTGTTTTTTAACCCAGACTACTCGTCCGGGAGTATATTGTTGTGGTGCTTGTACCGGGCCAAAAAATATTGCCGAGACTGTGTGTGAGGCAAGTGCAGCAGCAGCAGAAGTGCAGGCCTTACTTCGGGAAGCAAGAGGGACAAAGATTAGCCAAAAGGTGTATCCACCAGAGATTAATGTTAGCAATGAGGATCCCAGGATTGGAGTTTTCGTCTGTCAGTGCGGCACAAATATCGCCGGTTCCGTAAATGTTCCTCAGGTAGTCAGGTTTGCGACAAATCTTCCCTATGTAGTCTATGCTGAGAGTAACCCATATACCTGCTCTCAAGATACTCAGCAGAAAATTAGAGAAAAAATAAAAGAACATCAGCTCAACAGGATAGTGGTTGCTTCTTGTACCCCCAGAACTCATGAGCAATTATTTCAGGAAACAATCCGAGAGGCGGGCCTCAACCGATACCTATTTGAAATGGCCAATATTCGCGAGCAGTGTTCTTGGGTACACCTGCAGAGTAAAGACCGGGCTACGGAAAAAGCTCAGCAATTGGTCAGGGTAGCGGTGGCCAAAGCGGAGTTGCTTATCCCCATAAAAGTCAAGTTATTCCCGGTGACTGCCCGAAGTTTGGTTATTGGCGGGGGCTTATCAGGAATGATGGCCGCCTTGAGTCTGGCAGAGCAGGGATTTAGAGTGTATCTGGTAGAAAAAGAAAAGAACCTGGGGGGAAATTTGCGTCATCTGCATTATACCCTCAGGGGAATAAATCCACAGCGGTTGCTTCAAAGCACCAGAGAAAAAATACGACAAAATGAGCTGATTACTACATATACTGAGGCCGAAGTGAAAGAAGTATCCGGGTATGTAGGTAATTTTGAAGCCGTAGTTTATTCTAAGGAAGAAGACCGAATTACTCTAAAACACGGAGCAATTATTGTGGCAACCGGAGCCGAGTACTACCGGCCGGAGGAATACTCTTACGGAGACAATGAAAAAGTCGTTACTCAGAGGGAATTGGAGGACTTGTTGTCTCCGGATGCCCCTAGAATGATAAATTATCAAAATATAGTGATGATTCAATGTGTGGGCTCACGGTGTGAAGAAAGAAAATATTGTAGCCGAGTTTGCTGTTCTGAGGCAATAAAAAATGCCTTAAAAGTCAGAGATTTATGTCCGAAAACCAACATATACATCCTTTACAAAGACGTGAGGACCTATGGATTTCAAGAGAAATACTATCGCTACGCCCGCGAAAAGGGGATATTGTTTATTAGATATGATGATGAAAACAAACCTCAAGTTACTGTAGAAAAAGATATAGTGAGCATCCGTTTTCGGGATCACATAATCGGTAAGAATTTGAGAATAAATGCGGATCTTCTGGTTCTAAGTGCTGGAATAGTGCCCGGAGAAACAAATGCTGAGCTGGCAAAAATACTCAAACTTCCTCTCACGGAGGACAAATTCTTTATGGAGGCTCATCCAAAACTTCGTCCTCTCGAATTTGCCACCGAAGGAGTATTTCTCTGCGGATTAGCTCACTCGCCGCGCTCTATAGAAGAATCTATTTGTCAAGCCAAGGGAGCGGCCGCCAAAGCGGCCGTACTTTTGTCCCAGGAAGAAATTGAAGCCAAAGCGATGGTAGTCTCGGTGAAATCAAAATTGTGTACCGGGTGCGGACGTTGTGTCGCGGTTTGTCCTTACGATGCCCGAGAGATTGATGAGGAAACCGGTGTTGCCCAAGTGAAAGAAGTGTTGTGTCAGGGATGTGGGGCTTGTGTAGCTGCCTGCCCGAATGGAGCTATCTTACAACCTGCTTTTGGAAAAAGAGAAACTATTGCTGCTCTAGAGGGGGCTTTATGGTGAAGATACGACCAATAGGAGGATCCACTTGGATGATACATTTGAACCCAAAATAGTGGCTTTTTTATGTAACTGGTGTGCTTACGCCGGAGCAGATCTGGCGGGGACTTCCCGAATTCAATATCCACCAAACATCAGAGTGATGCGGCTAATGTGTTCCGGTGCCGTTGACCCACTATACGTGCTTAAAGCTCTTATAGATGGGGCAGATGGTGTGTTTATTGGTGGATGTCACCCGGGAGATTGTCATTATATTAGTGGCAATTATAAGGCCAGAAGACGAGTTGCCGTTGTTAAGGAGATACTAAGACAGGTGGGGTTTGAAGAGGATCGAGTTTGGCTAAGGTGGATATCTGCCAGCGAAGGAAAAATATTTGCCGATGTAATGATTGAGATGGTAGCAAAAATAAGAGAATTAGGACCAAATCCGCTGGTGAATACTTTGGCAGTTTAGATAGTTCCAGGGAGTATCAATAATGGTTAAAGTCATACCTATTGAAGGTATCAAAATAAAAAGGGCCTTTAACTCTCTTTTTAGAGAGTTCCTGGAGAAAAACTTGGTAGATATACTTCTTGTTCCCCAGGAAACTGCTTGGGGTAATACCGTTGGTCAGACATTAGTCAAGGACCCAGATAAACTCCAAAGGGTAAATCCCCTGGCGCCAATAATGCCGGTAAATTCATCTACATTAGTGGGTGCCTTAACCAAGAAACAGTTAGAAAAAAGGCGAATAGGAGTAGTGCTCAGACCGTGTGAGATTAGAGCACTAATAGAGCTCACTAAGTTCAAGCAAGCTGTTCTGGATGATGTCATAATTATTGGCGTGGATTGCCTGGGAGTTTATTCGGTTAAGACTTATGTGCAATGCCGGCAAGAAATGAAAAACGGTGATTTATTAACTGCTCGATTTCTGGAAGCTGCCGAAGCAGGAGAACCTCTTTCTCCCCATTTCATGTGTAGGTCTGCCTGTCAGATTTGTGAATTTCCCGTTCCCGAACAAGTAGACCTGGTAATTGGTACCATCGGTAGAGAAAGAAAGGATACTATTTTTCTGGAAGCTCGGACCTCCACTGGTGAGGAAATAATCAAAGAGTTGAGTTTGGAGGAAGTACAACTGCCGCCCGGACGAGAAAAAGCAGTATCCAAGTTGATAAAAAAAAGAAAAGAGAAACGAGATCAGGTTTTCAAGAAAACACGGGCGGGAATTAATAGTGTGGCCGATTTGCTTTTTCAGTTTTCCACCTGCGTTTTGTGTCACAATTGCCGTCGGGCTTGTCCTCTCTGTTATTGTAATGAATGCGTATTTGATACGGAAATTTTCCGATATCCGCCCCGTAAATACGCCGATTGGACAGAAAAACAAGGAGCAATAAGAATGCCCAAAGATGTACTCCTCTTTCACTTGACCAGAATGACTCATATGATTACCTCTTGCGTGGGGTGTGGGCAATGCGAGGATGCTTGTCCGAGCGATATACCGCTCGGCAGTATCTTCCCGTTAGTAGCAGAGAAGGTCCAGAAAATATTCGGGTACGTACCCGGAAAAAACGTTGAGCAAGAACCTCCTCTTAATATTTTTAAAGAAGAGGAACTTACGCCGCGATGAATTGACCGCAAGGAGCCACAATTTGGGTAAAACACTGGCTGATGAGAATTATTTATTAATAAACGAGCTTGATCATAACTTTAAATATCGAATCGCCGCCCAACCGGGAGGTAAAGACATACAACGCTGTTTTGCTTGCGGCAGTTGTACGGCTACTTGTCCCCTGGCAAAAATCGACCAGAAATATAATCCCAGAAGAATAATTAGAATGGCTCTTTGGGGAATGAAAGAAGAGGTGTTTAGCAGTGATTTTGTCTGGATATGTTCGGCGCACTACGATTGTTCTCGCCGGTGTCCCCAAGGTGTTGATATTGGGTCTATTGCCAATGTGGTTCGAGAACTGGCCTTGCGGGAGGGATATCCCTGTCCCGTGGGCAATGCCTCTGATGGACTGGATAAACCGGAGGTTATCTCTTTAGCTAAACTTGACTTAGATTTCAAACATCAAATTGCGGCTCAGCCCGGAGGAGAAACGATAAGGCGTTGTTTTGCCTGTGGGCATTGCACGGCCAACTGTCCTGAACGAGAAAGAGATGATCGATATAATCCCAGAAGGTTTATTAGAATGATACTTTTAGGAATGAAGGAACAAGTCTTTCGGGATGAGTTTTTGTGGCTTTGCTCCACACACTATCGGTGTGAGAACCGCTGTCCCCAAGAGGTAAATGTGAAAGGAGTTATGCACGCTATTAGGAACATTGCTCTGGAAGACGGTTACAGTTTCCCCTTTTTGACCCTAAAAGGGAAGAAAACCCAGACTAAGAACGGGTAAGGATAACAAGATGGTTGGCGCGGTAATGGTAGTGGGTGGAGGAATCGGGGGGATCCAGGCGGCTTTAGACTTGGCAGAGCTGGGTTACCAGGTGTATCTGGTGGAGAGTAAGCCTTCCATCGGAGGAACTATGGCTCAGTTGGATAAGACTTTCCCTACCAATGATTGTGCTATGTGTATTTTATCTCCCAAACTGGTTGAGTGTGGACGGCACAAGAATATTGAATTGATCACCTATGCAGAGGTGGTGAATGTAGATGGAGAAGCGGGAAATTTTGAGGTGACCATTAAGAGAAAAGCGACTTTCGTTGATTGGAACAAATGCACGGGATGTGGCCTCTGCACCCAGAAATGCCCGGTGAAAGTCCCGGCAGAATTTGACCAGGGGATCGGATTACGGAAGGCTATCTACTGTCTTTTTCCCCAGGCTTTTCCCCGTAAAGCAGTAATTGACCAAGAGAACTGCCTCTTCTTAACCAAGGGGAAATGCGGCCTATGTGCCAGGGTCTGTCCGACGGGAGCTATTGAGATGGAAGAAGAAGACTCTTTTTTAAAAATCACCGTGGGAGCAATAATACTGGCCGTGGGTGCAGAAACAACTAATCCCGAATTGAGGGAAGATTATAGATATGGGTTTTATCCCAATGTTGTTACCAGTACCGAGTTTGAGCGTATTCTTTCCGCATCGGGACCTTATGGAGGAAAATTGCTCAGACCAGGAGACAAAAAAAATCCGGAAAAAATTGCCTGGATTCAGTGTGCCTGTTCACGAGATGTATCTATAAATAAAGGTTACTGTTCATCAATATGCTGTATGTATGCCACCAAGCAGGCCATAATAGCTAAAGAGCACATCAAAGAAGTTAAACCTACCATATTTTACATGGACCTGAGAACTTACGGAAAAGGATCTTACCACTATGTTGAGCAGGCAAAATCTCGGTATGGGGTGCAATATATCAGATCGAGCATATCGGAGATAAGAGAAGATTCTGTCTCAGGCAATCTGTTGGTAAAATACGAAACCGAAGAGGGAAAACTTGTGGTTGAGGAATTTAACTTGATTGTCCTTTCGCTGGGATTATCTATTCCGGATAAGTTACAATCTCTGGCCTCCATTTTCAATGTGGAGCTCAATCAATACGGATTTTGTAGGACGGGTGAATTTGATCCCGGTCATACTTCTCGAAGGGGAATATTTGTCGCCGGAACCTTCCAATCTCCTCAGGCGATTCCGGAGACGGTGGTGCAAGCTTCTGCGGCGGCGGCTGGTGCGGCTGAACTTCTCCAAAGAGAAAAAGGAAAACTGATTAAGAAAGAAAAATTCATACCCGAAATTAATGTGCTGGGTGAACCACCGAGAATCGGCGTATGGATCTGTTATTGTGGAATCAATATTGGAGCTTATGTGGATGTACCTCAGGTAGCGGAATACGTGAAGAAGTTACCCCAGGTGGTCTATACTGAAGATAATCTCTATACCTGCTCTGAAGATTGTCAACACCAAATGCAGAAGGCGATCAAGGAATACAATATAAATAGAGTAGTCATTGCTTCCTGTACTCCCCGCACTCATGAGCCCTTGTTCCAAAAAACTATTCGAGAGACCGGTCTTAATCCCTATCTTCTTGAGATGGCTAATATCCGAGAGCAGTGTTCCTGGTGTCACATGCAACAGATGCAAAAAGCTACTGAGAAGGCCAAAGATTTGGTGGGAATGGCAGTAGCCAAGGCCAGGTTGTTAGAACCACTTTATTCTTCAAAGACTTCCGTTATTAGGAAGGCAGTTGTTATTGGGGGAGGTCTTGCCGGGATCACTACCGCCTTATCTATAGCAAATCAGGGATTCGGAGTTTACCTGGTGGAGAAAGAAAAGGAGCTGGGAGGAAATCTAAGACAGGTTCATTATACTCTGCCAGGGAACAATGTTGACCGATTTTTGGCTCTTAGAATCCGGCAAGTAGAAGAAAATTCCCTGATTGAGGTCTTCCGGGAGACCAAAATAGTTGATCTAGAAGGATTCGTGGGGAATTTCCAAACCACCATAGAAAAAATGTCGGGACAAAAAGTTCTGGAGAGCGGGGTAATAATTGTCGCCACGGGGGCCAAGGAAGAAAAACCACATCAGTACCTTTACGGAGAAGATGAAAGGGTGGTAACTCAACTGGAGCTAGAGAATAAGTTAGCTGGCCTAAAGCAAACGCTGGAAGGAATCAAAACCGTAACCATGATTCAGTGTGTAGGTTCAAGGAATGAGAAAAGACCGTATTGTAGTAGGATTTGCTGTTCGCACGCTCTCAAGAATGCGCTGATAATAAAAGAGAAAAATCCAGGCATTAACATATTTGTGCTTTATCGGGATATTTGCACCTATGGCTTTAGAGAACAATACTATGAACAAGCAAGAGAAAAAGGAGTTATCTTCATCCGATACGATGAAGATAATAAACCAAAGGTATGGAAAGAGAACCAAGAGATAAAATTGGAAGTGGAGGATCTCATTTTGCGACAAAGACTTATTTTGGACACAGATCTTTTGGTTCTTTCTCCCCCTATCATACCCTTAGAAGAAAATAGAGAACTTTCCAAAATGCTCAAGGTTCCTCTGGATGAGGAGGGTTTCTTCATGGAGGCCCATGTAAAACTACGTCCCGTAGAATTTACCAACCAGGGTGTGTTTTTAGCCGGCCTGGCTCATTTTCCCAAGTTTGTTAGTGAGACAATTTCTCAAGCTAAGGCAGCGGCGGCTCAAGCTTGCCTGGTATTAGCTAAATCTGAGATTATTAGCCAGGTATATGTAGGCTGCATCGACCTACTAAAATGTAGTGGCTGTGGATTATGCCAGCAAAGTTGTCCTTTCCAGGCTATTCAGCTCAAGGTCAAAAAAGTTTTGGAGAAAGAAAAAACTGTGGCTGAGATTAACGGGGCTCTGTGTAAAGGATGTGGAATTTGTGCCGCTTCTTGTCGGTCCGGAGCCATTGATTTGACGGGCTGGACCGATGAACAAATTGTGTCGCAACTGATTGAGTTAAGAGGAGCATAAATGCAGAAAGCATCCCCCAGAGTATCCCCCGTTGAGCAAACAAATGAGAAAGTGAAGAAGTGGGAACCCAAAATTGTCGCTTTTCTCTGTCACTGGTGCTCTTATGCGGGGGCAGATCTCAGTGGAGTGTCAAGAATACAATATCCACCCAACGTAAGGGTGATACGAGTTCCCTGTTCGGGGAGAGTGAATCCATTGTTCATTATGAGAGCTTTGCAGGAAGGAGCGGATGGAGTCTTGGTTTGTGGATGCCACCCGGGAGATTGTCACTATCAGAGCGGTAATCTTGTGACCCGGAGAAAGTTGATAATGCTAAAAGAGCTTTTGGAATTCGTGGGCCTGAAAAAAGGGAGAGTTCAGTTTTCCTGGGTATCAGCTTCCGAAGGGGGGAAATTTGCCCAATTGGTAAGAGAAATGGTGGGAACGGTTAAGCGATTAGGCCCTCAGACCAAGCTAACCAGACTTTAATGAGTATAAATCGAACTACTAGACAAATTAGAGATAAAGCAGGACAACTTCTCCATCAAGGTAAGGTGGATGTGGTATTGGGGTTTGAGAAATCTTCTTTTCCTCTTCGATCCAGACCTGTTCTCGTTGGAAGTGAAAAAGATGTGGATAAGATTGTCTACGATTGTTTCGGCGAAAACAATCTGGCCAAGTATTTACCTCAACTCAAGCGCTACCGAGTGGGCTTAATAGGCCGAGGTTGCGAGGTCCAAGCAATGGTAGAGTTAATTAAAGAAAGACAAGTGGAAAGAGATAGAATTGTAGTTATCGGCGTAGGATGTAAGGGTATTATCGACAGAAAGAAAATAGAGAAAGAACTTCCTGGAGAGGTGAAGGAAGTAATCGTGCGGGAAGATAAGATTATCATAAGGGGTCATGAATTCAGTAAGGCTTTTCCTCTGGAGAATTATCTCTGTTCTCAGTGCGCCCGGTGCAATTTCCCAAATCCGGCAATATTTGACTTCTTTCTTGGGGAAAAGACCCGGCCTGGTAAAGATGCCGGAAGTTTTCCCGCAGTTACTCGACTGGAGCAAAAATCAGCCGACGAGAGATGGAAATATTTTAGCCGGCAATTTGAAAGGTGTATTCGATGTTACGCTTGCCGAAACTCTTGTCCTCTGTGCTATTGTGAGAGGTGCTTTGTGGATAATGAGACTCCTCGCTGGCTAAACAAAGAAGTGACTATTCAGAATAATTTGGTTTTTCACCTGGTCCGAGCATGGCACCTTACTGGAAGATGCATTGGCTGTGGAGCATGTTCCAGGGCTTGCCCTATGGAAATAGATGTAGGATGTCTTACAGCAAAAATGCAAAAAGAAGCCAAAAAACTGTTTGGATACGAGGCCGGCATTAATCTGGAGGAACCCTCTCTCTTAGCCACATTTGATTTGAGTGACCCGGAGGAGTTGGTGAAATGAAGCCCCAGACCATAAAAAGAGCCCACAGGAAAGAGCTGAATGAACTCCTAGATAAGTGGTTAAAGAAGTATACGGTTCTTGCCCCGGTTCGAAAAGAAAATATCTTACTATTTAGTCAGGTGCAAGAAGCCAAGGAAGTGATTTTGGATTCCACTAATACAAGAAATACGCCCAAAGAAGCTTTTTTGCCGCAATCAGAAGTTTTGTTCCGTTATGGCTTTTCTCCCAAAAACAATTTTGAGATACCTTCTGATAAAGACCAACAGTTAGTATTAATCGGAGTAAAACCTTGTGATGTTAAGGCAATTAACTTACTGGATGGTGTTTTTTCTGGCTCCCAATTTCAAGACCTTTATTTCAAGAAAAGGCGGAAAAACAGTACCATAATCGGACTAGCCTGCTCTGTTCCTGAAAGTAGCTGTTTTTGCACCAGAGTTAATAGTGGACCCTTTGCCAGAGAAGGTTCGGACCTATTTCTGATCAAAACAGGAGAAAATTATCTATTGGAAGTATTGACTGAAAAAGGCGAGAAATTGCCTGATATTCAAAAACTCCCCCCAGCAGATCAACAACAAATAAAGATAGCTAAAAAAATAGAAGATAAAGTAAGTGAGAAAATGAAAGCTCCGGTAATTGAAGACATAACTGAAAAACTAAGGGGTATGTTTGAACATCCCTTATGGGAGGATATTCACCAAAGATGTTTGGGGTGTGGAGTGTGTACCTATCTTTGTCCCACCTGTTATTGCTTTGACATCCAGGATATTCCTTCGGGCTATGATCAGGGTAAGCGGATCCGAAGTTGGGATTCCTGCATGTTTTCATCGTTTACTCTCCAGGCTTCGGGATACAATCCCAGGTCTTCTCTGAAGCAAAGACTCCGACAACGAATAATGCACAAATTCAATTACTTTGTGGAAAATTACGGAGTTTTGGGTTGTGTCGGGTGCGGAAGATGTATAAAGAATTGTCCGGCCGGAATAGATATCCGAGAAATCATCCAGCACATCCTTAGCTGGTAGGAACAAATGATGAATAATTCTTATCTACCATTTGTGGAAAAGATACAAAAAATCACTATAGAGACCGAAGATAGAATGTTGAAGACTTTGGAGATATCACTTCCCCTTGAACACAGAGAAAAATTTGATTTTCTGCCGGGGCAATTTTGTCAGTTGTCGGTTTTAGGAAAAGGAGAAGCACCCTTTGGAATTGCCTCGTCTCCGGGAGAAATGTTTCTCAAATTTACCATCAACAAGATAGGAATGGTTACCACTGCTATTCACCAGCTTTCTCCGGGAGATGAGATTAGCCTAAGGGGTCCCTTGGGCAATGCCTACCCGGTAAAGGAATTTACCGGTAAGGATCTGGTGATTATTGGGGGAGGATTCGCTTTTACTACCTTGAGAAGTCTTGTCTTGTCCCTTTTGGAAAACCGTAATCAGTTTGGCAATATTACTATTATTTATGGAGCCAGAACTCCGGGGATGTTCCTCTATCAAAAAGAACTGGCTGAGTGGAAGAAAAGAAATGACCTAGATCTTCACCTAACCATTGATCAATCCCAGGAAGGATGGAAAGAATTAGTGGGATTTGTACCCGATATCGTGGGAACACTATCTCCTCCATCCAAGAATGCCTATGCGGTTATATGTGGCCCGCCGCTGATGTTAAAGCTGACTTTTCCTAAGTTGCTGAGGATAGGTTTTTCGGCGGAGCGGATATTTACTTCTCTGGAAATGAAAATGAAATGTGGAATAGGAATGTGCGGACGGTGCAATATTGGTAGGTTTTACGTGTGCAAAGATGGCCCGATATTCAGTCTTTCGCAACTGAGGAGCATGCCTCAAGAGTATTGAATGGATGGTATTCGAGCAAACGGATTTCTCCATCAACAAACAATGTGAGCTTACAAAAAACGTCTCTCTTTTATGGCTGGATATTGCTGGTTGTTTTCTTGATTGGTTTGATAATGATATATGGTACTCGAACTGCATTTTCGGTGTTCTATGTTCACATGCTCAGGGAATTCGGTTGGGGACGGGCCGTCACAGCCAGTATTTTCTCCTTGAATATTCTTACTTACGGGGTTATGGCTCCGATTTCCGGGCTTCTGGTGGACCGATTTGACCCCCGAAAGGTCTTATTAACAGGGGTAATTCTTGTCGCTTTGGGAGTGCTTTTGTGCAGCCAGGCCAGAGCTATATGGCACTTCTATCTTTTGTTTGGAGTTATGGTGGCCGCGGGGACAAGTCTAAGCGGAATCCCCGCTTATATAGCTATTTTGTCTAATTGGTTTGTGAAGAAACGGGGTACCGTCTTTGGGATCTTCGGGGCAGGGTTTGGATTTTGCTTCTTTCTCGTTCCCTTGACCCAATTTCTGGTGAACACTTTCGGTTGGAGGAATGCCTTTACCATTTTGGCTATTTTGATCGCGGCAGTCTTGATTCCCTTGTTTGCCATCTTTCCCCGACGCAACCCAGCACAATTTGGGCCTCTATCCCATAACGTCAAGACTACAGCAGGTATAGGTAAGTCAATTCCAGGCCGGAGGGATAAAAATGTTACCACGGTAAACAAGGAAGGAAGCCAAATAGAGTGGACTCTGACAAAGGCGATGAAGAATCACCGCTTCTGGGCTCTCTTTCTGATTAATTTATCTCTATGGGGACTGGTGGAACAAATGTTGATGGTGCACCAGGTGGCCCTTGGGCTCGGTCACGGATACCCGGAGGTAGTCATTGGCACAGCCATGGTTTTCTGGGGAGTTGCTCTCGCCTTGGGCAATCTGAGTGGCTTCGTTTCCGATATCATCGGAAGGAAGAAGACATTTACTTTGGGAACCCTGTGTGCGGTTACAGGATTAGTGTTGCTGCTTTTAACGAAAGTCATCCCTCATCCTTTCCTCTTCTATTTGTATGCTGGATTCTTTGGATTGGGGTCCGGCTTATGCGCACCCGCATTTCAAGCCGCTGCGGCTGACATATTTCACGGAAAGAACTTTGGGACCATCAATGGTTTCCTTTTCCTGGGACTGGGACTGGGAGGTCTGATAGGACCTTGGCTGGGCGGATATATTTTCGACTTGCGGCAAAGCTACACCTTAGCTCTGGCTATAGCTATTATCATTACCTTTCTCGCCTGCGGCCTGATCTGGACTGTGGTGCCCCGGAAAAAAGGTTAACAAAGGGGAAAGGGGGGCCGCAGCCCCCCTTGGATTCCCGGCTGAAGAGAAACAAGTTCTCCTCATCTTTAGCTAAGTTGTCGCTATTAGCTCCTCAAGAATTCCCTTCAATTCATCCTTTTCAGCTTCGGATAGTTCGGGCACCGGAAGCCGAACAGGACCGATGGGCGATCCGGCAATCTTCGCCGCTTCTTTCAGAAGCGAAGGTTCAATGGATAAACCATACTTGGCGGAGACTTTTCCCCAGTACTCCAGTGTGGGAGACAGCTTGGCCCGTATACTGAGAGCTTCCTGCAAGGTTCCCTCTTCCCTTACTTTCCAGAAGTTCATAATCACCCGAGGAACGAAGTTGACCATTCCGGAAATAAAGGCTGGACAACCTATCAATTTTGCGTATGGTTCCCAGAATTCAGCATGGCCATTGAGCACCAAGATTTTATCCCCCACCTCTTCCACCAACTGCATTAATTTGGTGAAGTTGTTAGTACATTCCTTGATGGCAACCACGTTTTCGATCTCGGCCAGCTTGCTGATGACCTCAATTGAGACATCTTTTCGAACTACGTGTTCATTATTATAAAGCATAATCCCGAGGTTAATTGATTGAGCTACTTTT
The DNA here is from genome assembly GCA_000402295.1 of Candidatus Aerophobus profundus SCGC AAA252-L23. Classification (GTDB taxonomy): domain Bacteria; phylum Aerophobota; class Aerophobia; order Aerophobales; family Aerophobaceae; genus Aerophobus; species Aerophobus profundus. The sequence continues at coordinate 16,087 of AQRW01000163.1, forward strand.
CGGTAGAAGCGCAAAATAATCTCATCGGGGGGACAAAAGTAATAGGTGGGTAGGAGCATAATACCGGCTGCCCCGTTTTCTTCGGCGTGCTGGGCCAGTTCTATCACTTCATTCACGTTACTGTGATTGCAACCCGCAACGATAGGAACGCGGCCTTGGGCAGCATCGACTGATATTTCCAAGACTCTCTTTCGCTCCTCCGTGGTCAACGCTCCGCACTCACCCATACTACCGGTGGTGACAATTGTCCCTGTTCCCCGGGTTAAACCACCCTCAATCATAAAATTGATGTGGTTCCTTAAACGTTCTTCCGAAACCTCACCCTCATCAGTAAAGGGAGTGGCCATAATAGCGGTGACGCCCTTTAAATTTTCCTTGAACTCATCCGGTTCTACCATTTTCTTCTCCTTTTTGTTTTTTTTCAGTATGGTCAAAAACTCAACATCCCTGCAGGCTTATCGAAATGCTACAATTTCCCTACCCAAGAGCTCCTGGGCGATTATTACTCTCTGAATTTGGTTCGTTCCCTCAACTATTTGAGTTATCTTGGCATCCCGAAAGAGTCTTTCCACTACTGAATCCTTGGTGTATCCCAAGCCTCCATGGATCTGTAGAGCATCAGTTGCACACTTCATGGCTAAATCCGAGGCAAAGAGCTTTGCCTCGGCACACTGGCGCAGAGAGACTCTCCCTCCTTCTTGGGAAAGCTTACCTTGATCATAGAGTACCGCGGCTTGGTGAAGCAGAAGCCTGGCCGCATCTACCTGGGTGGCCATGTCCGCAATCAGAAACTGAATGGCCTGGAAACTTCCTATGGGGCGGCCGAACTGCTTCCTTTGCTTGGCATATTTTATCGATTCGTCCAGAGCAGCTTGGGCAATCCCTAAGCCCAAAGCGGCAACCCTGATGCGCGCCTTATTTAACATGAATACCATCATTCTGAAGGCGTGACCTTCCTGGCCGAGAAGATTCTCCTTGGGAATCCTACAATCCTGAAAAATGAGCTCTCCATTGGCTATACCTCTTATTCCCAGAAGGTCCTCTTTTTTCCCGGTGGAGAAACCATCTGTTCCCCTTTCCACCAAAAAAGCGTTTATCCCCCGATGTCCTTTAGTTTCATCGGTTTTAGCCAAAATTATGCTCGCATCAGCAATAATACCCATAGTGGAGAATATCTTGGTTCCATTGAGTACATAGGCGTTTTTATCCCACACTGCCTTGGTCTTTATCCCGGCAGCATCAGATCCTGCCCCAGGTTCAGTCAAGCCAAAGGAACATATTTTTTCTCCTCGGCCAATGGCGCCCAAGTATTTTTTCTTATGCTTTTCATTCCCATGCTCCAGTATCCATTCCAGGTTACTCATTTGGGTTTGACAAATGGTGGCAAAAGCGGCCGAGATTCTGGCTAATTCAGTGACAACTATGGCCAAGCTCAGGCAGTCAGAGTTAGATCCACCAAATTCCTCAGGTAAACCCATAGCTATCAGACCCAGCTTGGCTGCTTTTCGGTAAACGTCCCAGGGAAATTCGTTGGTCCGATCCATTTCTTCCGTTTTGGGCGCTACCTCTTTTTCCGCAAATTCCCGAACCGTTTTTTGAATCAACTGGTGTTCCTTGGTCAAAAGAACAGACATTCTCACTCTCCTATATCGCTAAAAAGACATTCGGAATCTAATTATCCCTTTACCCCCTTTATTTTCCTCCTTAAATCACCCCTTCTTCTCTCAGCTTTGTAATTTCCTCTTTCTGATATCCAAGGCCCAGGAGGATTTCTTCCGTGTGTTGACCCACCGTAGGAGGAGAGATCCGACACTGCGAGGGGGTTTTGCTGAGTTTAAGGGGAAACCCTGTTGTTTTCACATTGCCAAGCTGTGAATAATCAAAGCTAAGAACCATTCCATTTTCCAACACCTGGGGATCAGAAGCCACCTGATCGTATGTATAAACAGGCCCACACATGATATCCTCACTTTCCATAATTTCTACCCAATCCCTGGTCGACTTCTTCTGGGTGGTGTTTTCCAAAAGGGAGGTAAGTTCATCTCGATTCTCAAGCCTTCTCTGGGGAGTACTGAACTTCTCATCTTGTGACAGGTGGGGGATACCCAACGCTTTACAAACTTTGGAGAAGGAATAACCGCCCACCAGGGTAATATAGCCGTCCTTGGTGGCAAAGACGCCATACGGAGGTGGCTCACTGATGTGCCCTACTCCCCTCCCACCTCTTCGGGGAACAACCAGGGTGTTGAGATAGGCAGTTATTTCCTGGGCCTGGATATCAATGGCGGCATTAAGCAAACATGCTTCTATTTTCTGTCCAACCCCGGTCCGCTCACGATGGAATAAAGCAACCACTATGCCGTAAGCAGCCAAACTCCCGGCATACATATCGACAATAGGAGCTCCTGGAGCTACCGGAGTTCTCCCCGCTTCTCCGGTAATACTGATAATCCCGGACATCCCTTGAACAATAAGATCCTGTCCAGCTTTTTTCCTGTAGGGCCCGGTCTCTCCGTAACCCGAGCAAGAGCAATAGATAATTTGAGAATTTACCGAGCTCAGACAATTGTAATCGAGCCCCAATCTTTCCATTACCCCCGGACGAAAATTGTGTACCACTACGTCACAGTCTTTGACCAATTTGAGGACAATTGCCTTGCCCTCTTTACACTTTAGATTCAAAGTCATGCTTTTCTTATTCCTATTGACCGCAAGAAAATTGGCACTGGTGCCGCCGACCGAGATAGTGCCGATATACCGTCCCTCCTCGCCGGTATTCATTCGTTCTACCTTGATAACCTCGGCTCCCATATCCGCCAGTAGTTTAGTACACTGTGGTCCCTGGATGATTCTGGTAAAATCGAGTATCCGAATTCCGCTAAGTGCAACAGACATCTTCACTTTCCTCCTCGGTGCCGTTACCGCAAGGTGAGCTGCCTCAAAAATGGTAACTCCCGTTTTTTACCTACCCAAAGTAGCTTTTCTTAGGTCAAGATACCAGAAGTTAAGACTTTGCTGCTCTGGTTTTCACCATGAGGCGATGTTCTCCTTCTTGGATGACTTCCCCCTTTTGATTGATCAACCAACCGGAAAAATACAAAATCCCCCGCTCAGAATTCTTAGTCATTCTCTTCCGACTCATTTCCAGTTTCATGTGCATTGTGTCTCCAATTCTGATGGGCTTTCGAAAATCCCAGGTCCAACCTAAGGAAGCAATCCCGGTCTTTTGAAAATCAAAACACAGACCTTCTGTTTGACACTCCAGACCACCGGCAATAGCCAGCCCCAACAAACCATGAGCGGCCCTCTCTTTAAAGATAGTTCGCTCGGCGTACTCCTTACTCGTATGAAGCTGGCTATAGTCTCCAGAAAACCCGGCAAAAGTGACGATATCACTTTCAGTAATAGTTCTTGTTGGTGAGATAAAGACAACACCAACTTCCCAATCTTCAAAGTACTTGTAGTTTATTTCTGACATCACTCACTCCTTCCTTACCACTTCCCTATCTAACCATATTCTTGGTACTTCCTTCTTGTTCACTGTGTCCTCATTCGTCATTTCCCACTGATCAACTAATTTTGGCGACGTTCATACGTTTCTGAGGACAGATGCAACCCTTCTTCCTATTTGGAAGGATCTTTGCCTTATTGGTGGTGCCACTTAGCCCTCAACCCTAATAATTCCTCTCCAAACACCCGCATATCCATGGTTTTCAGATCCTTGGCAATAATGGGCATAAACTCCATGTGGGAGAGGATGTCGTCTTCCAGGTCTACTCCAGGAGCAATCTCCGTGAGCGTTACTCCCTGGGGTCGTAATTCAAAAACTGCCCGCTCGGTCACGTAGATCACTTGTTGTCGCCTCTTGAGAGCAAGATGGCCATTGAAAGATATCTGGTCCACCTGCTGTTTGAACTTAGAGTATTTCCCTTCCCCTACGATCCGCACGCTGTCCTCGCTTACCTCCAGGGTAGTTCCCGATCCAGTAAACAGGGCTGAGAAAATCACTTTCTTGGCATTCTGGGAAATATCAATGAATCCTCCTACCCCCTGGACTGTATTTCCCAGCTTACTGACATTCACGTTTCCCTGTTTGTCTATCTGTCCAAAGGAGAGAAAAGCAATATCTAAGCCTCCTCCCTGGTAAAACTCAAACTGGTAGCAGCGGTCAATGATGGCTTGAGGATTCACTTGAGCGGCACCGGCTATTCCGGTCAGCGGCAGGCCACCAATGGTTCCCTGCTCGATGGTGAAAATGATATCATCTTGAATGCCCTCTTCCACGACCACTCCGGGAAGAAGCTGAGATATCCCATATCCTAAGTTAATAATCGCTCCTGGCTCCAATTCCAAGGTAGCTCTTCGCACAATGAATATTCTTTCCTTATTTCTCCTGGTTTCGGTTTTGTGCTCCTTAATCAGAGAAACCGGATCAGGGCAGCGAATCTCCCCGGTAAATATCGGATTGTAATCCTCTAATTCATAGATTTGCTCTTGATTTTCATCCACTACGATTTTGTCCACCAGTATACCTGGCACCTTAACCATTCTCGGATCGAGACTTCCTCGTGCGGTCAATCGTTTTACCTGGGCTATCACCAATCCTTGGTGGTTTTTTGCCGCCTGGGCCAACGATAATACTTCCAGAGTTACGGGCTCGTACTCCATGGTAATGTTGCCGTCTTCATCAGCCGTAGTCCCTCGGATAATGGCTACCTCAATCGGTGGCACCCTATAGGAAAGGTATTCCTGGCCATCCAGGTGTACCAGCTCTACCAGGTCATCTTTTGCCCGCTCATTCAGTTTCCCTCCATCCTGACGGGGATCTATGAAGGTACCAAGGCCCACGTGAGTGATTACTCGCGGGTGGCCACAAGCGGCTGCCCTCACCAGTTGATCCATCACCCCTTGCGGAAAGCAATAGGCTTCCATTTTATTACTGCTTGCTAAATCAGCCATCTGGGGGGCATTACCATAATGACCTCCGATAACTCTCTTTACCAATCCTTCGTGAGCCAGATGAGCAGGTCCCGCATCCTTGATATTCCCAAAACCAGTACAGTGGAAAAAAGTGAGGTTTCGGGGATGTCCTGTTTTCAGAAATCTTCTCTCCAGAGCACGGAGTATCATCTCGGGGATCACCAGACTCCCCGCCCCGGTACTGGCCACCACTTGTCCATCCTTTATGGGTTGTACCGCCACATCACCAGTCGTAACTTTTGATTCTCTCATAGTCTTGTTCTCCTCAATAGCTTACGATGAGCAAAGGACCAAGGATCCAAATTCTCTCTTAATATAGCTTCGCATTTGATCAGCTTCTTCCAAAGAAGAAACCATTATTCTTAAATAGAGCCCCTCTGGTTCCAGGGACGATAGCACCTGGCGCACTTCTTCCCGGGTGAGGCGGCCAAAAAACATCAGTGGCTTCTTTTTCTGTATTCTCTTGAAGGTTGGTACGAGCTCTTCTATAGAAGGTGAAGGATCTTTGCATAGTTCGATCACATTAAGTTCAGGAAGATCAAGATAATAATCGAGGAAAACCAGGCAGGAGGGATGAAGATGAACCAAAGAGTAGGGAACGGCATTGGCAATTCGCCGGTCGACATCAAGAAAGACCTTTTCGTAGAGAGAGGGTGAGAGCAAAGCTAAGATATCCTCCTGGAGTCGCAGGCACTTATCCGGTGCCCACAAGTCATATACTGCCAAGGTATGGCCTCCTCTAAAGGACGGGATAAGTTCATACCAGTTTTTCAGAACGTCAAGAAACAAAGAGCCTAGATGATCCACCGCTTCTTTGACCATCACCGGATCATCAATCAGGTCATAGACCATTTGCTTTTGTCCTCTTAGGGTTCCCAAAAGGTCAATGGGTCCCCGAAACATAGGATGACCAAGTGCATACCGACCATGAGATCGACTTATCAGTGTTCTCACCATCTCGGTAAATTTCATCAACCAAGGATTAAGCGAAGACAATTTGATTTCCCTGATAGCTTTCAAGGAAATCGGTACACTCTCTTCCCAAAAAGCGTCTCCTTTACCGTATATCTGACAACCGATAAAAGCTGGTATCCAGGGAAAACTTGGAACTGGCGAAGCGGACCACAACGTATCTCCGCTCACCTCCCCATATCTCTGGTACAGACGCTCATAGTCGCCCATAAAGGCGGGAATGTCGATCATTGATGGACGAAGTGGACCGCGGCAATTATACAAGGGTGCAGCCGCGGCAAAATCAGGACCAAAATATTCGTTTCCCACGTAAAAGCCAATCAAGGCCTTAGGGTTCTTTTTTTTCCAAAACAGACCCTGCGGCTTTAGTTTATCTTCAATTGAACTGGGCTTCATATCACACCTATATCTCCTTTCACCGTATATCACCCTCGGTAAGAGAGTTCATCAGGAAAGAATTCATTGTTCAGGAGTTCACCCCTCAAATAACGCTTCACTTCATTTAGAGTTGCCTTTCCTAATCGGTGACACTCGATTCCAAAAGACCCGGCGATATGGGGTGTAAGAATGCAGTTGGGAAGCCCGTAGAAGGGAGATTTTTCCTCTGGGGGCTCCGGGTCAGTAACGTCTAAACAGGCCGCAATGCGACCTTTCTTTAGCTCTTGGATCAGAGCCTCCTCGTCAACCAGAGCACCTCGAGCTACATTGATCAACAAAGCATTGTCTTTCATCAAGGCCAGGCGCTCAGCATTTATCAGGTGCCAATAGCGGGGTAGATTTGGCGCGCACACCACCACCACATCGGATTGCGCCATAAGTTGCTCCAGGGTTAACTTTTGAACCTTGAGTCGGCGGGCTTCGTCTTCCTCAAGATGATTTGAGTAGACCACCACCTGGAATTCGAAATTCCCTAAGAGCTTTACCAGTCGATAGCCAACATGTCCTAAGCTAACGATACCAATAGTTGTTCCATAGTATCCCGGAGAATACGTTAGATCGCGATTCCAAGCTGCTTTCCCTTTCCGGCGAAAACATTCCTGGTACTGAAACACCCCTTTCAGTCCAGCCAAGATCATTCCCAGGGCAAACTCCGCCACCGGAATGGCATTAATGGACGCATTACTGGTCATTCGAAGACCCCTTCGTGCCGCCTCATCATAGAGGCCGCAAACAGTCCCGGCGGTGTGAAATAGTAGGCGAAGCTTTTTGGCTTCATCTAACACTTCAGCGTTAAGAGGAATGCTCTCCCAACCAGTAATACAGACTTCTGACTCCCTAATGTTCTTAAGAAGCCATTCTCTGGTATACTCCACTTTTGCAGGGATTCCTCCGACCAATTGAAGGAGAGACCGGAGTTCCTCTTGGTCACGGGAACTATAGCAGTAATCAAACATATCTTTAGTGAGACTGAGTACACATTTGGGTTTGTTCACTGAAAATTCCCTTCCGCCATTTACTCGGGCATTTCTATAAGTAGGTTCTCCCTCCAAAACTAGCTTTGGAGGGAGAACCTCTATCCTCTATCTGCTTAAGTTAACTCAAATGCTCTGTCTTCTTATTCAGCCGGCGCTAGCTCATAGTCTCCCATGTCGGCCCATTCTATGGCTGCTTCATCCAGTACTTCCTCGGCCGAGATTTGGCCCACAAAAAACTTACTCATATTGTCCGCCAAGGAGTAAGTGCTCCAGGCATCAATTGCCAGAGGGTTAAGAACCCCAACATGCTCACAGGTTAAATCTCCCCGTACTTTATCGAGATTATCCAGAAGGTGCTCTCTGATATCCGAATGTGGTCCGATAACTGGTCCCTCTACCCAGCCGGGATCAGTGAAAACACTGGTCCGGGTGGGAAGAAGATGAAAGGGTGTCGAGAGGAGCCATTCGGTATAGAAGTCCCCGGACATACAAAACTTGATATAGTCCTTGCAGGCTTCAGGCCATTTGGTGTTCTTGAAAATGATGAATTCATCCGGACCACCCCAGAGGTGATGGGAGCCTCCCTGCGGTATGACCGGTAGAGTTACTCCGAGGGCAAATTCGAGGTCAGGATTGATATCAATTACATTTGCAACCAGACGAGGAACGGTTTCGAGCTGAGCCACCAGCCCCTGGGCGAAGGCCTTTCTGGTTTCCATAAAACCGTGGGAGAGATATCCAGGAGGGGAGTATTCGGTGAGCTTTTTCAGGTATTCAAGTGCTTGGATAGATTCCTGTCGGTATTTGGTACTGAAAGCAAGCCGGCTCTGTTCATCGAATAGATAACCATTGGCATTCCAGAGGCGCTGGACAAAACCCACTTGAGAAAGGAATCCAGGTTGACCGACGATGTCCACTCCGTAAACATCAATAGCTCCGTCTCCATCGGTATCCATAGTAAGCTTTTCTGCGGCTGCGAGAACGTCGGACTCATATTGGGGTACCAAGAGACCGTTTTCGGCAAAGAGATCCTTTCGAAACCAGTGGGCAAATTCACCAGTGGCTGTTGGCACACCCCATACCTTTCCGTTAAAACGGACGGTATTCACCGCCGAAGGTACAAAATCTCCCAGATCCTCGATAATGTCATCTACCGGCAGGAGGACATCCATCATCACCAGGCGTTGAATAACCGGCGGCCAAGTAAACCACATATCCGGCTCAATCCCAGCCCGGATCATGGAAAACACCTTGGTTGAGATGTCACCCATGGTTACATATTCCGGGACGACTTTTACATCCGGGTGCAGTTCTTCGAAAGCGGCAATCATACGCGATTCGTAGTCGATGGTCTTGGGATCAGTTTCATCACTGATATACCGGATTCCCTTTTGCGAATGTACTTGGGCTCCAATGGCACTGGATAACCCTATCAGTAGGACCGCGGCCACGAACAGTGTCCAAATCCTCTTCTTATTCCCAACTCCTAACATTTTTTCCTCCTTGTTGTATACTAGTAAATATTTTCCCATATTCTGCGACATTTCCGAAGCCATCCTGCTAAGTTTTTCTTTCTCTATCCCCGGGAAGTTATCTTACCCTCAGAGTCCCGGTCTCGAATTTTTTCACCTCCTCCCTGATTAATTGGCCTCACAGTCTCAAAGCAAGTACTTCCTGTCTCATCCTCGCGTTATCCTTTCATCCCTCCACTACCCCAGGCTTCTATGAGAAACTTCTGTATATAGAAAAACAACAGAAGTATGGGGATGGCAGAAAGAACGCTTCCGGCAAAGATTAAACCCCACATTTCGGTCTTGGTGGTTATGAAACTCATCAGTCCCAAGGGAATCGTCTTCTTGTCGTTGGAGCTGATGAAAAAAAGGGCAAAAAGATACTCATTCCAGGCTAAGTTTAAGCAAAAGACTGTGGTGGCAATAATTCCCGGCAGAGCCAAGGGCAACACTATTTTTCTGATTACTTGCAGTCCGGATGCCCCATCAATCATTGCTGCCTCTTCCATTTGCACCGGGATGGTATTAAAAAACGCTCTGAGCAACCATACTACGTAAGGAAGTGCTTGTGCGATGTAGGTGATGATCAGCACCGAGAGAGTATTGGTCAGACGAAACCGAATAGCCATAAAATACAGGGGGATAGCTAACAAAATGGGGGGAAACATATAGACAAAAAGAATGAAATTGGAAACAGCCAACCGCCCCCGGTACCGATAGCGGGAGAGGCTGTAGGCAGCAAGCGTCGCAACCAGGATACAGATACCGGTGGTACATAAAGCAACAATAGCAGTATTGGCAAACCAAGAAGGATAAAACGTGGTCTTTAAGAGCTCGCTAAAATTAGTTAGAATGGGCCGAGAAGGAATCAGGGTTGGAATGACCCTAAATAACTCTTGAATGGTCTTCAACGAACAGACAATCATCCAATAGAAGGGAAAGACACAAAAGATCATTAGTAACACCACGGTCACGTAAAAAGATACTTTCTTAGCGATTCGTTTTGCTTTTACAGTAGCTCGGCGTTTTCTGATCATATGTTGGTTTCCGCTGGCTTACCTAACGTTATATAGAGAATAGATATCACCGCCACGATCATAAAAAGAGAAGTAGTGACCGTTGCCCCTCGGCCCATGCGCATAGCTGAGAAGCCCATCTTGTAGGCCAGGAGGGGCAATGTGGTGGTAGAACCAACTGGTCCTCCTTTGGTTACGATCCAGATTTCATCAAACTTGTTGAACATCCACACGGTCCGCAAAAGAAGTACTACCAGGAGCACACCCCTAAGCTGGGGAACGGTTACATACAAGAAGGATTGGAAGATGTTGGCACCATCTAATCTGGCGGCCTCTTTTAACTGGGGGTTAATCGTTTGTAAGCGAGCCAGTACATTGATAGTGACAAAGGGAAAGAACCGCCAGGAAGCCATGATTATCAAGGCGAACATGGCAAGTTTCGGTGTGGCAAGCCACAAAATGGGTTCCTTTATGAGGTGGAGAGCCTGAAGAAGGTAATTGATAACACCGGTTTGGTCGTTATACATCCACCGCCATACCAGAAGAATAGTTATCGCCGGCATGAAGAATGGGAGCAAAGTACAAGCTCTGGTTAATCCCCTACCTACGAATTTCTTGTTCAGGATCAAGGCACTTCCTATACCCAGGAGGAACTGCAGGGAAATGGTTCCGGCTACCCAGATGAATCCGTTATAGAAAGCCTGTATAAAAGCCTTGCTGTGCCACAAATAGACGTAGTTAGCCAGACCGACAAATTTCCTCTGGAATCCGTAGAGAGGCTGGCGATAAAAACTAATCAATACCCCATTAGCTACCGGATAGAGCATTAAGCCACAGAGAAAAACAAGGGTGGGAACCAAAAGCAATATACCAATGGTATTCTTTCGTTTCATCGTTTCTGTATGTGGATAGGTTCTGGAGTGAATACTTGGATCATTGAATCAGGCAGAGGATACACCACGGTATCTCACCTCTCAGTTTCTCCTCGATGAACCGCACTGATTCTCTAAAAGCTCCCTGATCAAGTGCTTCGTTTTCGTCGAAGGGAGTCATTCCCAGATACAGCACTCCTTTTATCCTCTTTTTCAACTCCTTTGGCCAGATTGATACTAGATTTCTCTTGAACTCACTGATCTTTCGACATCTTTTCAAGGAAGAAAAGAGACGGTGATTTCTTTCCAAGTAAATTCAGCTTATATTTACCTTATTGGTCAAATTTCCTATTTTTGCAGCCACATCCTTAAGTACGGGAATAAGCTCAGCAACTCGTCCTTCCGGCATGTATGATATGGGACCAGCTACACTCAAAGCAGCAACTATTTTTCCATCCTCATCTTCAATGGGTACTGCCACACATTTTGCTCCAGAAGTTTTTTCCTCATTATCTACGGCGAATCCAACTTCCCTTATTTTTTGCAGTTCTGAATATAGCCTCTCCTCACTGGTAATGGTTCGATCAGTAAACTTGGGAAGTCTCGTTTGGTGAATAATTTCCTTTATCTGGTTTTTAGTCATACCAGACAGTAAGATTTTGCCCACCGCCGTGGAGTGTAAAAACTCACGTGTTCCTGGGGGAACATCAACTTTTAAGGCCAGAGGGCTACTAATTACATCGGCAAGTAACGCTTTTTCCTCATCTTGTACGGCAAAATGGACACTTAGCTTTACTTGGTCACAAAGCAACTGCAGATATCTTCGGAAGACACTGTGGATACGAAAATTCAAAAACAGTAAGTTATTCAAACCAAATAATTTTAAAGTTAGTTTGTACCGATTATCACCCGTCTTACATGCATAGCCTTTATATACCAGCGTACTTAAAAGGCGGTGCGTTGTAGAGAGAGGAAAACCTAATTGTTGCGAAATTTCAACCAATCTTAAGGAATGATTTTGCTTGACCAAATATTCAAGAATATGTAGCCCTTTCTCTATAGATTTTATCGGTTTTTCTACCTTCATAAAAGGTCCATTTTTCCGCATAGTGAAATTCTTATTCCACAAATATGATATAACAAAGAAAAATTTTGTCAAGTTCCGAGGCTCTAAGAAGTACCTGAAAACTTGGGGACCGATTGATGATCACAATCGCTAAGTTTCCCTCCTTTTTAATTTCAATATTCTTAAAATTTATTAGCCATCTCTCCTAGATTCATCTGCCTGGGCAACATTTCTTACTTTAACCATCAGTCGATGTTCACCTTCCTGCACCACTTCACCTCTCTGGTTGAGTAGCTTTCCAAATACGCAGACAATTCCCCGGGCCGGGTTTTTGGTCATCCGCTTTTTCGTCACCGTGACCTGAAGATAGAGTGTATCCCCAATGAAGATGGGTTTGCGAAAATCCCAGGTCCACCCCAGCGAAGCAATACCATTGGCAAAATTGATATCCGTCCAGGTTTCCATCCCCTGAGCCACCGTCAAGCCAAGTAAACCGTGAGCCGCTCTTTGCCCAAAGGGTGTATTCTTGGCATGCTCCTTATTGATATGCAGTTGACTGTAATCCCCGGAAATACCTGCGTAAGCAACAATATCTGCTTCAGTAATCGTACGTGCCGGTGAACTAGATTCCTCACCAATTTCATAATCCTCATAGTACTTATCTTGCATTTCTACCTCCTATTTAGTCTTCTCTCTACCTCAACCCTCCTCTTGCTGGGAAAAACCAGTCTGATTCCTTCCATTCAGTTTGTGCTCCATGGCAAAAACAGTATTATCCTGAATTCTCTCTCCCCCGATAACGGCGCAAATTTACCATCTTCCTCTCATCCTCTTACGTCACCAGTCAATTGTTTTCACTTGGTAGTTTAGCTTTCCTAAAAGACTCGGTGGAATTTATCACATCTTAGAAATCTTGTCAATTTTCGCATCCAGGAGTTTCCCCAAAATTCGCCAAAGGCGAATTTACCGCTTTTCAGGCAAGCATCATAGTTGGTTGACACAATCAGGTAAGGTCTATATAATCACCATGAGAATAGAATCGATTTCTCGCACCCGAGGATACAAAAATATTTCTGACTTTTCCCTGGAAAAGGGAATCTGCAAAGGAGAAACTCTTATGGTCCTGAAGAACATCTCTCTGGAAAAGAAGCAAAGAATTACTATTATTACCTTAAATCGTCCCCAGGTACTGAATGCTCTCAATACAAGCATGTTGCAGGAATTAAGAGAGGTAACTAAGAAGCTGGAAGTTGATGAGCAGACGAGAGTACTGGTCATTACCGGCCAGGGGGAGAAAGCATTTAGTGCGGGAGCCGACATCAAAGAATTAGCCAAAATGAATGCAGTAAGCCATTCTCGTTTTGAACAACTGGCTCACGATCTTTTCACTGCCCTCGAGAATCTGGGAAAACCGGTGATAGCAGCAGTGAACGGTTATGCTCTGGGAGGAGGTTGTGAACTCGTGCTTGCCTGTGACCTGATAGTCGCCTCGGAAATGGCCAAATTTGGTTTTCCCGAAATAAATTTGGGTGGCTTGCCTGGTGGAGGAGGTACACAGCGATTGCCTCGTTTGGTTGGTAAGAACAGAGCCAAGGAACTGATCTTTACCGGCGAGGTGATTGATGCCTACAAGGCACAGGAGATTGGTTTAGTAAACAGAATTGTAGCACCTGATGTATTGCTTGAGCAGACAGAAGCATTAGCCAGACAACTAGCCGAAAAGGCATCCGTAGCTTTGAAGTTGATAA
>AQRW01000164.1 GCA_000402295.1 Candidatus Aerophobus profundus SCGC AAA252-L23
CCCGGGGTGCGACGGTAGTGACTACTCTGCATGCTCTGGGGGACGATGTCAATAATGCTTTGGCTATAAATAAACAGGTAGTAGCTTTTAATGCGGTTGTCCGGGAGACTCTGTACCGATTCTCTCAAGGGATGAAGGTCTGTGTGGAGATTGTCTTGATGGCCGCAGAGAGTGGGGCCATCAATGTGGAACGAGAAGTCATTGCTATAGCCGGGACCAGCGAGGGAGCTGATACGGCCGTAGTAATAAAACCGGCCTATGCCCGGGCTTTTCTTAGCCTGGAAATCAGGGAAATCCTGGCCAAACCCAGAAAAACTTGAAGCTACTTTCAGTAATTTTCAGTAATTTAAGGTGTTATTCTTCTCCATTGGTTGACCAGATGTGACCATCAACTTTTGCCGGAAAAGAATGGTAGAAAAGAATGGTAGTCGCAGGCTTTAGCCTGCGTTTCTTTGCCCAAGTTGAAACTTTCCACCTGTTCCGACTGAAACCTAAGTTTGACCAGAATATCCAGGAGAAAGTAGGGTTAGTGAGAGATTTCCCTCGGACTGGATAGACCGAGAATCTCTCTGGTTTCTTGGGGAGTAGCTATTTCTCTACCAAGTTCTTCAGCTATTCGGATAATCCGAGCTACCAGTTTCTCATTAGTGGCCAATTCCTTTTTAGGATAATTATAATAGATACTATCCTCAATCCCTACCCGGACATGTCCTCCCATAAGGATAGCCCCTACATTAATTTGAGTTTGAAATCGGCCTATTCCGGTAGCCGACCAAACACTACCTGGGGGAAGGGAGTCAACCAGGTAGGATAGATCTCTGATGTTGGCTGGACAAGTTCCCAGGGAGCCCAGAAGTAAGTTAAAATGCAAAGGGTCGCTGAGAATACCTCTTTGGTAGAGAAACAAGGCATAGTTTATGAAGCCGGATTCAAAAATTTCCAGTTCAGGCAAAATGTTGTTCTCTCTCATTAATCTGGCCAATTTTTTAATTGTCTCTGGAGAGTTAACACTGGGATAGCGAGGGAAGTTGAGTGAGCCTACGGTGAGACTGGCCATCTCAGGTTTTAGAGATAAGACTTCACTTCTATGTTCCACCTGGGGATGGACTCGACCGCTAGTGGAAAGGCAAAGGATGACCTCGGGGCACTTATCTTTGACTCGCTCAATGATTTCTTGATAAACTTTAGCGCTGTAAGTGGGTAGACCATTTTTGTCCCGAGCATGAAGATGCAGTACACTGGCTCCCAGTTTGTAAACTTTATAGGCGTCCCGGGCAATTTCTTCCGGGGTTACCGGAACAAACGGCGTATCTTTTTTGGTAGGGATCATTCCAGTGAGAGCTGCTTTAATGATAAGTTTATTTACCGATTTTCCCTCTAGAGGCATATTTTCTCTCTTGGAATCTCTGGGAGAGTGGTGATAAAGTGGTTTTTTTGTAGAGGTGTCATTTATGAAACTCGCTTAATAAAGGGTCCGATAAATCGAACCGCTACAATATGGGGGTTTTTCACCCCTCTCCTAGGAAGTTAACCTTAGAATACCAGAAAAGACTAAGAATAGCAAGGGTGGATGGTTTAGGGGCTGGCCAAGGCGGGCACTTGACACCTGTTATTAGGTCAATTATAATTACTGAAAGGTTGGCTTTGAGGGGAAAGTCAGGGTGTGGTTATTTAGTGTTTAGTGAAATATCAGGGGGGAATTTAAGATGTATCCTTTAAGATACTACAGATTGGTAGTGATTGGTCCACCTCAGTCAGGCAAGGGAACCTGGAGCCGAATTATCAAAGCAGTTATGGAAAAAAAGTTACTACTCGATTATCTTTCTCAAAATTTTGTCATAGATTTAATAGAAAATTTTGACCTTGAGGGAAAAGAAAATCTGGGGAAGTCTTTGCTTTCGTCTCTTAAAGCTACTGGGAAGACTAAACTTTTAAGTGGTTCAAATAATCTTGATTTGAGGGTATTTTCTACCGGTGACTTATTGAGAGAACAAATAGGACGAGAAACCAAATTAGGAAAAGAAGCGGCCGCCTATGTTCAGAAAGGTGGACTGGTTCCGGATGATCTGGTAAATAAAGTGATTATTAGTAAATTAAGTCAACTGGGATACGAAAGATTTTTGATGGATGGTTATCCCAGAACGGTGGATCAGGCCAGGATGCTTTTTGATCACGCTCATAACTATGATACCCGGGTTCATTTGGGAGAGAGGGGAGCTAAGAGTTCTTTAATAAGGTACCATGAAATAGATCTGGTAATATCCATAGATTGCTCGGATATAACTATATTTAAGAGAGTTGTAGGAAGGAGAACCTGTCCTCAGTGTGGGAGAGTCTACAATGTGAATATTCCTCAATCCAGGCCAAAAAGAGATGAGATCTGTGATGATGACGGGACCAAGTTAATTATTAGAGAGGACGATCGAAAAGAGACCGTGGAAAAGAGATTGAAAATCTACAAAGATAACTTTAGGGATATAGATAATTTAGTGCAAAGAAGGGAAATTCCGAGACTGTCTCTTCCCGGTGAGGGGGTAGCCAGGGAGCTACCAGAAGAATATTCTCAGATGCCGGTGAATCAAATGATGATTTATTATTTGTGCCGGATGCTTGATTTTCCGGAACCCTTATCTATTAAATTATCAAAACAGATTTATTTATCTCTTTATTCAGGGTGAGAATCTTAAAAATACCCTATGAGACCTACCTTCAGAGATTTAAGTGATTATCTAAATTAGTTTTTTCTTTAATCCAATGAAGATAGTTTACTTGGGGAGCGGGAAGAAGAGAGGAGATTTTTCTAAAATGCTGAACTGATTATTGACATTTTTTTCTTCACTTTTATAATACAGAGCCAATATTAGGACTTAAGGTTAGAAGTAGCGGAGATATTTCTGAGGGACTGTCCGCAGGGGCATTGGTGACGGGATAATAAGGAGATAAGAAAATGGTACTCGAGGGTGAGCTGGGAATTTTCAGTGGAACGGCTAATCCTGAATTAGCTAAAAAAATAATTGAGTATCTGGGAATTTCTTTGGGTGAAATGGAGATAAGTTCTTTCAGCGACGGCGAGACCTATGTTAAAATAAAGGAAAACGTGAGAGGGAAAGATATATTTCTTGTCCAACCTACCTGCCCTCCGGTTAATGAAAGTCTAATGGAACTTCTTATTATGCTTGATGCTTTCCGGAGAGCTTCAGCCCGTAGGATTACAGTAGTTGTTCCTTACTACGGTTATGCCAGACAGGACAGAAAAGATGAGCCCCGGGTACCCATTACAGCTAAATTAGTAGCAAATTTAATTAGTACTGCCGGAGCTGATCGGGTGTTACTTCTTGATCTGCATGTAGATCAGATTCAGGGATTTTTCGACATCAAAGTAGACCATCTTTTTAGTGCCCCGATTATTATTGACTACCTCAGAAGTAAATTGCTGGAAAATCTGGTGATTTTAGCTCCCGACGTTGGCGGAGTAAGAAGGGCCAGGGCCTATGCCAGAAGACTCAAAGTTCCTCTGGCCATTATAGATAAAAGAAGGCCGGCAGTGGATAAGGCTGAGGTACTCAGTGTAATTGGAGAGGTCAAAAATAAGGATATCTTTATTGTAGATGACATAATCGATACCGGAGGAACCCTACTGGCCGCTGTTGAAGAGTTGATTAAGGGAGGCGTCAGGAAAGTATACGCTGGTTGTACCCATGCTGTTCTGTCGGCCGGGGTCTATGAGGAAGTTGAGAAGTCTTCTCTTGCTCAACTGATTGTCACGGACTCTATTCCATTAAGAAAAGGAGAGCCGAGCAGTAAAATTAAAGTTCTCACCGTGGCACCCCTATTGGGCGAAGCCATCAAACGGATTCATGAGAACCGCTCTGTGAGTTCTTTATTTTCCTAAAGAGGAGTACAGGGGTGGGGTAAAAAAAGAGCTAACTTAGTTGTTTAAGGAGGAAGAAACCAAATGCAGGGATCAACATTAAAAGTGGAAATAAGAGAAAAAAAAGGCAAGAGTTATACTCATAAATTGAGAAGCCAGGGGAAATTACCGGCAATTCTCTATGGAGCCCATTTGAAGAAGAATATTCTTTTGGAATTAGACCTGATTCAGGTCCGCCGATTTTTCTCGGGTTCTGCTCGGGGAGACACGGGGATAATAAAACTTGAGTTAGTAGGGCAAGAAGAGAATCGAGAAAGAGAGGTAATTATTAAAGAGATCCAGTATAATTGGTTGAAAGAAGGGATTGAGCACATTGACTTCTACGAAGTTACTCGAGGAGAGAAAGTAAGTACTACCGTCCCACTTCATCTGGTGGGGAAAGCTGTCGGAGCTAAAGAGGGCGGAGTCGTAGAACAATGGGTGAGAGAAATAGAGATTGAGTGTTTGCCCAAGAATATTCCTTCCCGCCTGGAAATAAAAATAGATTCTTTGGAAATAGGTGACTTCCTTCTGGTTAAAGATATAGAAATTTCTCCCGAGGTAAAAGTAATTACCAATTCTCAAGAGAGAGTTGTTTCAATCATCGCTCCTGTTAGCGAGGAAGAATTGGAAAAAGCAGAAGTAGCGGCGACACCTAAAGAAGTAGAGGTAGTGGGAAAGGAGGAGAAAATGGAAGGGGAGGAGAGTTCAGGGGGTAAGAAAGAAGAGCAGAAAAAGTGAGAAATGAGGTTACTCTTTGGATTAGGGAATCCGGGAAGAGAATATGGGCGAACCCGACATAATTTAGGTTTCTTAGTGATTGATAATTTAGCTTTTCAACATAAGGTTGAGTTAAGTAAACTTTGCTTCCAGGCAGTCATAGGGGAAGGGATGATTGATCGGGAAAAAATTGTCCTGGTTAAGCCCCTCACTTTTGTTAATCGTTCGGGTATCTCGCTGATTCAGATTCTTAATAGTTATGGGTTGGATCCGGTGGATATTGTGGTGATAAGTGACGATATAAATCTTGAGCCGGGACAACTGAGGATTTCCCGAAGTGGTAGTGATGGAGGTCATAGAGGACTGAGGTCTATTATTGAATCCTTGGGAACAGAGGAATTTCCTCGTTTGAGAATTGGTGTTGGAATGCCCGGAGGAGAGAAGGAGCTGGTTGATTATGTACTGAGTGAGTTTAGAGAAAGGGAGTGGAAAATAATAGAGCAAGCCATAGAAAGAGCCATTCAGGCTTTAGGAGTTATTGTCGTGGGGGGAATAGATAAGGCGATGAGGGAATACAACTGAGTTTGTTAAAGGAAAAGAATGGACTAAAAAGAAGGAGGAAAATAGAGCGATGTTTCAGGTATTAATTTCGGCCGGGGCCGGTGTGGTGGGGTTGATTTGCGTGGGTTTTTTGATCCGAGGAGTTCTTAAAGCTTCTCCAGGTAATGAAGTAATGAGGAATATCTCTCGGACTATTCAGCAAGGAGCCCGGACTTTTCTTTATCGGGAATACAAGACGGTAGCAGTAGTAGTAGTCATCGTGGTTGCTTTTTTATCTTTGGCTCCTCTTTTTGGAAAGAATGTGGGAGTTAATTGGGCCACTGCCTTAGCTTTTGTGACTGGAGTGGTTTGCTCCGCCTTAGCGGGATGGATAGGAATGAGCGTAGCTACCAGAGCTAATAGTCGCACGACCGAGGCCAGTCGAGCCGGTCTTAAACCAGCTTTAAAGATATCTTTTTCGGCCGGTGGTGTCACTGGATTGTGTATTGTTAGTGTAGCTTTTCTTGGATTGGTGGCCGTTTATTTCTTTTCTCGCTGGCTCTCGCCCCTCATAATTAACGGACAGGCCGTGGGGAATCCCCTAATTGTTAATGGGTATGCCATGGGAGCTTCACTTATGGCCCTTTTTGCTCGAGCCGGAGGAGGCATTTACACCAAGGGAGCGGATATGGGAGCTGATCTGGTGGGCAAGGTAGAAGCTGGGATTCCCGAAGATGACCCTCGAAACGCTGCCGTTATCGCTGACAATGTAGGAGACAATGTGGGTGATGTTGCCGGCTTGGGTGCGGATCTCTTAGAGTCTTATGTGGAATCGATAATTGCCACTTTAGCTATTGCTTCAGGATTAGCTTTTATTTCTCTTACCTATTTACCCTTCTTTTTGGCTGGTTGGGGAATTCTCTCTTCTATAATCGGAGTACTATGGGTTAGGTTAGCCAAAGGCAAGGATCCTCAGAAAGCTCTTAATGGAGGAATTTATCTATCGGCTATTTTGATGATTATTGGCTCTTTTTTTCTTATTACCTATCGGGGATCCGCTTACGGAGACTACCTGCGTTTGGGTCCATTCTGGGCTATCGTAGCCGGTGTTCTTGCCGGACTGATAATCGGCAAGGTCAGCGAATACTATACTTCTGGTAAGTATAGTCCGGTGAAAGAGTTGGCCCGGTCCTGTCAAAGCGGACCAGCCGTTGCCATAGTCAATGGATTATCTCTGGGGATGCTTTCTACGGTGGTTCCGGTGGTAATAATTGCGGTAGCTACTTTGACCAGCTTTATGGTAGCTGGTATGTACGGAGTGGCGATAGCGGCTCTGGGGATGCTTTCTATTCTTGGAATTACCCTGGCGGTGGACTCTTACGGCCCGGTGGCTGATAACGCTGGTGGGATTGCCGAGATGGCCAAACTTCCCTCCAAAGTTCGCCAGATTACGGATAAACTTGATGCCGTGGGTAATACTACTGCTGCTATCGGAAAAGGATTTGCTATCGGGTCAGCCGCCTTTGCTTCTCTGGGCTTAATTACTGCCTATATGGCTGTTACGGGAATTTCTCTTTCTCTTACTGATCCAAAGTTAATCGCTGGCCTCCTTATTGGTGGGATGGTACCTTATTTGTATGGCTCACTGTTGGCTCGAGGGGTGGGGCAATTGGCCTTTGAAATTGTAACGGAGGTCAGACGGCAATTCAAGGAAATCCCGGGATTAATGAAGGGGAAGGGAAAAGCTGATTCGGCGCGTTGTGTGGATATTGCTACCAGAGGAGCTCTTCATAGTATGATGCTTCCGGGGATTTTAGCCATAGCTATTCCTGTAGCAATGGGAGTTTTCCTGGGTCCGGTAGCCCTGGGAGGTTTTCTCATGGGGGCTTTGGTGGTGGGTCTCCAGCTGGGTATCCAGACAGCCAATACTGGAGCTGCTCTTGATAATGCCAAGAAATATATCGAAGAAGGATATTTTGGAGGTAAGGGCTCTGAGGCCCATAAGGCCAGCGTAATAGGGGATACAGTTGGTGACCCTCTCAAGGATACCGTAGGTCCCTCTATTAATATATTGATTAAGCTGATGTCAGTAATTGCTTTAGTTTTGGCTCCTTTGTTTATGGTTTGGCATTAGGGAGAGTTGATTGTTGTTCCGTTAGGAGAGTGGTGATAAAGTGGTTTTTTGTAGAGGTTTCATTTGAGAGAAGGGAGGGATAATGATAAGAAAGGCCAGAGTGGCCGGCACTTTTTATCAAGGTACCAGGAACGAGCTGCAGAGGCAGATTGAGGATTGTTATACTCACAGGTTAGGTCCGGGAAGTGTACCTGAACTTTCCCAAATTAGAGAAGGCAATATCCTGGGAATAATCAGTCCTCACGCAGGTTATATGTATTCGGGTCCTATAGCAGCCTGGAGTTTCCGAGAATTGGTTCAATCTCAGATTCCTGATACCGTAGTTATTCTCGGTCCCAATCATCGGGGTTTTGGCTCACCGATAGCCTTAATGGGAGAAGGAGAGTGGGAAACACCCTTAGGGCGTATCTCCATTAACGAGGAACTATCCAGTAAGCTAATAAGAGATTCAACTGGTCTTGTTGAACTAAATACTGAGGCTCATGAATGGGAACATTCTCTGGAGGTTCAACTACCCTTTCTTCAATATAGTTATGGAAACAATTTTCGTATTGTTCCTATTTGTATGATGGACCAGTCTGAATCAGTTAGTTCGCGCCTGGGCGAAATTTTGTACTCTCTAATTGAGGGAGAAAATATAGTAGTTATAGCCAGTAGTGATCTTACCCACTATCAACCTCACCAGGTAGCTGAGAAAGAAGATAAATTAATCTTAAAAGCTATCCTTTCTCTTGATTATAGAGAATTAGGCAAAATTATTCACAGGGGTAATTTCTCCATGTGTGGACCCGGTCCGGTAATGACCTTAATGAGTGTGGTCACTCATCTGGGAGCAAAAAAAATTAAACTTCTCCAATATGCTACTTCCGGAGATATCACCGGGGATTACCAGGCAGTAGTTGGTTATGCCTCTCTTTTGATTGAGAAATAAATCACTTTCCTTCCGGGTTTCTCCTGTAATTAAGGGCAATTTTTTCCTCTTTAACGAACCTTTTCTGTCTTTGCATCAGTTCGTCAAAATCTACCAGATGACCGTCAAAGTCAGGGCCATCCACGCAGGCAAATTTTGTTTGACCTCCAATCTTAACCCGGCAAGTGCCACACATTCCTGTAGCGTCGAGCATAATGGGGTTGAGGCTTACTATAGTCTTAATTTTGTATTCTTTGGTAATGTGGCAGACTGCTTTCATCATGGGGATTGGACCAATGACTATTGCTTCGTTGATAGATTTACCGGTTTCGAGGATTTTCCTTACCAGATCAGTGACGAAACCGTGATGTCCAAAACTGCCATCGTCGGTGCTGTAATGGATTTGATTACTTATCTTCTCCATCTCTTCCTGGAAAAACATAAGTTCTTTGCTGCGAGCTCCCATTACGGAAATAACCTCATTTCCTATTTCCTTATGTTTTTTTGCTTCAGGATAAAGGAGGGCTACTCCCACTCCTCCTCCTACACATAGTACCGTTCCTATTTTCTTAATAGGAGTAGGAATACCCAGAGGTCCTAAGACATCCTCAATAAACTGGTTTTTTTCCATCCGGCACAACTCTCCAGTACTCCGACCGGCATCCTGAACTACTATGGTGATACTACCTCTTTTAGTATCATGGCAGGCAATGGTTAAGGGAATACGTTCTCCCTCCTCATTAATGCGGATGACCACGAATTGACCAGGTCGACACCGGGCGGCGATCAAGGGAGCTTTTAAGGATAAGAGTTTAATACGGGGTGCTAGATTTCTCTTTTCTATAATTCTGAATTTCTTGGTCTTCATTTGTCCTCCTCATATCAGCACATTAAGGACATAATAGTAAAATCTGTTCGATGGTCAAACTAGTGCCGAGCGCCTTGTTTAGCTTTTCACTTCAGCGAGGGACATTCTCCTGGAGCGACTAGTCACGCAACGGAATCAACGGTTTCAACGAAATGAACCAAACGAACGGAATGAACCAGAGGAACCAAATGTGCCAAGTGTTTTGTTTGACTTGGTCGGTAAAAAGCATAAAATAATAGTTTGGGTGACTAAGATGAGCCAGGAAAAAATAATAATAAAGGGAGCCAGGGAACATAACCTTAAGGGACTAGATGTTGAAATTCCTCGCAACAAACTAATAGTAATTACCGGACTTAGTGGATCGGGAAAATCTTCCCTGGCTTTTGACACTCTTTATGCTGAAGGACAGCGCCGTTATGTGGAATCTCTTTCCAGTTATGCCCGACAGTTTTTGGAACAAATGTCCAAGCCCAAAGTGGATTATGTTGAAGGTTTATCTCCGGCCATCTCCATAGAGCAGCGGAAAGCGTCCAGTAACCCCCGTTCCACGGTGGCTACCCTCACCGAGATCTATGATTACCTGCGACTCTTGTTTGCTCATATGGGAATTGCTCACTGTTACCGTTGTGGACGAAAGATTTCTCCCCAGACTATTGAGAAGATAACTGATCAAGTAATGAGTTTCCCCTCTGGTTCAGCGATACAAATTCTTTCCCCCCTTGTTCGGGGCAGAAAAGGTGAATACCGAGAACTAATAGAGCAAATAAGACGAGAGGGATACTTGAGGATTCGGGTGGATGGAAAAATAAGGGTTCTGGATGAGGAAGATATTTTTTTGAACAAAAACAAAAAGCATACCCTGGAAGTAGTAGTTGACCGGCTTGAAGTCAAGAAAGGTATCGAGTCAAGATTGGTCGATTCTCTGGAGTTAGCCAGTGAGCGGGCTAATGGTCTGGTCATTGTTACCAAGAAAATCGAAGATAAAGAAGAGGAGTATATCTTTAGTCGTCACTTTAATTGTCCTGAGTGCGGGATTAGCTATGAGGAGATTTCTCCCCGGATGTTTTCCTTTAATAGCCCCTATGGTGCTTGTCCTGCCTGTAATGGATTGGGAACTCGGCAAACCGTTGATCCGGAATTAGTGGTGCCGGATAAAGAAAAGAGTTTGGGAGAAGGAGCCATTGCTCCCTGGGAGGAAGGGGTTGGATTCTATCGGTGGGCTCGTACTGCCTCCAGGTACTATTTTAGGCAATTTTCTGCCTTAGCTAAACATTATAATTTCTCTCTAGATACTTCCTTTAAAGATCTTTCTCCGAGGATTCAAAAAGTTATACTCTATGGGTCTGACTCGGAAGAAATTGAATTTACCGGAAGAAGAGGGGATGAGATTTATCATTATTCCACTCCTTTTGAAGGAGTTGTTCCTAATTTGGAGAGAAGGTACCGGGAAAGTAATTCTGAGTATGTTCAGGAAGAAATCCACAAGTATGTTCGGGAAACCCCTTGTTTTCAATGTGGGGGGGCTCGCCTGCGTCCGGAGAGCCTGGCGGTCACCTTAAGGGGACGGTCCATTTATGATGTGGTTAAAATGAGTATTAAGGAAAGTCAAGATTTTTTCCAGCGAATTAGACTCAATGCACGGGAGAAGCTGATTGCGGAAGACATTGTTAAGGAAATAAGAAAAAGGCTGGGATTTATGGTCAGCGTGGGACTTGGCTATCTTACTCTGGACAGAAGGATAGGGAGTCTTTCGGGGGGAGAAGTTGAGAGGATACGTCTGGCTACTCAGATCGGCTCCGGATTAGTCGGGGTTATTTATATTCTTGATGAACCTACTATTGGACTTCACCAGAGAGATATAGGAAGACTTCTGGATACTCTTAAGCAATTGAGAGATCTGGGAAATACTATAATTATAGTGGAACACGATCGTTCCACTATCGAAGCAGCCGACCACATTATTGATTTAGGACCGGGAGCAGGAGAACATGGAGGGGAAATAGTAGCCCAAGGTTCTTTGCAGGATATAATTTCTTCTCCTTACTCACTTACCGGTAAGTATCTCAAGGGGGAACTTAAAGTTTCTCTACCTGTTTGCCGTCGTCATCCGTTGGATGATCATTATCTTAAAATTGTGGGAGTGTCGGAGCATAATCTGAAGAGTATAAACGCAGAAATTCCGCTGGGTACCTTCACCTGTATCACGGGAGTCTCTGGTTCAGGTAAGAGTACCTTAATTGAGGATGTTTTATACAAGGCCCTGGCTGTGCATTTTTATAAAAGTAGGGAGAAGCCGGGGAAATTTGAGCGTCTGGAGGGACTTGAATATATTGACAAGGTAGTGGTAATTGATCAATCTCCCATTGGCAGAACTCCCCGTTCCAATCCGGCTACCTATACTGGACTTTTTACTCCGATTAGGCAGCTTTTTGCCAAAGTAGAGGAAGCCAGGATGAGAGGCTACAATCAGGGAAGATTCAGTTTCAATGTCCGCCGGGGAAGATGCCAGCAGTGTCGGGGAGAGGGGATGATAAAAATTGAAATGCAATTCCTTCCCGATGTTTATGTTCCCTGCGACGCTTGCAAGGGAAAAAGGTATAACAGGGAAACCCTGCAAATAAAGTATAAGGGTAAGAATATCGCTGAGATTCTGGGAATGACCGTGGAGGAAGCTCTGCAGTTTTTCCGTCGGATTCCTCAGATAAAATTTAAGCTTAAAACCCTTTATGATGTAGGGTTGGGTTATGTACATCTGGGGCAATCTGCTACTACTCTGTCCGGAGGAGAAGCCCAACGGGTGAAATTATCCAAAGAGCTTTCCAAAAAAGGAACGGGTAGGACTCTGTATCTTCTGGATGAGCCTACTACCGGTCTACATTTTGCGGACATTGAAAAACTTGTTGATGTGTTAAATCGACTGGTGGACAAAGGTAATACTGTGGTAGTTATTGAACATAATCCTGATGTAATAAAGGTAGCCGATTATGTTATCGACTTGGGTCCGGAGGGAGGGGATGAAGGGGGAGAGATTGTAGCTTGCGGGACTCCGGAAATGTTAACTCAAAATCCTCGTTCTTACACTGGAAAGATACTTAAAGAGGTATTCTCTAAGGACTCGCTTTTTTAATTGGTAAGTCTAAGTTCATACTTCCCTGGCGGTATCCCTCCAGATCTAAGGTAATATAAGTATAACCAATATGCTTGAACTTCTCAATCAGGATAGATCTGATTTTCTCATTAACCAGGCGGCTTATTTGACTAACTGGGACTTCAATTCGGGCCCAGGCTCCGTAGTATCTCACTCTTACCTGAGAAATTCCCAGAGTTTTGAGGAACGCCTCAGCCTCAGCCACCTTACGCAGAGCCGTTCTGGTTATTTTCGTTCCGTAGGGAAAACGAGAGGCTAAGCAGGCTTGAGAAGGCTTATTCCAGGTAGGCAAACCCATTTTTCGGGAGAGATTTCGGATCTCCTCTTTACTTAGACCAACCTCTATTAGAGGGGAACGTATTCCGAGTTCTTTGGCTGCCTGCATTCCCGGACGGAAATCGCCGAGATCATCCAGATTCGATCCATCTACCACAAAATTTAATCCATTCTCTTTAGCCAGATAACCAAGTTTGGAGAATAGTTCTTTCTTGCAGTAATAGCAGCGGTTGGGAGGATTGGTGAAAAAAGATGGATTGTCAAGCTGAGTTGTGTCAATGATTTGATGTTTAACCTGTAGTTTTTGAGTAATCTGTTGGGCTATTTTCATCTCTTCAGGGAGAAAGATAGCTGAACAAGCAGTAACAGCTAAGATTTTATTCTTGTTCCCTAACTCTTCCTGGGCAATCTTAAGCAAAAAAGTGCTATCGACTCCTCCGGAATAAGCTATCATCATACTTTTCATCTTCCGAAGAGTTTTTTTCAGTTGGATCAACTTTTCCCCTGTTTCAACTGAGAACCTGGATATGTGGTTCATAACTGTATCCTGGTAATAGTTTAGATTTCACCAAGGTAGTTGCAACCTTTAGGTTGCGCCAATAAACGCAGGCTAAAGCCTGCGGCTACCACTTTCTCTTGGGATACCCGGGTAGGGGAGACTTTAGTCTCCCATTTTCTTGTCTCTAAGATATTTCCAATTTTACCTAAAATATTGGTTTTGTCACATCTTTTTCGCCTTTTTATATTAGCTAAAATTTAATTAAAAGGTTACGGAACAGTTAGTTGACAAAACACAACATCAGCCTACAATAGGTGAGTGTCCAGCCAGTTAGAGTCTCCAGCAAAGATGAGGGAAAGTGCGATTTAAAGGTGTTCAGGTGAATAGGAAAGTAGTTTTTTTCCTAATGGCTGTAGTTTTGTTAAGTCTGGGAACTGGTTCCAAAATTTACCTTTATATTTCTCATCCTTCCAAAGAAGGAGAGACTATTCTGGTAGCTGATGAAAAACTTTTTCTGGACCGGCTGTTCAAAACAGTGAAATCTGAGACCAGAGGAGAATACCGGGGAGTTCCTCTGGAGGCGGTAATAAAACAGGCGGGAGTCAAAGCCTCGGAGCAGCATACCTATGTCTTATCGGCGGCAGATGGTTACCAGAAAACGGTTGCCTGGGAAGACTTACGACAAGGTCTCCTGCTCAGGGAAAAAAGGGTGGTGCTTCCCTCGCTGCCCAAACAATACTGGATTAAAAATTTAGCCGGAATTGAGGTAATAAAATGAGTAAGGCCAGAATAATAACGGGGATTATAGTCTTTGGCTCGGTATGGGGACTGACCGAATGCCTCTTAGGGCAATATCTTCCCGGGGCGGTAATGACCGGACTGATAGCTCTGGGTTTAATGGCGCTGAGCCGGTCCGTCTATGAACAGAGAGGGATGCAATTGGCTATGGGGGTAGTGGCAGGCGTTCTGAGAGCTACAGTTCCCCTGGGGGAGTGTGTCTTATGCTCAGTTATAGCTATTGTAGCCGAGGGAGCAATCTTTGAGCTGATTTGGTGGGCTGCCTCCTTGAACCTCAAAAAAGAAAAGAACTTTACTGTCCTGATAAGTGCGGGAGTGATTGCCGCTTATCTGTGCTATGGGGGAGGCTACGTGATTACTCAAATAGCGACGCCTCTGGTGAGCTCAGTTCCTTTCAAGCTCAGTGAGGTAGCGATGCTTCTGCCCAAGATTTTCTCCAGGGCTACCCTGGCCGGCTTACTCGGAGGGATCACTCTGCCTGTTTTAGCTAGAGCACTGGGAATCAAGTTATTCCCGGTAAGAAAAGAGGCATGTTATCCGGTGGCTTCTCTTATTACTGCGGCTTGCTGGATGATTGCCTTATTTCTAATTTAATTAGTCTGTCTATGGTATGGTAACAGGTAAGTTTTTCTGAAAGTAAAGTTTAAAAGAGTTTTGGGTAGCCGCAAGGAACCCTTTTTTTGGTGAAGATAGAGGGTAGCCGCAGGCTTTTAGCCTGCGCTTATTGGTGCAAGTTAAAGGTTGAGGCTATTTTTTTGGAAACTAAATTATTAGGCTGATTTAGTCCGATCTTAAGTTTTGAAAGGAGATAAGAAGGTGGCTTTCAAATCACCGCGAGAAATAGTTCAAACAGTTGATGCTGTTGGTTGTGCTAAGGCGAAGCTTTCCTGGAGCCAGTTGATTGCTCTTAGCTTTCTGGCCGGTGCGTTTATCGCTATGGGTGGCTTGCTGGCTATTGTGGTGGGGGGCGGGATCCCGCAAATCAAGGCAGACAATCCGGGACTGCAAAAGCTTATCTTTGGCAGTGTTTTTCCGGTCGGGCTGGTACTGGTCGTGATTGGAGGCGCCGAGTTGTTTACCGGAAACACGGCCTGCTGCATGCCGGCTGTTCTTTCCCGGAGAATAAAGTGGACCGCCTGTGCCAGAAACTGGCTCCTCTCTTACCTGGGTAATTTCGTTGGTTCAGTATTTGTGGCCGTCGTCCTGGCTTATTTGACTTACCTCTTAGCCAAGGAGCCCTGGTTGAGTGCAACTATTGAGCTAGCCGAAGGGAAAGTACACCAGAGTTTTTGGCCTCTCTTCTTCAAGGGGATTGGTTGTAACTGGCTGGTTTGTCTATCAATCTGTCTGGCCGTTTCTTCCGATGATATTATCAGTAAGATTGCCGGTATCTGGTTTCCTATTATGGCCTTTGTAGCACTGGGTTTTGAGCACAGTATCGCCAATATGTTCTTTATCCCGGTGGGTATGTTATACGGTGCCCAGGTGACTTGGGGACAGTTTCTTATTGGTAATCTGTTGCCCGTAACCCTGGGAAATATTATCGGGGGCAGCATTTTTGTCGGTTGCTTCTACTGGTATGTTTTCGGGCGGGGATGATGGTTTTGCTTTTATAATGCCTTCTCGCATTTTCCCGTTGCCGGGGATTATTCGCGGCAGTTTGGTTACTTTACGGGTAACATATCTGGGTTACCAAAATAGTAAAGTTACCCTTGAGGTGAGATGAATGAAAATGGATGATCAAGTAAAAGTTGAGCAGATAATAAACCGTCATCAGGGGGATGATGGTGCTTTAATGCCCGTCCTCCAGGAGGTTCAGGAAGTCCTGGGTTATCTACCGGAGGAGATGCTGGTGAAGGTAGCCGAGGGTCTGGAGCTACCCTTAAGTCGAGTATGGGGAGTAGCTACCTTCTATGGTCAATTCTATCTTTCTCCTCGAGGCAAAAATATCATCAAGGTTTGTCAAGGGACTGCCTGTCATGTGCGGGGTAGCCGCAGAATTTTGGATAAGATTGAATCAGTCCTGGGGATCCAGGATGGGCAGACCACGCCAGATCTCAAGTTCACTTTGGAGACCGTCCGATGCCTGGGAACTTGTTTCCTGGCTCCCGTGATGATGGTTAACCGGGATTACTTTGGTAAGTTAACACTGGACAGGATTGAGGGAATTCTTGACCAATTTTAGGGGGATGAACTAATGGGGTTTAGCAATCTCGAGGAACTGGAGGCTTACCGAAGGGAAATGCTGGCTTTAGAAAAAAGAGAGAGAAGGAAAGTTCGCATATGTATGACCGGCTGCCGGGCTTATGGAGCTCAGGAGATTAGAGATAAGCTTATAGAGGAAATTGAGAACGCTGGCTTGAGGGGAAAAGTTCGGGTGGTCTCTACCGGCTGTCAGGGGTTTTGTGCTCGAGCTCCGGTGATGGTGATAGACCCGGAGGGTATTTTTTATCAACAAGTGTCCGTTGGGGATGTCCGGGAAATTGTTTTTGAGACTCTCAGGAAAGGACGGATTATCGAGAGACTTCTTTATCAGCGTCCCCGCTCGGGTGAAAGAATAGTCCGGGCCAATGAGGTGCCTTTTTATGGTGAACAAACCCGGCGAATTTTACGTAACTGTGGTGTAATCGATCCCACCCATATTGATGAGTACATAGCCCGTGATGGTTACCAGGCCCTGGGAATGATTCTTTCCCGTCGGATGTCACCGGAAGGAGTCATCTCCTTGGTGAAAAGAGCTGGTTTGAGAGGGCGAGGGGGTGCTGGTTTTCCTACCGGTTTGAAGTGGCAGTTCACCAGAAATAGCCCCGGTCAGCCCAAGTTCATTATTTGTAATGCCGATGAGGGAGATCCAGGAGCTTTTATGGATCGGGCTCTTCTGGAAGGTGATCCTCATAGCGTATTAGAAGGAATGATTATAGCTGCTTATGCTATTGGGGCTGGAGAGGGATACGTGTATGTGAGAGCCGAATATCCCATTGCTGTGGAGCATCTTACCATTGCTCTTAGAGAAGCGGAGAAAAAGGGCCTTTTGGGGAATTCCATTTTGGGCAGTAATTTCTCTTTTCGGATACGCATAAAGCAAGGAGCAGGCGCTTTTGTATGTGGCGAGGAGACGGCGCTGATTGCTTCCATTGAGGGAAAAAGGGGAATGCCCAGGCCCCGACCTCCTTTTCCGGCTCAATCAGGTCTCTGGAATCGTCCTACCTGTATTAATAACGTGGAGACTTTAGCCAATGTTACCTATATTTTTCTTAAGGGGGTGGAACATTACACTGAGGTGGGGACGGAGAAGAGTAAGGGGACGAAGATTTTTGCTCTGGCCGGCAAAGTAGAGAACACTGGATTGGTGGAAATTCCCATTGGCTCGACTTTAAGTAAGGTTGTCTTTGACATTGGAGGAGGAGTACCCCAGGGTAGGAAGTTTAAGGCGGTCCAGATAGGAGGTCCCTCTGGAGGATGTATTCCCGAGCGCTACCTAGATACACCCATTGATTATGATTCCTTGAAGAAACTGGGAGCTATAATGGGCTCTGGTGGCATGGTAGTAATGGATGATAACACTTGTATGGTTGATATTGCCAGGTTTTTCTTGGATTTCGTCCAGGATGAATCCTGTGGTAAGTGTGTTCCCTGCCGTCTAGGGACCAAAAGGATGTTGGAGATTCTGACACGTATTACCCAAGGTGAGGGGAAAAAGGAGGATCTAAAGCTGCTGGAAGAACTGGCTCTGGTAGTCAAAGACAGCTCTCTGTGCGGTTTGGGTCAAACGGCCCCCAATCCGGTGCTCTCCACTCTACGCTATTTCTCCGGGGAGTACCTCTCTCATATCGAAGACAAATTTTGTCCGGCCTGCAGTTGTGAGAGTTTGTTTAGCTCGCCCTGTCAGAATGTATGCCCTCTGGGGATAGATATCCCGGGATACGTAGGACTGATTGCCGCCAGAAAATATGAAGAGGCCTATAAATTGATTCTCCAGCGAAATCCTTTTCCGGGAATCTGTGGCCGGGTTTGCTATCATATTTGCGAGAACAAATGCCGTCGTTCGGAAGTGGATGAACCAGTAGCTATTAATGTCTTAAAGAGATTTGTGAGTGACTGGGCTTACCGAAACAATCTAGCGAGCTTTGAGCCTTCGTCTGCTCAAAACAAGCAAAAGATAGCTGTTATTGGCTCCGGGCCAGCCGGACTGGGTGCGGCTCATTATTTAGCCAAATGGGGGTACCGGGTGACCATTTTTGAAGCCTTGGAGGTAGCTGGGGGAATGCTTACCGTGGGAATACCTGATTATCGTCTCCCTAAAGACCTTGTTGCCCGGGAAATCAAACTGGCCGTTGAAGATATGGGAGTAGAGATCAAGAAAGGAGTAGAGATAGGAAAGGATCTGGCCTTTGATGATCTCTCGGACATGGGATATAAGGCTATATTTATGGCCACCGGGGCTCATCAAAGCCGGAGATTGCACATTCCCGGAGAAAACCTAAGGGGAGTACTGAGTGCGGTTGGATTCCTGCGGGAAGTAAACCTGGCCAGGCCACCAGTAGTCAAAGGTGAGGTGGTGGTGATAGGAGGGGGGAATGCGGCTATTGATTCAGCGCGTACCGCTTTGCGTCTGGGAGCTAAGAAGGTGAGAATCCTGTACCGCCGGTCCCGGGAAGAAATGCCCGCTCTGGAGAGTGAGATTAGAGCTGCTGAAGAGGAGGAAATAGAAATTCTTTATTTAGCCGCTCCCATCAGAATCATGGGAGAAAACGGCCAGGTCAGGATGGTAGAATGTTTGAAGATACGACTGGGAGATTATGATGATAGTGGAAGAAAAAGACCTGTTCCTCTAAAAGACTCTGCCTTCTTTTTGCCAAGCAATCTGGTGATACTGGGTATTGGCCAACTAGGTGACCTCTCTTATCTGCCCCCCTCCGTTGAGGTCACGGGTTGGGGAACCGTTGTGGTGAACAAAAATACCTTAACTACCAGTCAACCCGGCGTCTTTGCCGGCGGTGATTTGGTGACTGGACCGGCCACGGTAGTGGAGGCGATAGCTTCCGGGGAAAGAGCTGCTCTGGCCATCGATAGATATCTTAGAGGAAGACCCTTAAAGATTTCTTTTCCTATTAGAAAGAAAGTTTTTGATGCTCTTTGTCTGGAAGAGGAAGGGGAGCCTCTGAGTCATCGAAGGGTGAGACTTCCGACTCAAGAAGCTAGCCAGAGGAAAAAGGACTTTTCCGAAGTTGAGTTGGGAATAGGGGAGGAGGAAGCTTGTCAGGAGGCTCAGAGATGTTTGCGCTGTGATTTAGAACAGGCCAGGAAAGAGGAGGGTGTAGGTGCAGAAGGTTAATCTGACCATTGACGGGACAAAATTAGCTATTTCGGAGGACCAAAGTGTCCTGCAAGCTGCTCAGTCCATGGGAATTGAAATCCCTCATCTTTGCTATGATTCAAGGATTTCGCCGATTAGTGCCTGCCGGCTTTGTGTGGTGGAAGTAAAGGGACGAGCGAATCTAATGGCATCTTGCTCCTTGCCGGTGAGTGAAGGGATGGAAGTTCTCACTAATAGCGATCGAGTAAAAAAAGCGAGGAAAATAGTTCTGGAACTTATTCTCTCCAATCATCCTCTGGACTGCTTAACTTGTGAAAAAAGCGGTAATTGTGAGCTGGAAAAATATGCGTATCAACTGAAGGTTTCTTCTTCTCGCTTTCCAGGTGAGAGATCAGCCTATTTGCCTCGAGAGGAAAATCCCTTTATCAGCCGGGACAACAACAAGTGTATTCTCTGTGGAAGATGTGTCACTGTCTGTGAGGAAGTGCAAGGCTGCCAGGTTCTTGATTTTAGCCAGCGGGGGTTTGCTACCCTAATCTCCACCGGTCTCGATCGATCCCTTAAGGAAAGTCCCTGCGTTTTCTGTGGTAACTGTGTTTCCGTCTGTCCGGTAGGAGCCTTAACAGAAAAGGGGAGGAAGTTTGAGGGGAGAGAATGGGAGCTAAAGAAAGTAGAGACAGTTTGTCCTTACTGCGGCTGCGGCTGCAATATTGAGCTTAATGTGAAGAACAACCGGATTATCAAGGTTACCTCTCTTCCGGAGAGCGTGGTTAACCAGGGTTGGCTCTGCAGCAAAGGTAAGTTTGGCTTCGAGTTTGTTCATTCTTCAGATAGGTTAACTTCACCTTTAATCAAAGAAGAAGGGAAATTCCGCCCGGCTAATTGGGAAGAAGCCCTTAATCTGATATCAAAAAAGTTGCCACAAATAAGAAGGGATTTTGGCCCCGATAGTATGGCCGGTCTTTCTTCGGCTAAGTGCACTAACGAAGAAAATTATCTTTTTCAGAAATTCATGCGGGCGGTCATAGGTACCAACAATGTGGATCACTGCGCCCGATTGTGCCATGCTTCAACGGTAGCCGGGTTAGCCCGGAGTTTTGGTAGCGGAGCCATGACCAATTCCATTGAAGAAATCAAGGAGTCTGACTGTATTTTAATTACCGGCTCTAACACCTCAGAGACCCATCCCATAATTGCTCTTCAAGTGAGAGCTGCTCTTCGAAACAATAGAGCCCGCTTGATTGTGGCTGATCCGCGGAAGACGGAGTTGGCTGAGCTGGCCGATATTTGGCTTAGACATAGACCGGGTACTGATGTAGCCCTTTTTAACGGAATGATGAAGGTGATTCTAAGAGAAGAGCTTTTTGACGAGCAGTTTGTGGGAAATAGAACTGAAGGATTCGATCAGTTTGCCCGGGTGGTCAAGAAATATACCCTGTCTCGGGTAGAAGAGATCACCGGCGTTCCGTCCCATTTGATCAGGGAAGCAGCTCAGATTTACGCCCGCTCAGAGAGAGCAACTATTCTCTACGCTATGGGAATAACTCAACATATTACCGGGACCGACAACGTTCTTACCCTGGCTAACTTGGCTATGTTATGTGGAAAGGTAGGAAAGAGGAGCTGTGGGGTGAACCCCCTGAGGGGTCAGAATAATGTTCAGGGAGCCTGTGACCTGGGGGCCTTACCCAACGTTTACCCGGGATATCAACCGGTAAATGATATTACTGTGCGCAGAAAATTTGAAGAGGCCTGGTCGACCAGCTTATCAGATAAGCCGGGATTGACAGTAGTGGAAATGATTCAGGCTATTGAGAACGATGGAATCAAGGCCCTTTACGTTATGGGAGAAAACTCGGCCTTGTCAGATCCTAATTCTACTCGTACTCAGGCGGCTCTGGCCAAAGTTGATTTTCTGGTGGTCCAGGATATTTTTCTTACCAAGACAGCCGATTTTGCAGACGTAGTCTTACCCGCTGCCTGCTTTGCTGAAAAGGAAGGTACCTTTACCAATACTGAGCGGAGGATTCAGCGGGTGCGTCAGGCTCTCTCTCCACCTGGTGAGGCTCGAGCTGATTGGGAGATAATTTGCAGTTTGGCCGAAAAAATGGGTAGGCCAATGAATTATTCTTCACCTTCCCGGATTATGGAGGAAATCGCCTCTCTGACCCCAATTTACGGAGGAGTAAGTTTTTCCAGATTGGAGAAAGGGGGCCTGCAGTGGCCTTGTCCTCACCCGGAGCATCCCGGAACCAAATTTCTGCACCGAGGACGATTCAGTCGGGGGTTAGGTAAATTTTATTCCACCCATTATCGTGAGCCGGCTGAGCTTCCTGATTCAGAATATCCTTTTATTCTTTCCACCGGAAGAACTCTTTTCCACTGGCATACCGGAACTATGAGTCGGAGAGTTAGGGGACTGAATGAGATTTATCCTGAGGCTCTGGCGGAAATTCATCCTGAGGATGCGGCCAGGCTTGGTCTTAAAACTGGCGATATGGTGGAGGTTTCCTCCCGTCGAGGTAAAGTAAAAGCCAAAGCTGAGATTACCGACAAGTCACCTCCGGGAGTAGTCTTTATGACTTTCCATTTCCGGGAAGCAGCAGTTAATATCCTTACTCTTGACGCCCTCGACCCCATAGCCAAGATTCCCGAGTTTAAAATTTGTGCCGTGAACATGAAAAAAGTGGGGGAAAGTCGAGAAAACCTTGAATAACAAAATGTCGAGGGAGATTAATCCAACTAATTTGATTATTTTAGCTGGGGGAGAGGGCAAAAGAGTGGGGAAAGAGAAGGCTTTTCTTGAAGTGGGGGGGGAGAAAACTTCTGGACCGGATTCTGGACCAACTCAAGTTAATTCAGCGCCAGGACGAGAAAATAATTATTGTAACCCAGGGAACCGGCCGTTTTCGGAGCTATAAAAATGTCGAGATAAGAGAAGATATTATTCCCGGCCGGGGGCCGCTGGAGGGAATTTACTCCGGGCTCCTCTTTTCTCAAACAAAATATAATCTAATACTGGCCTGCGATATGCCTTTCTTAAGTGCAGAATTACTTGATTTTATGCTGAGGATTGAAAGAGATTATCAGGTTCTCATTCCCCGGCCCAGTGATCAAATGGAACCTCTGGTAGCTATTTATTCCCGAGAGACCCTTCCCATTATCGAAGAATTACTTGGGCAGGGAAACCGGCGTGTCAGCAACCTATTCTCGTATCTTAGAGTTAGATATCTTAGTGAGCCGGAGATAGTCAGATTTGGCCGGCCGGAAAGGCTGTTCTTTAATGTGAATACTCTATCCGACTTATCTAGAGCTAATGAGTTAGCTAAATTAGAGAGGAGATGACTAAATGAAGGGGCAGTTTATTTTGGCTCACGATTTAGGAACTACTGGTGATAAAGCTACTCTTTTCGATGAGGAAGGGAACCTTTTAGCCAGCTCTTTCGGTGCTTATCCTACTTTTTATCCTCAAATAAACTGGGCTGAACAGAATCCGGAGTACTGGTGGAAAGCATTTTGTCAATCAACCGGAGAGCTTTTGAAAAAAGCTCGGATTCCTGCTTCTGAAATTGCTTGTATCTGCTTTAGTGGACAAATGATGGGATGTTTACCGGTGGACAAAAAGGGCCGACCTTTACGTAAGGCTATTATTTGGGCTGATCAACGAGGAGAGCAGCAAGCTGATCAAATCAGGGAAAAATTAGGAGAGGAGAGCGTATATATTACTACTGGTCACCGTATTAGTCCCAGTTATTCGGCGGCTAAAATAATGTGGGTCAAAGAGCAAGAACCGAAAGTTTTTGAGCAGGCCCATAAATTCCTTCAAGCCAAGGATTATATTATTTTCAAATTAACCGGCTCTTGGGTAACTGATTATTCCGATGCTTCCGGGACGAATCTTTTTGACTTGAAAAAAAAATGTTGGTCTTCGCCCCTTCTGGAAGCGGCTGGTCTTTCCCCGGAAATTCTTCCCCAGCTTCATCTTTCTACCGATATAGCAGGGGAGGTTCTGGCCAGGGTAGTCGAGGAAACTGGTCTTGCTTCCGGTACACCCGTGGTGATTGGGGGAGGAGATGGGCTTTGTGCTTCAGTGGGAGCTGGATCGGTCAAGGAAGGGATAGCCTATGGTTA
Organism: Candidatus Aerophobus profundus SCGC AAA252-L23; assembly: GCA_000402295.1. Classification (GTDB taxonomy): domain Bacteria; phylum Aerophobota; class Aerophobia; order Aerophobales; family Aerophobaceae; genus Aerophobus; species Aerophobus profundus. The sequence goes on from AQRW01000164.1 coordinate 23,252, forward strand.
TGTGGGTTCATCGGCCTGGATTGCTTGTACCAGCAGGGTTCCCGTGTATGACTCTCAAAGAAGGACCGGTACTTTTTGCCATCTTATTCCCGATATGTATATGCCCCACGGTTCGATGCAGACAGCGGGAGGATCTTATCAATGGCTTAAAGAGAATATTTGCCTGGCCGAAGCCTCCCAGGCGAAGAGAATTTCCTTAAGTCCTTACGAAATTATGAATCTGGAAGCTAAAGATGCCGGGGCAGGAGCAGGTAATCTGATTTTTTTACCCTATCTGATGGGAGAAAGGAGTCCTTATTGGAATCCACTGGCCAAGGGTGCCTTTATCGGTTTAACTCTTACCCATAAAAGGTCTCATCTTATCCGGGCCGTTCTTGAAGGGGTGGTTTTCAATCTTTATTATATTCTGGAAATTTTGCAAGCGCAGATTCCCTTTTTCAAGGAAGTGAGAGCTATTGGAGGAGCAGCCCGATCGGTCATCTTCCGACAGATTATGGCTGATGTTTTTGGTAGACCAATCCCTCGACCTCTCTTAATGGAAGAGGCAACTTCTCTGGGAGCGGCTATTACTGGAGGCGTGGGCGTGGGAATTTTTAAGAGTTTTGCTGCCGCGGAAAAGGTAGTCAAAATAGTGGAAACTCAAGAACCAAACCATACTCTTCGGGAAGAATATGGGGGACTTTATGAGGTTTTCAAACAATGCTATGAGGCTCTAATTCCAGTTTATAGGAATTTAGCTTCTCTGGATAAGTCAAGGGTGCTGAATCGTGGGTAAATTACGCATTGGTGATAAAGTAGTAGAGGCAGGGGGAATCGTTTTTGATAAGGATGGAACTTTGATTGACTTTGCTTTTGCTTGGCGTAAAATTGCTGAGATAAGAAGGAGATTAATGGTCCATACTCTGGGAATTTCTGATGAGATAGCGGCGTCAGTACTAAGAAGCTGTGGTATCGATCCGTTAGATGGAAAAATTGATCCCCGGGGTCCCTTAGTTCTGGCCTCAGTGCAGGATGAAATACTCATTGCTTCGGGTGTCCTTTACCGGAGTGGTTATCCCTGGGACGAAGCCCGCCAGTTAATGGAAGAAGCCTTCTTGGGAACTGAGCGCTCTCTTAAGATGGAAGAGATCACCAAGCCGGTACCTTATCTCCGGCAATGCCTTACTCATTTACGGGAAAAGGGTTTACCCCTGGCCATTGCCACTGTGGATGGTACCAGGCAAACTCGTCGGGTTCTGGAGTTTCTTAAGATCAAAGATTTTTTTGATTATATTGTTACCTCAGAGGATGTTTCTCAGAGGAAACCTCATCCAGAGGCAATTTTTCTCATTTCTGATCGCCTGGGAATCCCTAAGAATAAGCTAATTATGGTGGGGGATGCGGTTACCGATATGAAGATGGGTAAGAGAGCTGGTGTAGCTCTAACGGTGGGAATTTTAAATGGGGTTACTCCTGGTCAGGTATTGGAGGACTGGGCTGATGTGGTCATAGATTCGCTAAGGCAAATTAAGGTTATTTGAGGGATAACAATGGAAATTAAGACTTCTGCATCAATGATGTGTGCCAACCTCGGTAGACTGGCCGAGGAAGTAAAAAAGCTGGAGGCGGGAGGAATAGACCTTCTCCATTTTGATATTATGGATGCTCATTTTGTACCCAATCTAACCCTGGGGCCTCTAATTCTTCAGGCTTTGAGGGATAAGACAAATCTACCTTTTGAGGCTCATCTCCAGTTGAGTCACCCTGAGAAATTTATCTCTACTTTCATCAAAGTAGGTAGCGATATTATTTTTGTTCATTCCGAGTCTTCTAATTGCCTGCACCGGTTAATTGGAATGATCAAAGAAGGTGGGAAAAAGGCCGGAGTAGTTCTTAATCCAGCTACTCCTCTCTCTCACCTAGAATATCTTCTGCCACTGTTAGATGTAGTTATTGTTATGACAGTTGATCCAGGATTCGCCGGTCAAGCTTTTATTCCTCAGGTACTTCCCAAAATCAAAAAACTAAGAGGAATGATTGAGGAAAATTCACTTTCCATCGACATCGAGGTGGACGGAAACATTAATGAAAAGACTATTCCCCTTACTAAAGCTGCCGGAGCAAATGTTTTTGTGGCTGGTACCTCAAGTATTTTTCAGTCAGGTAAGGATATAGAGGAGGCTACCCGGCAATTTAAGAAGGTTTGCCGGCAAAATTTTTAATGTTGCTCTTCCCTCGGTGTTTTCCCCGTTGCGAAACGGGTTCTACTCTTATCTTGATAGCTTGGCTTAAAAGATTGGGGGCTCAGGGGCATTCATGATACATGAATGCCAGAGGTGTACCAAACTCTTGTACTAATTGCCCCGCCCTATCTTTCGCTTCCTTAGGAAAACAGCCTTAGCGAGCAATTAATACTTGAAGGTTTTGCTAAAATTTCAAGATAATTACTTTAACAGAGCAAGAAAGTTCTGGTAAGAATTTCACCAAAAAACTCCAGGGAGGGACTTTTTATGACTACTGAGCAAATTATAAAGCGGGCGGAGAGATTTTTGATGCCCACCTATACCCGGATTCCCCTGGTTATAGAAAAGGGGCAAGGAGTAAGAGTCTGGGATAGAGAGGGAAAAGAGTATCTTGATTTTATTTCTGGAATTGGAGTAATGGAAGTAGGTCATTGTCATCCAGAGATTGTCAAAGCTATACAGAGCCAGGTAAAGGAGCTTATTCATTGTTCTAATCTTTATCATATTCGTCTTCAGGTAGAACTGGCTGAGGAGTTATGTAAATTTTCCTTTGCTGACCGCGTTTTCTTTTCCAATTCCGGAGCCGAGGCTAACGAAGCCGCCATAAAGTTAGCCCGAAAATTCGGAAGCTCCCGGGGCGCTTTTGAGATTTTGTCCATGGAAAATTCTTTCCATGGAAGAACTCTGGGTACCCTGGGGATTACCGGGCAGACAAAGTATCAGAAAGGCTTTGGTCCTTTTTTTGCTTCGGGGGTTCGCTTTGTTCCTTTTAATGACTTGTCACAAGTTGAGCGGGGATTTTCCAGCAAAACCTGTGCGGTTATCCTGGAGCCTATCCAGGGTGAAGGTGGGATCAAAGTAGCGGATAAGAGTTTTCTTCAGGGACTGAGGCAATTATGTGACCAAAAGGGGGTTTTGCTGATTTTGGATGAGGTTCAGTGTGGTTTGGGAAGAACGGGCAGATTATTTGCCTATGAACACTACGGGATTGAGCCTGATATTCTCACGGTGGCCAAGCCCTTGGGGGGAGGATTTCCCATGGGGGCTACTTTGGCTCGAGAGGAGGTAGCCAGTAGCTTTCAACCTGGGGATCACGCTTCTACCTTTGGGGGGAATCCATTGGCTTGTGCGGCGGCTCTGGCTTTTCTTCGGGTTTTGATCGAAGAGCGATTGGTGGAGAAAGCAGAAGAGAGAGGTGATTATTTTCGTCAGCAATTAGAGAAGATTAAAGAAGAATTTCATCTAGTAAAGGAAGTGCGGGGAAAAGGCTTGATGGTGGGGATGGAATTATATTCCGGCGCCAGGGAGGTTGTTAAAGAATGCCGTGAAAGGGGACTTCTTATTAATTGCACGGCTGGTGAGACTCTCCGTTTCCTTCCACCTCTTATCGTCCAGAAAGAGGATATCGATAGAGCTTTGGAGATTCTTACTCAAAGTTTAAGAACGGTGGCCAACAAAATTTAGTCATCGGATGGTTTCTCATGAATAAAAGTTCCCAGTTTCTCATAGGAGTGGATTTAGGAGGGACTAACATTGTTTCCCTTCTCTGTTCCGAGGATGGTGAGATATTAGTTAGACGGACACGTAAAACTCGGGCCCAGGAGGGAAAAGAAAGAACAATCGATCGAATTACCTGTTCTATTCAGGAAGTCCTTGATGAGGCTGCTAGTCTGGGAATTTCCCCTGTCCAGATTGAGGGAATAGGGGTAGGTAGTCCCGGTCCTTTAAACACTAATCCTGGTATTATTCATTTTGCCCCCAATCTTCCTGGTTGGATTAATGTTCCTCTGGTGAAAATCTTAGAGCAGAGAATTAACCTGCCGGTTTATTTGGAAAAGGATGCTAACGCCGCGGCCCTGGGAGAATGGTGGCTTGGTGCCGGAAAAAATGTAGATAATCTGATTCTCCTTACTCTGGGGACAGGAATAGGGGGAGGAATCATAATTCAGGGACAAGTTTACCATGGGTCCTGGGATACGGCTGCTGAGATCGGTCATATTATTATCCATGAGGAGGGCCTACTTTGTGGCTGCGGTATTAGAGGGTGTCTGGAAGCCTACGCCTCGGGTATCGCGGTGGTAAAGAGGACTTTGGTTTATCTTAAAAGTGGTGCAGAAACAATCATAAAAGAGTGGGTCGGGGATAAATGGGAAGAAATTACCTGTGAGATGGTTTTTAAGGCAGCCAACCAGGGTGACCAACTTGGCTGCAGGATTTTAGAGGAGACCAGCCGCTATCTGGGAACAGGAATTGCCTCAATGGTTAATGTTCTTAATCCTCAGATGGTTATCTTAGCCGGGGGGATGTCCAAAGCCGGTGAACTTTTACTTGAACCGGTCCGGAAATATTCGAGGAAGCATGCTTTGAAGGTTGCTATTGAGGGAGTGAAGATAGTTTTGGGAGAGCTGGGGGATAACGCTGGTGCTCTGGGCGCGGCGGCAACAGTACTGAAGAGAAAACAACTTCTCTAGTAGACTGCTGAAAAACCCCCATATTGTAGCGGTCCGATTTATCGGAGGAACCCGAATATTGTAGCGGTCCGATTTATCGGACTCTTTATTAAAGCAAGTTTCATAAATGAAACCTCTACAAAAAACCACTTTATCAGCAGGCTTCTAGAAAAAGGAAGAAATAGCTACAGTTTTCAGTCTTCCCATCAAATTGTGGCAGAAGAGCCCACATTATTATTGACTTTTTCAGAAAGATGAGCTTATGTCGAAACTTGAGGGGATAATAGCTTCTTTGCTGGTCCGAAAGAAAATGACCCTGGCGGTAGCTGAATCCTGCACCGGAGGGTTACTTTCTCATCGACTAACCAATATTCCCGGAAGCTCCAAATACTACGAGTGTGGAATTGTTAGTTATAGTAATCGAGCTAAAGTTGGCGTGCTGGGGATTTCTGGGAGAATTATTAAGGAAAAGGGAGCAGTAAGTGAAGAAGTAGTTAGAGAGATGGCTCTGCGGATAAGGGAGCTCAGAGAGACCGACATAGGGATTGCTATTACCGGAATTGCCGGTCCCAAGGGTGGCAGTCCAGAAAAGCCAGTGGGATTAGTTTATATTGCCCTGAGTTCACCGAAGGATGCCCGATGCCAGAGATTTGTTTTTTCCGGTGGGAGAAAGTTAATAAAATGGAAAAGTTCCCAGGCTGCTCTAAATATGCTCCGAGAATATCTGGAGCAAGAAACTTAGAGGGTTTATCCAGGTCTCTGTTCAAGAAACCGATTATTCAAGTTACCAGCAACAAGGAGATGGATTATGGAACCAATTAAATCAGAAGAAGGGGAGGAAATTCTGGATATTGAGTTAGAGGAGGATCTTCTTCGGCGAAATCGCCAACTGGCTCAAGAGAACCAGAAGCTCTTGGAGCAGCATGGGATACTGGCGGTAGATGTGATGGGTTCGATTGGATCAGGGAAAACGTCTTTAATAAAAAATCTGATTCCCCTTTTAAGGAAAAGCTACAAAATTGGGGTTATTGCCGGAGATGTTACCACTTCCATTGATGCCGAAAGAATTGCTCAAGAAGGAGTAAGGGTGCTCCAGATTAATACAGGCAAGGAATGTCATCTTGATGCCCACCTGGTGGCTAAGGCCCTGGCAAAAATGGATCTGGTCTCTTTGGATTTGATATTTATTGAAAATGTAGGAAATCTTATTTGCCCGGCCGAATTTCCTCTGGGGGCCCATAAACGTTTGGTAATCATTTCAGTGACGGAAGGTCCCTGGATGGTGGTTAAACATCCTTACATCTTTTTGGAAGCTGATGTGGCAGTAGTCAACAAAATTGACCTGGCTCGCCTGATGGAAGTTTCCCCGGAATTGCTTAAAGAGGATCTTAAAAAAATAAAGCCAAATTTACTGGTAGCGTTTACCAATTGTCTAACCGGAGCAGGTTTATCCCAGGTAGTTGAAGGCTTGAGATTTTCAGAATAGATCTCCACTTTTCCGAAAAGTGGTAACCGCAGGCCAGTCCGGGTAGGGGAGGCTTTAGCCTCCCAGTTATGATCCGGTAGCCGCAGGTTTTGACTCTTCTATGATGATTCGGTAGCCGCAGGCTTTAGCCTGCGTTTATTTAGGCAAGTTAAAACTTGCGGCTGCTTTTAGGAAATTTAGACTTTTCCCAAAAAAGGGGATAGATAGGTGTAAGGTATGCATGATTTTTCGATTTCCCGAGCTATTGCTCAGCGAATTATCAAGGAAGCTAAAGAAAGAAATGCCAGCAGAGTTATTGAGATAGAATTAGAAATTGGAGAGCTCACCTTTTTAAGTTCAGATCAGCTTACCTTTTGGCTTAAGGAACTTTTCAGGAAAACAATAGCTCAGGACAGCCGCATCCTGGTAAAAAAAATTGCTCCCCACTTTAAATGCGGTCATTGTCATTATCAGGGGGGATTAACTGCGGAAGAAAATCCTTTTTATCATTACGTTCTTCCCCATTTTTTCTGCCCGCGCTGTGGCTCTAACGGCATAGAAATAGACCGGGGAAGGGAATGCAGCATTAGCAAAATTAGGGTGGAAAAGTAAAAGTAGAAACCTTAATTTAGAAGGTTCATTCCGTTTTCTGAGCTAAAAAGACTGGCTTTTTTTAGGGAAAAACTAAATTGAAGCTCTTCACCTCGCTTCACGGAAAAAGAGGAATCTAAACTTGCGGTTATGTCCTGAGTGCCCATCCTTAAATAAAGGTGAGTTCTGGGAAGGGCAAACTCGACTTCTTCCACCTGGGCGCTGAAGGAGTTTGGTTCCTTGCCCCGGGCTATCCTTAGAGAATCCGGGCGTAATCCCAGAAGTACTTCTCTGTCCAGGTATTCTTTTTCTTTAATCTGTCTGGCCCACTCTAAAGGAACTCGGACATCCAGTTCTGCTCTTCTTAAAAATAATCCCCGGGAGTCCTCCCGTATTCGAAAGAGAATGAAATTTATAGGCAGATCTCCAATAAAACCGGCCACAAACGTATTAACGGGATACCGATATACTTGGTCGAAAGTTCCTATTTGCTCGATTTCCCCTTTTCTCATGATAGCTATGCGGTTAGCCAGGGATATGGCCTCCGATTGATCATGGGTAACATAAACGGTAGTTATGGCAAATTTTCTTAGAAGCTTCTTAATCTCCACCCTTGTTCTGGTACGTAGTTTGGCATCCAGGCTGGAAAGAGGCTCGTCTAAAAGAAAGACTCGGGGATTTCGGATAATACATCTACCTAGAGCTACCCGCTGTTTTTGACCCGCCGAGAGAGTTCTGGGCATTCTTCCCAGAAGTTCCTTGAATCCCACTCCCAGCGTTCGGCAGGTAAACTCTACTTTCTCATCAATTCTTTCTTCCGGCCACTTGCGCAGGCGAAAGGAAAAAGCCAGGTTCTCCCGGCTAACCATGTGAGGATAAAGGGCATAATTTTGGAAGACCATTCCTATTCCTCGCTGGCCAGGCAGAATCTCGTTCACGTTTTGTTCATCGAAGTAAACGTTCCCCTGTTCTATTTTCTCCAGGCCAGCAATTACCTTGAGGAGAGTGGTCTTTCCACAACCGGTAGGTCCGATTACTCCCAGGGTTTCCCCATCCCTTACCTCCAAATAAAGGTGATCTAAGGCCAGGGTGCTGGAATAGTTTATCTCTTTCTTCCTGAAGAGGAAAGCTCTCTCCGGGGGAAATCTCTTAACCACATTTTCTAAACGGACACTGCTCATTTATTTCTCGAGGTCTTGGTAAGAAATGAACTTACCTCCCGAAATTTCCTGGGAGATTATGCGATGGGCTCGGTCAAAATTTACATCTATCCGGATGAGATGGGGACACTTCTTCCCCAGAATCTCCTTTTTTAAATTGTAGGCAGCTCCCGGCTCTCCCTGCTCCAGATAAAGATTCTGCAAATCGGTTAGACGGTTTACCTTTAGGGTAATTTTCTCTCCACATTTATCACACTGCACATAAAAAGGAATCATATTTCTCTCTATTTTAGGTTTTTTGGGTTTTTTCTGTTTTTCCCGGGAAAAGAAACGTTCAAAAAGACTCATTTTCTTATCTTCCTAATCATATCTAATCTGGGCAATTTTCTGAAGCGAGCCCCAGCTAATCTCCCATTTTTGGTGCCGAAGGGGGGATTTGAACCCCCACAGAGTTGCCTCCACATGGTCCTGAACCATGCGCGTCTGCCAATTCCGCCACTTCGGCTCCCAGTAAATATATAATACAAATTCCTAAGAAGTCAAATTTCGCCTGAGGTTAACTTGACAATCTCCTACAAAATTGTACAAGATTATCCTGTCTGAGACATAAAGTGGCTAATTCAGAAACTTGTGAGGCAACTATTTTTATGGTATCATAGAAATAATAGGATATCCGAGGCTCCATGAACCTCAATTTTTGGTAAAGGGTAATAGTTTAGTTTTCCTAAAATTACCCTCTTTTTTGTCATTGCGAGCCTGCCGAAGGCGGGCGTGGCAATCTCCTAAAAACAAGATCGCCATGGTTGCCAAAGACAACCTCGTGACGCTTCGCGGATTGCGGAGCCTGTTTAAAACCAAAGCCCAGAGAGAAGCGAAGGGAAAGTGAGGAATCTCGTTCCTCGCAGTGGTAGATGAGGAGCCCCACATTTTTTAGGAAAACTTACCTGTTACTGATAGATGAACGGAGATGGAGATAGTTATATTCTAAGGACTGAACGTAAGAGTTGGTGTGGGTACAAGGAAGAACTTTTATGAGAAGAAGACCGTACGTGGTGGTAATTGCTCTGATATTCTGCTTAGCGGTATCTACGGGGGCTGTTCTTGCCGGATGGGAGAGAACTGTCGTGGACTCGTCTGGAGCCCAGACGTGTTGGATGCTGGGTCTGGCTGTAGGTGACGGAGATAATGATGAAAGTAGGGAGGTATATGGGTCCCGGGTACTCTCTTCCTATTCCAGCGAGGTATACCAGTTCACGTGGAACGGGGACGGGTGGCCGGGTCTACAGGTGGCATCCTGGGAATCCTCTTTGGTGAATCCTTGGCCTCCTGTTTTGTCCCTCGTGGTCCCCGTCGGCATCGTCATTGGCGATGGAAATCACAACGGGACGGAAGAGCTTTACGCTGGGTGCGGGCATTACTTGGTTAATTTGCTTGATAGGACCCTCGAGTCCGCAACTGGTATTGTCCGGCAGGTTCGTTGGAATGGCAGTAAGTGGCAGGATAGCCTGGTGGGTTCCACTGATTACCCTGTCATGGGTGTGGAGGTTGGTGATGGAAATAATGATGCAGCAAAGGAAGTCTATGCCTTATCGGTCAAATTAACTGAGGGCGGCGAGACCCCTGATTACAAGATTTACCAGTTTCGTTGGGATGGGTCGATCTGGAAGCCAAGCGAAGTAACCTCAGGCGAAACTGCTATCGTTATCGTTGATTTTACCGTTGGTGACGGAGATAACGATTCAAACTCAGAAGTCTATGCCGCGTGTGGTGATAGGACCATCTACCAGTTCCAAGGGGATGAGCTCAGCGGGTGGCAGAAAACAGCCGTAGCCTCGAGTCCAACAGCCATCACGAACATTGCTCTTGGCGACGGAGATGGCGATGGAGAATTGGAGGTGTACGCCGCCTGCAGCGATAGGCACATCTATCAGTTCAAGTGGAATGGGGGAGAGTGGGTGCGAGAGCTGGTTGGCTCTACCCCCGATTCGGTCCTGGACCTGGTCATTGGGGACGGAGATGGCGATGCAAAGCCGGAGATCTATGCTGGCTGCAGCAATAGGCATATCTATCAGTTCAAGTGGAATGGGGGAGAATGGGTAGCAGAGGACATTGGTTCTGACGATACGGAGGATTATCGTATGCTGCGTGTGGCCGTTGGCGATGGAGATAACGATGAAGAACCCGAGGTCTACGGACTATCCTTGTGGGGTGATTTCGGTGACCTTCAGAATCCCCAGGGAGCGTACACCATCTACCAGTTCAAAATGATGCAGCCCCCTACTGTCAGCATTACTTTCCCGGCCTCGGGTGATCTTGTCACCGGCACTATTGATCTTACTGCCTCAGCCACCGATAATACCGCAGTGAGCCGGGTAGAGTTCTGGGACACCAGCTTGATTTCCTCCGATACTGCCAGTCCTTATAGCGTCAGCTGGAATACCAACAGTGCTTCAGATGGCTCCTGTACCTTAAAAGCAGTAGCCTATGATACTCAGGGNCTCTCAGCCTCAACTACGGTAACAGTTACGGTGGATAACAGCTCTCCCTATGTTACCCTCAGCTCACCAGTCAGTGGAGCTACCGTAGGGGGTACCATAGAGATTGAGGCATCAGTCTCGGATAATACCGGGGTAGTCAAGGTAGAGTTTTACTGTGACGGGGATCTCATCGCCTCGGATACTACTCCTGTTTTTGCCATCTCCTGGGATACCAG
>AQRW01000165.1 GCA_000402295.1 Candidatus Aerophobus profundus SCGC AAA252-L23
ATCTTTCAAGCATCCCGGAAGGTGAGTATGGTGACGGAACGGTAGTCTGGAGCTTAGGTCAAGTTAATAGCGGTCAGGGAGGGACAATTTCTCTCGCGGTGCAGGTAAGCTCTCCTTTAACTAACCAGACTGTCCTGACCAACCAAGCTACCATAAGCTGCCTGGAGGGACCGCAAGCTCAAGTTAATGAGGATACTATTGTGTTATCTCCTCTTTTGACCTTAACCAAGTCTGACAGTCCCGATCCGGTTCAGGCCGGCTCAGGGTTAACGTACCAGGTCGTGTATTCTAACCAGGGTGATGACGATGCTACCCAGGTAATTTTAACTGATGATTTGTCTCCCGCGGTAAGCTATTGGTCCAGTAACCCCGAGGGAGCCTACAATCCTAATAATCACCAGGTAACCTGGAATCTGGAGACCCTACCTCCTCAGAATGAGGGTACGGTAGTTGTGAACGTAGAGATTCTCACTCCCCTCACCAACGGAACGGTCTTGACCAATCTATGCACGATAAGCTGTGCTGAGCAAATTGAAGCTGGGGCCCAGCAGGATACCACCATCTCCTCAGAGCCTCTTCTTCTCTTAACTAAGTCTGATTCACCTGATCCGGTTCAGGCCGGCTCAACCTTAACCTATACCTTAAATTACTCTAATCAAGGTAATGCCAATGCCACCGGGGTAGAGTTAGTGGATTTCTTACCTGAGCAGACCAGTTATTTAGGAAGTATCCCAGAAGGTGACCCTCATCAAGGAGTGGTCAGCTGGGATTTAGGTCAAGTAAATAGCGGTCAGGGAGGAACAGTTTCCCTGACGGTTCAGGTAAGCTCTCCTTTAACGAAGGGAACTGTCCTTACCAACCAGGCTACCATAGACTGTGCTGAGGATGCTCAAGCTGAGACCAGTGAGAATACCACCATCTCCTCGGAGCCTCTTCTTCTCTTAACTAAGTCTGATTTACCTGATCCGGTTGAAGCCGGCTCAACCTTAACTTACCAGTTGACTTATTCTAATGAAGGTAATGCTAATGCCAGCGGGGTGGAGTTAATAGATACCTTGCCCCCGGAGGTAAATTACACCTCCAGTAACCCCCAGGGAGACTATGATCCTCAAACACACCGGATAACCTGGGATCTGGGAACCTTATCTCCTCAAGAACGGAAATCGGTGGTCATAAATGTCCAGGTAGACTCTCCCCTGACTAATGGAACCATCTTAACCAACCTGGCCGGCATAAGCTGTGCTGAGCAGGTTCAAGTCGAGACCAGTGAGGATACTACGGTTCACTCGTCGCCCCGTTTTAGCTTAGAGAAGACTGATTCTTCCGATGCAGTCCGGGCCGGCGCAACTTTAACTTACCAGTTGACTTACTCTAACCAGGGCAATGCTGACGCCGCCGAAGTTATCTTAACTGATGATTTGCCCCCAGGGGTAAGTTACACCTCCAGTGACCCCGAGGGAGGATACGATCCTCAAGTACACCAGATAACCTGGGATCTTCAAACTCTACCTCCTCAAGAAGGGAGCACAGTGGTTGTAAATGTCCGGGTTAACTCGGGTGTAGCCAGTGGCGTCACTCTGACCAATGTTGGTATAATAAGCTGTGCTGAGCAACAAGTAAGAGCCGAGACCAGTGACGATACTACGCTGATAGGAGATCCTAACCTGGCGATTAGCCTCAGCGCAGATACCACTATAGGAAGAAGATGTGACATCGTCACCTACGCCATGAGCTATGGAAATACCGGGAATGTGGATGCTACAAACGTGACCATTGAAGTACCGATAACTGGAAATCTTACCTATGTTGTGGGGAGTGGAGGAGAAAAAGCAAGTCTGAGCTCAAGTGGAAACCGGAAGATAGTGTGGGACGTTGGTTCTCTACCACCTGGCATAACAGACTCGAGATTGTATTTCCAGCTTCAAGTTAACAGTATTGTTCCACCTGGCATCGTGGGAATGAGTACCCACGCCACTATTTATTGCGACGAACTAGCACTTCTGACCAGTAACTCAGTGACTCTGCGTACTGTTGCTCCCTGCTTCAGTATTATCAAAGTAGCGAGCAGAAAAGAGGTGGAACTTGGTGATTTCTTATCTTATACGGTAAGGATAGGCAATACCAGCTCGGACAGCGAAATTCATGAGATAACGGTCACCGATGACTTGCCCACAGGGTTCAACTATGTTTCAGGGAGTACCCTGATAGATGAAGTGACTCCGGCCTCGAATCCGACAGTGGACGAAGAGGGCGGAAAGAAGTGGGAGCTTCCCAATTCTCTTGACCCTGATTCCACCGTGGATCTATCCTATCAGATTATTGTCTCGGCCGGCGCGAAAATAGGAGAAAACGCCAACGTAGCCAGAGTAGATGGGGTCCTCTCAATTCCGGGAGAGCCGTCTGTACCCATTTCGGCTGGTCCAGCTACCGCCATTGTCACCGTGATACGGGGGATTTTCAGTGACCGAGGAAGAATTATCGGTAAGGTATACATAGATACTAATGACAATGGAGTTCAGGACCAGGGAGAAACCGGGGTGGAGGGTGTAACGCTGGTCCTCGAAGATGGAACCCAAGTCATCACTGATTTGTACGGTATGTATTCAATCCCTGCTCTTCCTCCCGGAGATCATCTAGTAGGCCTAGATCCGAGAACTCTGCCTGAGGGGATGAGCCTTTTATCAAAGGAATCTCAGCACCTTTACCTGGCAGCGGGATTAACGGCCAAGATGAATTTCCGGCTCAAGAAGGAGGAATGAATCTTCATGCTCTTCCAGGAGGTGATTTGTAGATGGCGGTTAAACTACTTTGCGGTATTTTATTGGTTTTGCTCATGACTTCAAACCTTGGTTTGGCCAATAGCGAGGAGCCTATGAAAGAAGCATCTTTTGAGACTAAGGTTAGCACTGTGGAAACGATTTCTGTTTCCCAGGATATTCTTGAAAGATTGAGAGAAGTCACTGAAAAGCTTGTTAGGACCCACCTCCCAGTGGATTACCAAAAAAGCGGCAAGGTTACGGCAGAAATAAAGATCTTGGCTAAAACTGAAAATGGCTATCACTGTGAGAGCATGGTCACTTTCTTGTACCGAGAAACCTTTACTGCTGTGCTTGTGAGGATAGAGTTTCACTACATTCCCGAACAGATAGGAGACATAGAAATCCAGCGTTTTTAGGTACCGGTAAGGCAACCGCAGTATTCCACCGGGCCAAGCAGATCTTCAAGTGACTAAATCAAACCGGTTGCTTCTAAGAGAATAGGAACTTTATCTTCCCAATGGATAGTCATAATATGGAGACCGGCACAAACTCCCTTTATCTCGTTAATTATCTGGGAGGCGATTTGAATAGCCGTTTGCACCGGATTTTTTGTCTGTTCCATCTGCCTGATAAGGTTTTCCGGCACTCTTACTCCCGGCACTTTTTCATTCATAAATCGAGCCATCCCTGCTGATTTCAGAAGCAACACACCCCCCAGCAGGGGAACCGGTATTTTACCGGCTTTTCTCAAAAATTCAATAAGAACCCCGGGATCAAATATGGGTTGAGTTTGAAAAAAATCCGCTCCGGCTTCCAGTTTTTTTCCCATTTTCTCAATTTCAAGCTCGAGAGGATCGGTCCCCGGGTCAACTGCGGCTCCAATACAGAACTTTGGTATTCCTCTCAAGCGGTTACCAGCTAAATCACGCCCTTTAGATAACTCACTAGCCGCTCTCAATAATCCAATCGAATCAAGGTCAAAGACAGGTTTTGCCTCGGGATCATCACCCAGGTTCATCTCATCCCCGGTAAGAGCAAGGATATTGGTTACCCCTACCAAGTAGGCTCCCAGAAGATCTGCCTGCAGGGCCAGTCTATTGCGGTCTCGGCAGGTCATCTGAAGGATAGGCTCTAATCCCCTTGTTTTTAAAAGAAAGGCTATGGGCAAAGAGCTCACCCTCATTGCTGAACTGGGAAGATCCACCACATTCACCGCATCAACCTTTCCCGCAAGAGAGCCAAGTCTACTTAACGTTTTGGAGATAGCTATCCCTTTAGGAGGAATAACATCGGTAGTTATCAAAAATCTTCCAGTTTTTAGAGCATCTGAAAAATTCAATCTTCTTACTCCCTGACCAAAGACTAATTTGGCAGATTACTCATCTCTCATGGGAAAATTATCAAAGCTGTCGGTAACGGTTGGTATCCTAACACAAACAACAACCAGACAAAAAACATTTTCTGCTACCTAGTATAGCGTTTCCAAAATAACCTTACAATGCTTTGTCTTTGCGAGCGACAGTAGCCAAAGCTCAGAGCAAAGCGAAGAGGAAGCAATCTCATGGAAAGTATGTCCTCTTAGGGATTGCTAAGCTTGTTCCGAGCCCAGCGAGGAATCTCGCTCCTCGTAATGACAGTGAAGAAATATCAGGTTATTTTGGAAACTAACTACTAGTCTGCCATGGCAGGATTTTCACGGCGATATAAACAGGGGATATTTTCCAAACTCTCTGACTGCTTTGATCATTGTCCAAAATATGTCGGGAGATACCCCACTATGAATGGAATTGCTGGAACTAAAAATGTGGCCTCCTCCCGGAGAAGCCACCCGTATGATTCTCTTTACCTCATTGGTCACTTCTTCTTTACTCCCAAAAGTTAAAATATGTCCGCAATCTATATTTCCCAGAAGAGTAATCTTATCTCCGTACTTTTTCTTAACCCAGCCGATATCCATGCCCGCCGGAGGTTCAATACTATGAAGGCCGTCTATCCCTACCTCATAGATGAGTATATCTAATAAGACAGTAGTATTTCCATCAAGATGTTTTAGGTAAGGCACACCATAATGGTGGCATTCATCAACTATTTTTTTAAGATGAGGAACCATAAATCTTCGGAACATTTTTGGAGAAAATAAAGGTCCTCCCCCGTAGCACCAGTCCACAGCTCCCAGAATACCGTCTACACCCATCTCGAGCTGAGCTTTCAGTAAAGGCATCACTCCTTCAGTGGTTGCCTCCATATATCTTTCCACTAATTTGGGTTCATCAAGCATGGCCTGCAGAAAAATCGGGAAATAGGGAAGGAAAGTGGGACAGGCAATATCTGCTGCTCCCAACATAAACATTCCGTCCACTTTGGCTTTCTCTTTCTCCACCACCATTTTGAATGACTCCAGTCCCACTTGAAGACAGGGATGCAAAGGAACAATTTGGGCTTTCTCTAAATAATCTATATACCTTCGCAGTTCTTTAATCCCTCCTTCTTTTATCCCGTCGTTGATAGTGACGCAGGTATCACTATTTTCTTCATACTTTTCCAGAGACCAGAAACCATGTTCTTTACTCTTAATGTGAAAGATGTTTTTCTCGATTTCATTTATAGTAACATCGAAGATATAATTGGCCGTGACGTTGTCGGGAAGTCCCATTTCCACAGGGGCAAGATACTCGGTAGGTCGGAACCAGAACATATCAAAACCTACTTTTTCGTATGACTCCAGCATACCCTCCATATTTTCCTTAATGATGGCCTTGGTTGCCTCTATTCCCTCTATGGCCGCTCTTATACCGGCCGCTTTCGCTTCACCGGTACCAAATCCGGTAATTCTTCTACCTAATATGCTCTCCAAAACAGGGTTAGCCACGGTAAGTTCAAAAATAGGAACTCGATCTGGCTCCTTATGGGACAAAACCATCTTTACCCTTTCTCTTTTGGTCATTCCTTCCCTCTTTTTAAGTCTTGAATTTACCTTCCCGATAAGCTTTAATATATTGAAGGCAGCTTTCGTCTCTATCAAGCAGAGCATTAGTTGCTTTCAAAGTAGCCATAAGAGCTTTATCAAGAGGATCCAAGAAGATAACATTCACTCCCACTGCTATTAACAAAGGCAAAAAGGTGCGATTAATCAATCTCCTTTGCGGTAATCCAAAAGAAATGGCACTCAAGCAGACTATTGTCTTTATTTGCGGAAAGGTTTTCTTCATCATCTTAACGGTAGCTAAAGTCTGCTGGGCCTTGCCTGCTCCTACGCTAATAGGCTCAACCAAGCAGTCTAGGTAGAGATTATCCAGGGGAATAGCAGATTTACTCACCACCTCTATTAATCTTCGGGCTATCTCTACTCTCTCATCAGCAGTGGGTGGAACTCCCTTCTGGTCTATACAGAGGGCTATCAAGGGACAATTGTGTTTCTTAACTAAAGGAAGAATACCCTTTATTCTTTCTTTCTCCAGGGTTATAGAATTAGCCCAGGTTCTTTTCTTATCTCTGGAAGCTTGAAATCCTGCCCTGATAGTCTCTGGACTGGGGCTATCCAGGCATAAAGGGATATCCACTACCTCCTGAATAACCTCCACTGCCCAGCTCATATTTTTGGCTTCTTCCGTGGGAGTACCTACATTTACATCTAAGACATCCACTCCCGCCTTGACCTGATTAATAGCCTCTCTTTGAATAGTTTTCACATCCTTTTTCTCTAAAGCGAGGGCAATGGTCTTTCTCACAGTATTGATTCTCTCCCCAATAATTAGCATAGTTTTGCTTCCCCTAAATTCTTATCCTCTTCCCGCCGTGTGCAAGACTAAACCCTTGACGAAAAATCTCTGCAAAGTCAAGAGAATAACCACGGTAGGCAGAGAAGCAACGATACTTCCGGCCAACAGGACCGGTTGAGAAACTCCCCCGCGGTAGCCCTGAAGTTTGGAAAGGGCAGTCATAATTGGCCTCACCCGCTCACCCAGGACCAGTCCAAAAAGAAGATCATTCCAGGTCCAGGTAAATTGAAAAATAAACACTACTACAAAGGCAGCACTGGATAAAGGAAGGAATATGTTCCAGTACATTCTAAGATCTGAACATCCATCCATCTTTGCTGCTTCAAACACTTCAGGCGAGAGAGTTAGAGCGTAGTTTCTGAATACCAGAAGAGCAAAAGGGACACAGATCCCCATGTAAATCATGACAAATCCTATCCGAGTGTCATAGAGTCCCAGGGAGGTGAGAAACAAATATAAGGGTATGAGAAACATCTGGAAGGGGAAAAAGTTCCCCACGAATATGGCAAAAAACCAACCCAGACGTCCCCGTATATTGAGATGAGCCAGCGCATACCCTGCCAGGGAGGCTAAAAAAGCTGAGCCTACCCCGGCACTGGTTGCGTAAAGTAAGCTGTTCAGCAAATTCTCTCCCAGCTTGGCCTTAGTTAGGGAAGAGAAAATATTGTTTAACGCATTGGATAATCCTTCTCCTAATCCTGGTATGGCCCAAAAAAACATGGTATCATACTGGTGAGAACTTTTTAAAACAACTACTAATACCGTCGCCAAGGGGAAAAGCCAGATAATTACCAGTATCGCCAGAATCAAACCTATAATAACTTTTGTCGCCGACATTCCTCTATCCTTTCAAGCCTGATATTTCTGGCCTGAACACTCTCAGATACCTCCAGGAAAGAAGTAAGGTGATTGCCGAAATGAATACCGCAATTGCCGAACCAAAACCCATATTGAACAATAAAAAAGACTCCCGATACATAGTTATAGCCAAAGTCTCGGAAACCCTGGCTGGTCCACCGTGAACCATAACCCAGGGAATGTCAAACATGCGCACAGTATTAATCATAGTATTGGCTATAACCAGCATAGTAATGGGGCGAAGCAAGGGTAAGGTGATGTGAAGGAAAGTACTATTTGGGCCGGCTCCGTCTACTTGCGCGGCTTCGATGAATTCCTTGGGAATACTCTGCAATCCCACTAAAAAAAGGATTAGATTTAAGCCCATGAACTGCCAGATCCAGCTACCGATCATAAGAGAAGTGTTAATGGATCCGTCCATAAGCCAGGCTCTCACATACCGACTTAATCCAAAGGTTCGTAGAAGAGAATTCACGGCTCCCGGTTGAGTGGAGTAGACCACATACCAGAATACTCCCACGATAGCCGGAGAAAGAGTTACCGGCAAATAGAAGACGGTTTTGAAAAAGGCTCCGGTCTTGATCCCATTGATCGCTACAGCAAGTATCAAAGCAAGAGCTACACCAAAAACAAAAGTTCCGGCTACCCAATACAGCGTATTTACCAGGGATTTCAAAAGTTGTGGTTCTGAAAACAAACGTATATAGTTGGAAATCCCCGTCCAGCTTGGAGAAGTAATATAGTTCCAATTCATGAAACTGAGGTAAATGGTGTAGGAGGCGGGCAGCAGTTCAGAAAAAAGAACCGCTAGAAAAGCCGGCATAAGAAACAGATAAGGACTAACTCTTCGTCTTAACTCCATCAGTTGCACTACCTCGGTTTTTGATAAGCGCTTCAGCCTGCCGGCAGCGGACCAACAGGCTGAAGCGTTGACTATCTTCTCACCAACAACCTAATTCAACTCAATACTTTACCCCGTACTTGGGCCACACTTCCGCCGCCTTTTTCTCCATGGAGTCCAGGATTTGTTTGTAGGTAGAGGGCTTAATTAACATTTGTTCGAACTGATCCACGGCGTGTTCCACTATCTCTACCGGGGTAGCCTCCCAAAAACGAATCAACTTATTGGGGTAATTCTCGGTCAATTTCATGATGGTGACGAATTCCGGATTGCTCTTACCTACCACATCTTTGGGGGTTAGCTTATCCCAGGGAACGGGATGCAATAGGTCCCAGCGTGCCTCAGCAGCTTTGGGGGAAGAAAACCACCATTTAATCCACTCTTTGGCCAAATCCTTATCCGGAGAGTTTTTACCCACTATAAGCGGAGATACCTCGGTTATAATGGCCCCTTGGCCTTTTTCGGTAATAGCAGGCAAAATACAGACATCGAAGTCCTTACCGGGCTTCAGTCCGCCACCCATAAGGATTGAACTGTACCAGTCACCAAAAGGAGCGTAGGCCAGTTCACCCCGTTTGAACATCCCGGGAAAATCCTCCACATAACGTGCATCCATGGGGGCGAAATAGCCTTTATCCAGCATTTCCTTCCAAATCTCCATTGCCTGCACTACAGTTTTATCAGTCCAGTGGGCTCGTCCGGCCATTAAATCATTATAGAATCCGGCATCTATCCGGTAAAGAATCTCCTGGAAAACAATAAAAGAAGTCCAACGAGATTTTCCTATGGTGTTTCCAATGCCGCTGATACCCTGACTCTTAAAGAAGGCCAACTGGTCCATAAATCCGTCCCAGGTCTGGGGTGGTTTCAGCCCATATTTCTCAAATAAAGGTACGCTGTAGTACCAGACCCAATAGTCGGAGAGAAAAACAGCTCCGTAGGCAAAATCGCCAAAGCTGAGGGCTTGCCGCAGTCCGGCAGCCACATTATCTCCGGCGGCATCCCATACTTCAGAAAGATCCTCAACCAGACCTGCATCCACTAACTCTTTGGCCCGGTAGGCAAACCACCACTTGAATAGCGCTGGTGCTCGGGAAGTGGGTAGATCAGTCTTAATTCTGGTTTTGTAGACTTCTGTATCGTAAGGAACAGGTTCCATCTTGATTCCGATCTCCTGAGCCGAGACTTCTCCTATTTTGGTCCAGTTATCTTGCCATTCCGGATTGTCATGATAGAAAGTAAAGGTACGAACACCTGCTGCCACAACATTGGCTGAAGCAAGGCCCATGGCTATCGTCATAATAACAATTAACAAGCGCTTAGGCATTTTTTCCTCCTTTTCCTTGACCTCTTCTTGAATCAGATAAAGCTTCTAGCGAGGGGAAACAATTATTGAAACTTTCCCTCAAAAAACTTTCTAGGGCAAAATAGGCCCTGACTCACGTTATTCCTCACCTCCTTTCCGTAAAACCTTGGCCTTGATACTCAAGCGTTTGTCCTCTATCATCCAGCGATTTTATTATACTCTGATCCACTTTTTTGACAAGAATGATTCTGACAGATGTTTTCAGGAAATGGGGTATTTTCCATAATCTCTGGCAGCCTGAAACATAGCACAAATATTCTCCGGAGATACATCCGGACACAAATTATGGATGCCCGCAACTACATACCCTCCTCCTGGAGCCAGGTCCTTTATTCTCTTCTTAACCTCTTGACGAACTTCCTGGACTGATCCAAAAGGCATAACTTTCTGGGTGTCAATAGCCCCCCAAAAGGCAATGTTATGGCCAAATTCTTTCTTCAACTTACCCGTATTTCCCATTCTTTTGGTGGAAACCTGGATGGGATTCAGAATATCCACTCCCACATCTATTAAATCACTGATTAAAGGATAAACATCACCACAGGAATGATACCAGAGCTTGGCCTTAGTAAGGGAATGAACAAGATCATGCAATTCCTGATGATACGGTTTAACCATCTCGCGGTAGAGCTGGGGAGAAATAGCCGGACCGACATGAATTCCCAGGTCATCACCGTAGGTTATTACGTCAAGATATTCTCCAACTTCCTTGAGGAAAGCCGTAGCTGTGAGTTTTTGAATATCGGTCAGTTTTCGCAGAAGAGCCTGAGCAAATTCTTTATCCGCTATCAGATCCATCATAAATTGCTCATATCCCCGAAGATACCAACTGAGCTCGAAGATAGACCCACTACAATGTCCAACTACGGCGTAATCAGTCTCTTGCCGAAGTTGTTCTGCCTTTTTTCTCAATCCCTCTATTCTCTCCGGTTTAAGAGGATCAGGCCAGGGATAGTTATCCAGATCCTGTAACTTGACTTTCCTCAAAGGAAATTCAGTAATCTCGTAATAATAACCGATCTTGCTTCTGGTCACTCCCCATTCGTCAACAAAAGAAGAAGATTCCTTATCTTCATCTTTATTTTTTAGACCCTTCTCAAAAATATACCGGGTATCAATGTCCAATATTTTCAAAATAGCTTCCTCAACTTCAACTGTCTGCCAGGTTTTAGAGTACATTCGAGTAGGAGTCTTTACCTCTAAGTATCTCTTCAGATTCTCACAAGTATCAACCAGTAAAGAAGTGGCCGGTCCTCCCAGATCAAGGGGAACTCGGTCTGGTTCCTGGTGACTCAGGGTAATTTGCACTCGTTCTCTTGGTTTCATTGTACTTCCTCCAATTTATTTTTTGGTCTTTCACCTGAAAAAATAACCCTGCCATTGGTTCTTGGCAGATTTTCTGTTCAGAGTCGCCATTACATATTTTCTATTTTAGAGAAAAGTTTCTTCCCTACGGGATAAGAAGTAAACTCCTACAAAAAGCAGGGAAATACCTACTATTTGCATAACGGTAAATAATTCTCTTAAAACAAAAAAACCCAATAGTGCGGCAAAAAAGGGACTGAAAAGTTCAACGGCCGAAGCCTGAGCTGCCTTGATTCGCTTCAAACCCTCATAATAAAGTATATATCCTGCGCCAACTACAACTCCTACAAAAATCTGATAGATATTAGAGATAATCAATGAAGATCGGCTCAGCAAATAAACCGAAAACACCACCGAGGCTATGAGGAACCGGTAAAAAGTTATCGTCCCGGCGTTTATCTTGGTGAGGTGCTTCCGGGCAGCAATGCCTGCCGTTGCCCAGGCTATAGTAGCTAATAATACTATTAGATCATCAACAGTGCCTAATTTTACTCTACCCAGATTTGTTAAGTTTTTGGTGGTAACAAATAGACCAGCCATAATCATAAAGAATATTCCCAAATAATCAAATCTGGTGAGCTTGTCTTCTTTGAGAATGAAGAATCCGATCAGAACGATAAAAATCGGCTGCATATGTCCTATTAAAACTGCATTAATCACCGCAATCCTGGTCAGGGCAAAAAAGTACAATAAATCAGCACCTAATGTTCCCACTATGGCAATATATATCAGGGTTGAAAATTGCTTTTTATTGATTCTCAAATTTCCTTTATTGGTAATAAAAGTATAGATTAGTGCCGTCAGGGTCACAAACAACGCTCTGACAGCCGAAGTCTGAAGGAAATCTGAATTCGTGTAGGACAATTTAGCCAAGATAGGCTCGATAGCCCAGGCTATGCTGGCTCCCAGTACCGCACAGATACCTACTGTTTTCGTATTCATTCTACTCAATCCCACCCCCGCCGTTATCAAACTCAATTAAAACTGGATATCGAGTATTATATAATGGAAAATTAGATTGCACAACAGCAAAAAGGGGCCGACCCCCGTTTGACTTCCCACTCCAGGTGAGGCCCATTCTCCTGAGGCGACTTTGATAATCCACCTTAAGGAAGTCTTCCGAGTGGAGGACAAAGAAAAAATTTTGTCTGAGCATCTGAAAGAGGCGAGTTGTTTACTTTTTTTAGGGGGAGCAGCGAAGCGTTGAGGGGGAAAGTATTGCCCCCTCAAGATCTTTATTTCTTCCCGAAGCGAGGAGACTGACCAGTCATTACTACAATAGAGTATCACCGGAGCAAAGGAGAATGTGCCGACCCCCGTTTGACAAAATGGCTCAGAGGGATACAATCCGACAGTAGTCTCTATCTCTGGGAATCCGGCAGCAGATAATCTTCCTGGAACTTGATAATAAATCCCACCAGCGAGAACTCATCGTCCAGATAGTGGGTGAGTAAAATAAGCTATCTATTACCTCCCGGTTATCCAGGATTGTTGTTCAGAGAATAGTGGATGAGCTGGCCAGCCGGGCAATGTTCCCCATCAGGGTTTTGTTTATTAGGAGCAAGGAATGGTAACCAGAAAAGTATTTGATTCTTTTACCCAACGCTGGAGTTATGAGGGTGGATACCGCCAGGTACTTTTCATAGCTGTTCCGCTCATTTTAAGCACCGGGGCCTGGTCTGTACAACATTTCGTTGATCGTATGTTCCTGACCTGGTACTCACCAGAGGCAATTGCGGCAGCTATGCCGGCAGGTATGCTTAATTTCACTATAATGAGTTTATTTTTGGGTACGGCCGGCTATGTCAACACATTTGTTGCTCAATACTATGGTGTCGGCCATTATGAAAAAATTGGCCCGGTCTTGTGGCAGGGGATGTACATTGCTGTGGTCGGAGGAATAGTTCACCTACTATTGATTCCTTTAGCAAGTTCCATTTTTCAGTTTGCCGGGCATGCACCCCTGGTTCAACAATACGAGACCACTTACTTCCAGATACTCTGCCTGGGAGCCACACCGGCTATTGCTTCTGCTACTATGGCTGGTTTTTTCACCGGACGGGGTCGTCCTTGGCCCGTTATGTGGGTAAACACTTTAACAACTGTTGTAAACCTCATCTTGGATTATGCCCTAATATTCGGTAAATGGGGTCTGCCCGAGATGGGTATTAAGGGAGCAGCCATAGCCACGGTTATTTCTGTAGTTTTCTCTTTCTTTGCTTATCTGATTTTGCTGACTCGTTCCACTTACGATCGCCGTTATCATAGCCTGAGTGGCTGGGCGTTCAATACTTCCCTTTTCTGGCGTCTGTTACGTTTTGGTTTTCCCAGTGGGGTCCAGTTCTTTCTGGATATGGCCGGATTTACTACTTTTCTCCTCTTGGTGGGACGGTTAGGTACTGTCTATTTGGCAGCTACCAACATTGCCCTTAATATTAACAACATAGCTTTTATGCCCATGATGGGGTTTGGAATAGCAGTTTCGGTTTTGGTGGGACAGTACTTAGGGAAAAACAGGCCGGATTTGGCCGAACGCAGTGTTTACTCGAGCTTTCACCTGACCTTTATCTACATGGCCAGCGTAGCCGCCGCCTATGTACTGGTTCCCAACATCTTTATAAGTCCTTTTGCTAATCAGGCAGATCCGGTGAGTTTTGCCCCCATCTGGAAAATCACCGTTATCCTCCTTCGATTTGTAGCAATTTACTCACTGTTCGACGCTCTAAACATGATTTTTGCCTCGGCAATCAAAGGAGCAGGAGATACCCGATTCGTTATGATTATGATTGCTACTGTCTCATCGGTAACGCTAATAATTCCAAGTTACATCGCCCTGGTGCTCTTGCACCGGGGTGTTTACGTCGGTTGGACCATTGCTTCGGCCTATATCAGTATCCTGGGAGTCATTTTCTTATTTCGCTTTTTAGGAGGAAAATGGAAATCAATGCGGGTCATCGAAGAAGTTGCACCCTCCGCATCTCCTCTCATTTCCATGGACAACCCTTCTATAGATAAAGAAATAGGGTAACGGCAGGTCAGAGGACAGATTTTCCCTTAGGCCAAATGTTGAGACCCGAGATCCCATGGGATCTTACTTTATTGCTCCCAAAGTAAGACCCCGCACAATATATTTTTGCGCCAAGCAGGCCAATATGATGGTTGGTAAAGCAGTTAATACGCCTGCTGCAGTTAATGCTCCCCATCTTATCCCCGTTTGAGTGATAAACCCAGCTAGCACCACGGGCATCGTTTTTGCGTTACGTCCAGTAAAGAGCAAAGCAAAAAGGAATTCGTTCCAAGCAAATATAAAACATAATATAGCCGTGGCGGCCAGGCCGGGGGCTGATAAGGGTAGCACTACCCGGAAAAAAGCACCGTATCGAGAGCAACCATCTATCATCGCTGATTCTTCTAATTCTACGGGGAGCTCCCTAAAAAAGCCTCTCATCATCCAGGTGGCAAAACCCAAATTGAGAGACAGGTAAACTATGATCAATCCTAAGTGAGTATCGAGTAAACCAAGTCGCCTTAACAACAAATATAAAGGAATAGCACTGGCTATGGGAGGAAACATCCGGGTAGACAGCATCCAAAAAGCAATGTCCTCTCTTCCCCGAATGCGAAATCTAGTTAAAGTAAAGGCGGCAAAGGATCCGAGAACCAAGCATATCGCCGTTGATGTAGAAGTAATGACTAAACCATTGATCAAATACTTTTGAATACTGCTGGCAAAGAAAAGATCACTGTAATTTTGGTAGACCGGCTTAAAGATCCAAACGGGGGGAATCCGAAAAGTTTGTACCTGAGTTTTCATCGAGGTCACAAACATCCATATTACCGGAAATAACCATACAATACCCACTATCGCCAAGATTGCATACAATATAACAACTACCTTGTTACTTCCGTGAAACTGCAATTCCTTCACAAAAATTCCTTTCAGCAATTCAACAATTTATTTTGAGCTATTCGGTACGGAACAATCTTATAAGTACATTGGATATAAGTATAATCAAGAAGAGGAGAATATAAGATAGGCCGGCACTATAACCCAATTTGAAAAACCTGAATCCCACCATATAGATATAGAAGTTGAGAACCTCGGTTTTAATCCCCGGCCCGCCTTGGGTTAGTCCAAAGAATAAATCAAAATTCTTCAAGACGTCCATCAGTCTTATGAGAAGAGTAATGAGAATAAGTGGTCGGAGAAAGGGTAATTTGACGAATCTGAACAACTGATAACGCGAGGCCCCGTCCACCATGGCTGCTTCCAAAGGTTCTAAGGGTACATTCCTTAAACCGGTATAAAACACCAGAAAAAACAAAGGAGTCCACTGCCAAACTTCTACCATGATAACTGACATCATAGCAGTGTTACCTTGAGAAAGCCAGAGAATCCCGTTAAATCCCATTGTTTCAAGAAAATAGTTGATAATTCCTCGATTAGGGTTGAACATGAACCGCCACATAAGTGCTACCACAATCGGCGCTATGATCATGGGAAATAAGAAGAGCATTTTAAAACTACCCTTTCCCGGAATGTAATCAGCCAGAAGCGCCAGAAACAGACCAATGAAGAATTGAAGGGGCAAAACAATACAAAAAATAGCGGTCTTCTGAAGGGCATTATAGAAGCGGGGATCCCTGAATATCTGAATATAATTGCTCAATGCTACAAAAGGCTGGTGGTGTAATTTCAGTAAGCTTACCGAACGAAAACTCAGGTTTAGAGAATAAACCAGCGGGAAAATTGTAATAGCCAGTAAGACAATAACCGCTGGCAATAAAAACACGTATGGTTGGATCTTCGTTGCTATATGACTAATTTTGCCGTTCCTTCCCATTTGGTCCACCATAAACTTCAGGCAGAGGTGAATTGAACCCCCACCTCTGCCTGACTCCAGTTATCTCAGAAATTATTTATAATAACCGGCTTGTTTCATTATCTCGTACACCTTAGCGGCAAGTTCATCAAAAGCGTGTTGAGGAGTAAGATCTCCCATTACCGCCTTTTGAACTGCAAGGGTAAAATAATCTTGAATCTCTGCCCATTCCACGATTTTCCATCTATTGGAGTAGGAAGCCACTCTTAGTGATTCCAGAAAAGTCGAAATGTATTCCATTTTAAGAATCTCAGGGTCGCTTAAGGTAGATATTCTGACCGGGGTAGATGCGGATCCGGGAGTGAGAGCCATTTCTTTTTCAATCTCAGGGGAAGCCAGGAATTGAATCAGTTCCCACCCAGCTTCTTTGTTTGTGCTTGACCAGGGGATGGCCAAGGACCATCCGCCAATAGCCGCCGACATTTTCCCGCCCCGAGGATACGGTACCGGAAAATAACCAATTTTTCCTACTACCCTGGAAAGCTCGGGATCATCCATCTTCCCCGCAAATACCGAGGGTTGAACGGCCATGGCAGTCAAGCCCTGAAGTGAGTTATTCAAAAGTTCATCCCAAAGTCGATTTTCGATCCCAGGAGGAGCGTACTTTTTCAGAGATACATAGTAATCCAACGCTTCCACTGACTTGGGTTCGTTGATGGTTGGGTTCATATCCTGGTCAAAAAGATCTCCTCCATTGCCCCAGATCCAGGGGAGAAGTTCTACCAGAGCAACAACCGTTCTAGCCGGTGAAAAGTCCCAGGCATAGACTCCAGCGTCTGGCTTGTTCAGTTTCTCTGCTGCTACCACAAACTCATCCCAATAGCGAGGGGTAAATACAAAGCCAGCTTGCTTAAACAAGTCTTTTCGATAGAAAATCATCCGGCAATCAGGCTGAAAAGGCAAGGCTACCAGATTTCCTTGAAATCGCCAATAATCCATGAGCTGGGCCGGATAGTCGTTGATGGGAAAATCAGTTTTCTCAACTAATGCGTCCAGATTTTCCAGCCACCCAGAACCGGCAAACTCTGCTAACCAGGGATTGTCAAAGCTAACTACATCATAAGTTCCCATGCCGGCAGCCATATCCGTAACCTGTTTTTCATGGATGGAATCAAAGGGAAGAGGCTCCCATATTACTTTTATTCCCGTGCGTTGTTCAAATTTGGGCAACATAGAGATGGCCGCATCAGCCCAGGCAGCATTTAGCGAAGTTATGGTAACCGTCACTCCCTTGTACGGTTTCTCCTGAGCACCCACCGCCAGACAACTCACTAACAAGGCAAAGATCATTAACACAATTATACTTTTTAGCATCTTAAGGCATGTCATTTATGTCTCCTTTTTGGAAATTCTCTCTTACTTTTCCTCCGTTTCATTTATTTCCCGGGTGAGTATTCTTCATAAAAAAAAATCACCACTAACCTTCCATACTCTACTTGATCCTACATCAAATAACCTAACTGATCCATCACCTCCTTTTCGACTAAACTAAAATCAGCTCCTGCAATCTCCTCGGTGAGTAAAGTAAGCAAGCTTATTCTATCTGATTTATTCTTTCCTGTCAATTTCCCGCGCTGGATTACATAGTTAGAGACCTCTAGTCAAATGATTTGACATGTTCTCTAAGAGGCTGGTGAAAAAGTGGTTTCTTGTAGAGGTTTCATTTATGAAACACGCTTCATTAACTGGTTCGATAAATCGAACCGCTACAATATTTGGGTTTTCCACTAGTCTCCTGGATAGGCAAAGACGTTTAAGTAGCCGCAAGTTTTAACTTGCACAAATAAACGCAACCTAAAGGTTGCGGCTACCAACTCTAAAAAGACCAAAAAGTTTTGGCAATGCTGAATTCATAAATAGGGTGGGGTCATAGCAATGGCTTGGGTGATTGAGTCAACAATCCTGGAAAGAGTTTGACCTATAAGGTCCATTCTGGCAATTTGTTCTATCCGTTTTTGAACATTATCTATTTCCTCACGACTAAAGATTTCATCAACAAGATAGCAAGTCTTAATTAAACTTATTAAAACGATGTCATCAGGATCGGGAATGATATCACTGAGGACTACCTCGCGAACACGAGTTTTAACCTCTTTTTCTTCTTTGTCGTCCTGAATAGGATAACGTCTGTGGGCAAAAACCCACAGGATTTTATGTTCCTCCTTTCTTAATATCCCCTTTTGTATGAGACGGTCTAACAATTTCTCTTCAATATTCCTGCTGTATTGGCTGAGAGTAATAATCCAATAGGCTACGGTTTTCACCGTAGAAGACTGAGCCATCTTCGTTAAAATATCGTTGAGTATGTCATCCTCTAGTGGTGATGTATTAATGACCATAAGATTTTCCAGGTCAGTGTCGATCTTCTTCATGAGAGCCAAATCCATAAGTATTGCTCCGATAAAGCCATATTTAATCGGAGTCCTATCAATGATAACCCCTTTTTTGTCATCCAACGCTAACAATAATAACTCCTCGGCTAGACTTAGCATTGTCTCCTCCTATGAATTATTTACAAAACTACTCTTTGTCCGTTTTTCTCCTCTTTATCTTGACCTTGACAAATCTAATTTACTTCTTGATATGATCTTCGCATCCGTTGGGGATGACACAGATAAAACCAAGAGGCTCTTTCTCAAAGTTAAAAAACTGATGCGGCTCGTTAGGAAAAATGAGTATGGCGTCGCCAACTTTAACTTTGTATTCTTTTTCTCCGCTCTTAATGATACCTTCCCCTTTTATTACAAAGACTTCGTGCTCAAAGGGATGTGCTTCCGAGCCACTCTTGCTTTCCCGGCTAACCTCGAAATATCTCATTTCAAAGGTAGGAGTTCCGATTTCTTTAGGTAACAACCACTTAACCAATTTACCGTGAAGAGTTCTTAGTTCTTCTGCATCATTGACATTGATCACATACATTCTGCTTTCCTCCGTTCAATCTTTCACTAAACCTACTAAAAATATGAATTCTCTTTCAGTTATATACTAACTTAATAAAACCTAACTGACTAATGTCTTAAGTCGTACACCCGGGAACCTCACATCTAAATTTACCAAAACCCATTACTTATAATAGCTATTCTTTTCAACTTAAGCAAGTAGGTTTAATTTGACAAGATGGAATATATTCCGATAATTAGGAAAGATAAACCATAGGAAGAATAGCAATCTGTTTGGGTAGGGGAGACTTTAGTCTCCCTTGTTCTTTTTCTGGGCGACTGAACTCGCTCCTACACAGTGGTTTGGGTAAAGCGAGGCAAGTTAATTTCGCCAAAATACCTAACAATATTTTGATAAACAAAGGAGATAACCATGGTGAAAAAGTTGGTGGTTAGTATGCTGGCAGTGATGCTGGTGACAGGGGCAGTATATGCGGATGAGATTACCGATCAAATTGACCTGGCCAAGGAATTTTATCAAGAGGAAAGATACTCCGAGGCTATAGAGGAATTTCAATTTGCTATTGTCCAAATCCAACAGTTGCAGTTTGAACAGTTAAAAAAAGTCTTTCCCCAGCCTCTTAAGGGATGGGAAGCTGATGAACCCGAAGGGACAGCCGCCGGCATGAGTTTCCTGGGAGGAGGAATTGCTATAAGTAGAGATTACTATAGAGAAGAAACTGATGAATCAGTGGATATTCAAATTATGGCCAATTCACCTCTCTTGCAATCAATAATGATGTTTATCCAGAATCCGGCTCTTCTGGCGGCACAGCCCGGGAGCAAAATGATTAGAATCCATGGAAAGAAGGCGATATTGAAATTTTCCTCACAGGACAAGAAAGGTGAGCTTTCCTTCGTGGTAGGAACCAAAACCCTGGTTACCGTTAGTGGAAACGAAATAACCGATGCCTCGGTAATGGTCCAGTATGCAGAAAATATAAATGTAGATTTAATTAAAAAAATAGTGGGAGAATAAGTCCTAACTTAACTAAATATTATGGCTAAGGTATCTTCCTGGTCATCTGAGCTTCGAAATTTATCTTCTGAACCTATCCAAAACTACCGCTATGATAATAAGTAATCCGATAAAAACCTGTTGATAAAAAGGAGAGACGTTGAGCAAGTTGAGCCCGTTTCTCAGTACTCCCAGGAACAGAGAGCCAATAACCGTTCCAACAATCCCACCTCTTCCTCCAAACAAACTGGTGCCGCCAATAATAACCGCCGCAATCACGTCCAGTTCCCACCCTGTTCCCGCTATTGGTTGTCCTGAATTAACTCGGGAGGCTAAAATCAGACCAGATATTCCGGCAGTAAAACTACAGATACTGAAGACTATAATTCGGTAGAGATCTACCGGAATTCCGGAAAGACGAGCAGCTTCCCGGTTCCCTCCAATGGCATATATATATCTTCCAAAGGTAGTTTGGGAGAGAACGAAGTAACCTATCAGTACTACTCCCAGGTATATAATTACCGGTACTGGAACCGGACCGATCATTCCTCCTCCAATATATCTAAAGGAAGGATTCAAACCACTAATTGGGTATCCACCGGAGTAGATAAAACTTAATCCTCGGGCAATGGAAAGCATCCCCAAAGTCACCACAAAGGAGTGAACCTTGGTCTTGGTTATTATTATGCCCATACTAACCCCTAACAAAAGAGCTACAACAAGCGGTATCAAAACGGCAACTGAAGTACCGTATCCACTATTAACCTGTAATCCAGCCGCTATTACTCCAGTCAAGGCTACCATAGATCCCACCGAAAGGTCAATTTCAGCACTGAGTATCACAAAGGTCATCCCTATGGCAATGATGCCGATCATTGATACCTGGCGGACAATATTAAATATGTTTCGGGGACTAACAAAAACTGGGGTGAGGATGGTCATTACCAGGCAGGTAAGAAAAAAGGCGATAAAAATACCATATTTTTTTAGTCCAATATTTAAGATACGGGGTATCCTCATCCCTATATTTCTTGTGGTTAACTCTGTAGCCACTCTCGGTTCTACTCCCAAGTAACTCACTCCTAAAGAATTCAAAAGCTCAGGAGAGGAGACACTGTCTCCTCTCCCTTAATCTACTGCTACAGCATTAGCTCTTATTTCTTGATTTCGCCATATTTTTCCGCCATCTCCAGGTTAGCCTCAGTCACCAGAGTAGGAAGTACATAAATCTCGTGTTTTGGCGGTTTTTCCCCTGTTCTTATATAGTTCACCAAATATCTCATGGCTTCTCGGACTTGGTTCCCCGGATGTTGTTCAATTGTGGCATCGATTCTACCTTCCTGAATGGCTTCCAGAGTATCCGGAATGGCATCAAAAGATACCAGGATTACATCTCCGAGGTTGTAGCCCGCTGATTCGATGGCTTCAACAGCACCCATCATCATATCATCATTATGAGCCCATACTGCATCAAAGTCTGGATGGGCAGTAATAGCATTTTCCATCACACTCATTCCAGTTTCCCGAACAAACTGGCCGGTTTGGCTAAATACTATGGGCATCTGGGGGAAATCTTTAACTATCTCATGGAACCCGCCTCCTCTATCAATGGCCGGAGAAGATCCGGGGGTCCCTTGGAGTTCAATAATTTTTCCTTTTCCATTTAGTCTTCCAATAGTATAAACAGCCGCTATCCTACCTCCCTCTACATTGTCAGCTCCTACGTGAACCAAGAAGGGAGCTCCCTCTATTCTGCGATCAAAAGTAGCACAAGGGATACCGTCCTTATCGAGTTTTTCCAATCCGGGAATCAGCGCCTTAACATTAATGGGGGATATGAGGACTCCGTCCACTCCCTTAACAATCATATCCTCGATGTCGGAAGTCTGTTTGGATACATCGTTCAGCCCATCGTAGACAACCACCTTGACACCTAATTTCTTGGCTTCATCTAAGGCAACGTCTTTAGTGAAAACAAACCAGGTGAAGGCCAGACCGGGCACGGAAAAACCGATGGTTATATCTTTGTCTTTAGCCAAAGTCCCAGTCGAAAACCCAAACAAAGAAACAATTAGCACCGCAGTTAGTAAAACCATTAAAATGCGCTTCTTTTTGTACATCATTGCCTCCTTTTTTTCTCCCATATCCTTTTGATCCTGGTAACAAAATAGTATTCTCTCACCTCCTTTTTTTATTTTTATCCTCCTACCATAAGCCTTATCACCTCGTCGATGGTGATGTTTTCGATTTTCTCATCTCCTACTTTCTCTCCTCGATTCAAAACTACAACTCTATCTACCACCGAAAATACTTCCTGGAGATTATGACTAATAAAAATGAAAGACGGACCCTCTCTCTTTAACCGTTGCATAAGTTCCAAAACCTTACTTCTCTCTTTGACTGAGATATTAGCAGTAGGCTCGTCCATTATGATGACTTTGGGTCTTAGATACACTGTCTTGCCGATGGCTACAGCCTGTCTCTGTCCTCCAGATAGATTCTCTACCGGTGTTTTGACAGATCCAACTACAATTTCCAGGCTTTTCATTACTTCCTTGGCTTTTTGCCACATCTTCTTTTTGTCAATCATTCGTAAAAGTTTACCCAGTCCGCTACGTTTGAACTCTCGTCCCAGGAATAGATTTGCTGCTATATCCAAGTTCTCTGCCAGAGCCAGATCCTGGTAAACAGTTTCAATACCTATTTCTTTAGCTTCTTTAGGATTATTGATTTCTACTTTTTTTCCCTCAAAATAGATTGTTCCTTCGGTGGCCGGATGAGCTCCCGAGAGAATCTTTATTAAGGTTGACTTTCCCGCTCCATTATCTCCAACTAATCCAACAATCTCATCATACTCCAAATGAAAATCCACCCCTTGTAAGGCGGTTACCCCATCAAAACGCTTAACAATATTTTCCATTTTAATCAAAATACCTTGTTTCCTGTCAACTTTTATCTTCTCCATTTTTATATTATCCATAACTTATAATACTTGTCCACCGTAAGCTCATTATAAAGGAAATTTTTTCCGAAGTCAAATTGTCGAGCTCTGCTTCATCATTTCCATTAACAGAACATATCCGGGCATAATTTTATCCCCTCAAAACTATGTTCGTCTATACTTCTTGCTCCTCATCGGCACTAAGTAGCCGCAGGTTTTAGCCTGCGTTTATTT
>AQRW01000166.1 GCA_000402295.1 Candidatus Aerophobus profundus SCGC AAA252-L23
TGATGAAAGCAATTATGAAAACGGAAGAAAAAGAAGGTTTTGAGCTATGCCAGGTGCCCGTTCCCAAGGTGGGAAGAAAAGACGTTCTTATTAAAGTGAGAGCGGCGGCAATATGTGGATCGGACTTGAAATTCTATAAGTGGGTACCCTGGTGTAAAAAAGTGATCAGGTCATTGCCCTTTATTCCCGGTCATGAGTGTGCCGGAGAAGTCACAGCCGTGGGGAGAGACATTCAAAACATCAAGGTAGGGGACAAAGTAGCGGCGGAGACCCACGTTCCCTGCGGGGTTTGCTGGCAGTGCCGTCACCATCGCCCTCATACTTGCGAGAATATGGAACTTTTTGGACATACGTTAAATGGTGGATTCGCTGAGTTTGCCCTGATTCCGGGAGCTGCCGCTCGACGGATACCCCAGGAAATTCCTTTTGATTACGGTTGCCTACTTGAGCCTATGGGGATTCCCTTTAGAGCAGTTGAGCGGGGAGATGTTAAAGGAGAAAGTGTAGTGGTAATTGGCTGTGGTCCTATAGGGCAGTTTGCCATTGCTTTTTCCAAAATATTCGGAGCAGAAACAATTATTGGCCTGGATGTTAACGAGAAACGGTTGAGTATTGCTAAAAAAATGGGGGCTACTCACCTCGTAAATGTGGAAAAAAAGGTGTTCCTTCAGGAAATAAAACTCTTAACTAAGGATTCTGGTGGAGTAGGTGTAGTTATTGATGCTTCCGGTAGCGCCCGGGCTATGAAAGAGGCCTTCAGCTATTTACGTGTGGGTGGACGATTTGTAATTTTGGGGCAAACAGACGGACCGTTAATGCTCAATCCTTCAGTGGACATTATTTTCAAGGAAGCACAGATTATCGGTCTCTTCGGGCGTGAAATCTGGGATACCTGGGAGAAGACTGAGAGACTGCTTACCTCCGGTGCCATAGACCCAAGCCCTCTCATTACCCATCACTTTCCCTTGGATCAACACGAGCAGGCTTTCCTGACAGCTCTCTCTGGTGAGGGATGCAAGGTTTTGTTCATTCCCGACTCTCAATAAATGTCCGGGAAAGTTTTCCTCTGAGCCCGTCAAATCAAACCGGCTGTTTCCAAGAGGAAGAGAACTTTATCTACAAAATTGCAGCGTGGTTGACAAAAAAATCGTTCCCTGATAAACTATAGTCACTTCTTGAAGAAAACTGGATGATAGTGTCATGATAAGGACAAGTGCTTTATTAGAAATGTTTGAATGACTTATCTCCATGGTATTCTTACTGGTTATTCTAATCGATGAAAAGATCATCTGAATACAGGAATTCTCTCCAGAAGAATGTATTCGCAGAAGAAATCAGGAGAGGGAGTTTTATAAAGAATTCCGGCTCAGGTAAGTAATAAGTAAGATATCATATTCTTCGAGGGAGGTGGTGAAGAAATCAGGAGAAGAGTTAGTTGGAAAAAACCAAAAAGGAGACAGAGAAAATGAATAAATATATAGTGATTGGATTGTTGGTCATGGGGTTAGCAGCACTCACCGTACTTCCCAGTTTTTCTGCGGTGACTGTGGACGTGCAAGTCTCAGTGGAGGAGGGGATTAAGGCACCTGCCAAAACACTGGATGCTATTAAGGGACTTTCCAAAGACCTCATTCTCAAGAGCTTCAAGGGTGACTTAGGTCAAAGTTCTATGGTGCTTGCCGAAACTACAATCCTTTCTGAGATAAGGGGCGGATTCAGATGCGAGACCAAAGCTACTTTTCTCTATGAGAAAACCTACACGATGAAAATGAACCTGATAAGATGGGATTTTACTCGGGGAAAACCCGGAGATGTTCGAACCAGAGAAGACTACGTTCCTGAATCAGAGCAAAACCTTCAGACTAAACAAGGGTCCAAGCCTAACAAGCAAATGAACGCAAAAGAGGAAGTCCAAAAAGGTCTTAAGGCACCAGGTGGTAAAGGACCTGATGAGCCTGGCGGGACAACAAAGGCCAGAAGTGATGCTACCTCTCTAACGGGAGAGCAGGTTAGAACCCCTTGGTACAATCAAGCCAAGGGATTTGCCAACTGTCCAGTCTCCTCTTCTTATGCAGATGCCTGGAGTCAAACCTACTACATAGCCTACGTGATGCAATGGAAAACCGGCCAGGCTTACTACGCCCGAGGCTCTGCCGCCAGTGTGGGCAACAATATGAATCTCTTCAATTACGGTAGCCAGCTCCTTTACTACAACAATATTGGTCACGGAGCTCCTTGGGGACTTTGTATGTCCAATGGAAACATTTACGCTTCTACCTTGGTCAGTGCCCCCTATCCTTATAAATGGGGAATAGTGTGGGCAGTCTGCCTGGTGAACTCCTGCAACTCTTATCAGACTCCCTTACGCACCTCCTTCTACCCCTCAAACTGGGCCAGAGTCTACATAAGTGGTAAAACCCCTCTCTATGTAAGTAGATCAGAATGGGTGGATTCCTGGTTCTGGTACTACGGATTGGTACAGCACAAACCGGCTAATGTAGCTCTTAATCAAGCTATCAGTTCCGCTGCTTCCCACGGTTATCCTGGAGAATTCGGAATTACGGGATACGCTCCCACTTCCACATTCTAAAAGACGTTTTCTGGATACCCTGGGGATTGATATCCCCAGGGTATCGGGTTACTTAAACAGGGTTGGGACATAGGATTGCGCGAAACACCTAAGATAATGAACAAGGAACCTATGCACATCCAAGATAAAATGCGGAGAACCTGGGTTATTGTCATTTTTCTTTGTTTTCCTTTTCTGTTAGGTCCTCATTCTTCTCTCTGCCAAGAAGCACTTCCGGTTTTAGTGATAGAAAGAGATGTGCCACAAGTATTTGACCACACCGCAATGGTAAACCACACCACCTACGTGGTCAATCTCTCCGATACTCTCCTCCAGCTCACCCTCCGCTCAGTGATACCATCAGACATTTACAAGGAAAGCCAATTTTATCCGCGGTTTGGTAAAAATGCACAACTTGATTTCCCTATGCACTCGCCTTTCGAGGTCGAAATTGACGAATTCCATGTTCTTGACAAACCATTAATTGAAAAAGAGGTAGGTAGGGTAAGCTACATCTGGAAGGATGTCGCACTTCCGCCCCACGAGGCGGCCATTATCTATTTTGACAATTACTTGGGAGAGACACGAATCTTTCATACTTCCGAAGGACTTGACCTATCGGGATTAATCATTACAACTGATTATCAGGCTTTCCTCAATAATAATGAGGCAGAAATCTCCCTTGCCTACCAGGTAAAGAACACAACCCAGGAAGAGATAAAGCTCCTGCAATTCGAGCTTTTCTTCCCGGATACCATTATGAGTGTAGGTAAGAGTGGAGAAAACGTGCAGCTACTCGATGTCACCCAGTACTGCCTTGCCTCCGGAGTTCAAATTCAACCCTGGATTATCAGAGATGGGTTTGGAAATATGGCTCAAGGCAACAGTATTTCTATCCAGTGGGAGACTTTGCATCCTGGAGAAGAACATCATTTTTTTGCCTCTTTTACGGGAAGGAAAAAAAGGGAGAAAGGGGAGATATGTCCACTTTTCATTGTTAACGGTCGCATGGACGGAACCAGACTTCTAGAGCCCACCCTTGTCGAGAGCGAGAAAGGCATCAATGTGGGACGGTTTTACTACACCCACTATGCAACTACTGTGCCGGATAGCAAAATCTTCAAATTTCAACCAGAGACAATAGAAGTTGTCCCCGCGGAAAAGGTTCCGGAGCCGACTTTTGCTACCCTCCTCCCCGAGGAAGTTCTTTCGGGGCCAATTCCACCTCCCACCGAGATGCCGATGGAAGGTGAAGAAGTCCCCCAGACTATCCCGGATTGACTCTTACGATGATTTGTCATTAGAAGTAATAGCAAAGCAACCTCGAGTTCGAGATGACGCAAGTTTAGGAGATTCTTGGACCTGTTCCAAATTAAGCGAGGAATCTCGCTCTGGGTATTGACAGTACGAAATAGATGGGTATTTTGGAGACTATCTGCTAATGAGAAAAGGAGGAATACAATGACCAGATTTTGCGGAAGAAAAGTCTCTTTGTGGGTGTTCTTGTTGGTAGCGATACCGATTCTTGTTCTTTCTACCGGTTTAGCCTGCGCCAATGAGGTTGTGGATGAATGGACTATTATGGTGTATGTTGATGGAGACAACGATCTGGAAGACGCTGCCTGGGATGATCTGGAAGAGATGGAATCGGTGGGTTCCATAACGGGAGTGAACGTGGTTGTCCAGCTTGATGATTGGCGGGATTATAACACATGGAGATACTCCGTCACTGGGGTTTCTAAAGGGGCGGATAAGCCTTACTATACTGGCGATATTGTCCAGACTCTTCCCGAACAGGACATGGCTGACCCTGATGTCCTCAGTGATTTTATTGACTGGGCTGCTAATGCGTATCCGGCTGAGAAATACATGCTTGTTTTGTGGAACCATGGTGATGGGTGGAGGAAACGGACTCCTTTGACTCCCCGAGGAGTAATTTGGGATGACACCAGCGGCACCTTTATGACCATGGCTGATCTTATCTCGGGCTTGAACGCCATAGAGGGAGTATTGGATATTGTTGGCTTTGATGCCTGTCTTATGGAGATGGTGGAGGTGGCCTACGAATTATATTGGTCGTGGGCAGAGCCGGATTATATGGTTGGCTCAGAGGAAGTAGAACCAGGCAACGGCTGGCCTTACGATGTAATATTAACTGAGCTGGCGGCAAATCCCTCTATGGCTCCGGTCGACCTGGCTAGCCTTATTCCGGGAGCATACGTGGCCTCCTACGCCCCAGATACTGGGGTAACTCAATCAGCAATAGATCTTAGTAAGATGGAAGAGCTCTCTTTTAGAATTGATGATTTGGCCCTGGCTATTTTGAGTAGCGCTTACTCGCAAGAGATATTAGATGCATTTCTCTGGGCCCAATCCTATTACAGTCACTGGGACTATCTTGACCTTTACGATTTATGTGACCTTATTTACCAAAATGTCCCTGATTGCCAGGTAGAGGCATCGGCAGTTATGTCCTACGTAGGTGAAGTTGTGGTGGTGGAATCCCACAGTCCCGAGGGAGGAGTGGAGTATTCTCACGGAGTTTCCATTTACGGGGAGCTACCTCCTGAGGATGATTATCAAGATCTTTGGTTTGCCGAGGACACCAACTGGGACGAAGCCCTGACTAATCTATCCGTAGGCCCGCCTCCCCAAAATGTGGTAGCTGGAGACGGCTTTGCTGGTCTGGTTCCTTTGACCTGGGACCCTTTTGAAGGTTCAGACCCCGATTATTACCGAGTTTATAGAAGTGAGGTTCCCGGGGGACCTTATGACTCTATCGCCGAGGTGGACACCGCCGATAGAGATTACTTTGACTGTGAGGACTACGTAGATCAGAACGTGACCAATGGATGGACCTACTACTACGTTATTAAAGGTGTTATCTCGGATGAGGAAAGCGATCCCTCTGAGGAAGTATCGGCTACGCCCTCTGTCGAAGGTAAGGTTCTCTGCTCAGGCTATGCCACGTCACCCCCCACCATTGACGGGTACATTCAACCTGGAGAATGGGACGAAGCTGCTGATCTGGATATTGCCCTCTATCAGGGAGGCATATTATACCCCGTACACCTGAAGGTAATGAACGACAATGGCTATCTCTATGTTGCCCTGGACGATCAGAATGCAGACTTTGAAGACTGGAGTGACTTTTACATCTTCTTTGACGATGACAACAACGGCCAATGGCCCCCAGATCCCTCCACTACCAAGGGAGACTTTGATATTGAGGCGGGATTTGGTCTACGTGCCTTGTTTTGGGGTATCTATGGAAGCTATCCCGATAACATAAATGAGCTGGATTCTGTAGAGGCCAATGGAGTAAGTGCAGGATATTCTTACGTTTCAGGTAATCTTCAGTACGAGGTGGCTATCAATCTTCAAACTTCTAACCTTACCGCACGTCCCGGGGACACCATTGGTTTCTGGGCAGCCCACTGGGCTCCTTGGCCTATAGACTCAACTTACTACTACACTACCTACGATGCAGCCTGGCCACTGGGAAGTGTGTGGGTAGATCCAAAAACCTATGCCAAGCTTGCTCTGGCCAGTCAGGAAAAGCCCCTCCTCTCTTGGACCGGGGAAGCTGGCTATGAAAATAACGGTCTGAATCCCGAAATAGGCAATACCGCTACCGACTTCGTATATAGAGTTAAGTACTCGGATGGGGATAACAATCCTCCCCTGAGTGGCTACCCCAAAGTCCATATTCTGCGAGAAGAATCGGAAATTACCGGTAGTCCCTTCTCTATGCAAGCAGTAGATTCCGGAGATGAAGACTACACTGACAGCAAACTATATAGTTGTGCCAAGAGCGGGCTGACAACAGGGAATAGCTACTCTTACTACTTTGAGGCCTGGGAATCCTATTGTGCTGAGGCCACCGGTGAGCCAACCCAGCCCAAATCGGGTCCGATTGTGGATACAGACGTTCCCGAAACCGTTTTGACGGAAACTCCCGGATGTAAGGTTGTGGGGGATGACTTTGCGGCTGAGATACAATTTGCCTGGGAAGGATGGGATAATCTGACTCCGCCGGATCAGCTTGTGTACAACTGGAAGCTGGAGGGATATGACGATGAATGGTCTTCCTGGACAGAGGTAATAAGTACCGTCTATCTTTTACACTCTGGGAAGTACACCTTCAAAGTGAGAGCCAAGGATGAAGCCGGAAATTACCCGGGAGAGGACGATCCGGAAACAGCCTCCTGGGAATTTCTGGTGTGGCTGCCGGTTTCTGTTTATCCCAATCCTTTCCGTCCCAATGATGGGGATACCAACACTGGTAGCTGGAATACGGGGATTATCTTTGAGAATCTGGTCGCCGGATCAAGGGTGACAATTTATACTTTGGCCGGTGAGTTGGTATATAGTTCTGGCCAGGTGGACAATCATCAATGGGTATGGCCTGTTCGTAACCAAATGGGAAGTAAGGTCGCCAGCGGCATATATTTCTATGTGGTCAGCTACGATGGAAAAAGAGAAATAGGCAAGATAGTAGTGATGAAATGAATGAGAACATCTTTGGGACCGTTGGCCGCAAAATTTAGAAGGAAAACGGAAAGAATCTGGGTTCTAAGTTAGGAATCTAAAGATTCAATTCTGGCTGGTCTAATAGGTCCCCCCGGCTCCTAACTCCCCGGGAGGGCTTTTCCCTCTTGCGGGGTGGAAAGGATCAAATTGGTCAAGAAGAAAAATTACCTGGGATGGGCGCTGGGGTTCTTATTTTTCCTTTTCATCAGTGTCCCCGCATTGAGTTTGATCTACTACAACGAAGACACTGACACCCAGCTTTTTCTGGTAGCCTTAGCAGTGCAAGAGATGGGTGAGCTACAATTAGAAGGTACAGTCCCCGAGGATCGGTTCACACCTGGTTTCTATTCTCAAGAACGAGTGGCCTTTTACCTTCAGGGTAAGATTAAAGGGGAGTATCTTTTGAAAGTAGCCTTTGACAGTGACAAACCAATCCTGGAAACGGCAGCGCAATTGATAGAACCGGAAGAGTACTACCCGGTCTACGGAGATGAGAGTCAACTCTCTACTGAAGATAGTTCCCACGGAAGACTCTATGTGATGCTGGAGCGTGAACAATCTTACCTTCTTTACGGTAACTATTCAACTGGATTCAACGAGACTACCTTTGCCAATTATGACAGAACACTTCCGGGAACCAAAGCTCACTACCAAAGGGAAGGTTACCAAATGACTCTTTTTGATGCAAAAACTATCCAGATTGCCGTAAAAGACGAGTTTCCCAAGGAAAGATGTACTGGTGGAACATGTGATGAAGGAAGAGCAGGCAATCTCGGCAGTAGAGGTCCTTACTACTTATCTCAACCTCCGGTTATAGAAAATACAGAGAGGGTGGTAATTGAGGTTCGCGACAAAAATGACCCGGATGAAGTTCTGGAATCTACCCCTCAGACTAAGGATGTGGACTATACTATCAACTACTCAACGGGAAGAATTATGTTTTCAACCTTTGTTCCCGGCTGGGACTCAAACGGCAATCCACTGGTCATTGTGGTTAATTACGAGGCCATCACTCCCGGAAAAGCCACTGCCCACATAATGGGAGGTAAGGCAAAACTCAATCTGAAGGAGAATGATTCCTTCGAGGCTACCTATCTGCAAGATGACCGAACTCCGGCTCAAACCTTAATGGACCTCAGTACTCGACTTAACCTGGGTGAGACAGTTAATCTCACCGCAGAATATGCTCAGAGCTCAAAAACTCGACAAGACAGTGCTCACAAAATAGAGTTGAGTTACACACCTTCTCCAGAATTTAGCTTTACCACCTCCTACAAACAGGTGAGACCCGATTTTGCGGATTTTGTGGAGACAACAACTGAC
The DNA here is from genome assembly GCA_000402295.1 of Candidatus Aerophobus profundus SCGC AAA252-L23. Classification (GTDB taxonomy): domain Bacteria; phylum Aerophobota; class Aerophobia; order Aerophobales; family Aerophobaceae; genus Aerophobus; species Aerophobus profundus. The sequence goes on from AQRW01000166.1 coordinate 8,426, forward strand.
GTGGAGGAATATATGGTAAGTAGTTACTTCCAGTTGAACGAAAATCTTTCCCTTTCCCCTTATATGCAAAATAGTAGAGATAATGTCACCCGGGACCCTGACGAAGCTACTACAGAAACTCTTAGCTATGGAGTAGACATTGGATATACTCCGGCTAACTGGCCATCTATAACCCTGGGTTTTCAAATAGAAGATGGAAAGCAACAAGGAAAAGATGTCTTCTCCCCCACGGATAGTACTGATCAGACTTTGTCTCTCAGCTTAGACAACTCTCAAGGAAGCTTTCCTTACACTCTGGAGTTGGACCGACAGGATTCTATGGATCACACCGACTTCAGTACAGATACATCCGAAACAGGAGTGACACTCACCTTACCTTTCAGAATAGGAAACATAGCTGATGCAGAGTTAATACAGGAGTACATCTCTGAAAGGGAAAGAGAAACTCCCAAAGAGTTAAGCCGTACCAACCGAACCACCCTTAGTTGGGAAACCTCAGCCACGGAAAGACTATTGCTCACCGGAGGCTATTCCTTTGAAGACTTTCTCTCTTTTGAAGGTGATGAAAGGACGCAAACTCATACTGCCAGCCTCTTGGCAGAAAGTGAACTCACCGATGAACTCTTCTTCACCTCTGGCTACGAGTCTCAGTGGGTTCAAGGGATCACTCCCTCTCACGCCAACATTTTGTCCTTCATCCTCGAGTACGTTCCTTGGGAGGTACTCACCTTGACTGGAGGCTACCAGGTTCAATGGGAAACTACTGATGATGACTCTACTACCACTTATGTCTATGATTTCTCAAGTGAATATGCCCCTACTTTGAGCTTCTCAGCTTCTCTGGTTGGTTCAATGGAGAAAGGTGAAGATGAAATTGCCCAGTCGATCTCTCTTTCCTTGGAGGGAAAACCCTATTCCGATATTACCCTATCAGGAAGCTTCTCTGAGGAGTCTATCCAGGAGACGAAAACCCTTGAATTAATGACCCGTTCTTATGAAACAAGCCTTGGCTTGGCTTACAGGCCGGTTAATTTCGACCGCTTTAACGCCCTGGTGAAATATGAGACAAAAACCGATGAGGACCGAACATTCGAGCTTGTTCCCCCCTCAACTACCATCCTCTTGGCAGGAGAGGGAATCTACGATATTACGAAAAGATTTTCCATTATGGGAAAATATGCCCTGAAAAGGCTATCTGAGGGTATGGGAACCACCGCTGACATGATGGTGGTTCGGCCAGTTTACAGATTAGGAGAGAGGTTTGAGATAGCTGGAGAATACAGAATTCTCCGCCACCTGGAGATGGAAAACCAGGAGGCCAGCACCTCTTTTGAGGTAGGATATCAGTTAACAGATTATCTCAAATTGGTGGGCGGGTACAACTTTCAGGGATACCAGGATCTCAAACTGGGAGAGGATGAGTGGAAGACCCGGGGTCCTTATGTGAGGATCATCTGTCAATTGTAGTCGGTGGAGTAAATTGATCTCAGACTATTAGTGAGTGAGGAAGACAGGCAAAAAATGGAAATAGCAAAAGGTCTATTTTTTGGAGCCAAAGGAAGGCAAAACAGGTTTCTTTTTTGGCAAAGATGGACTGTTTTGGGAATTGTGGCGGTTAGCCTGTTCTTCGTGTCTCCGATTGTCTGGAGTGCGACGTCTGTGTCCCTAACCAAATCTGATTCACCCGATCCTGTTGCCGCCGGTTCAAACATAACCTACATCCTGGAGATGGATTTTGCTGTAGGCGTCTCTTACTACGACATTAGTGTACAGGATGCCATTCCCGATGATACCTCTTATGTGAACAGCAGTGGTGACGGAGTGTATAGCGCGAGCGATAACGCGGTGGAATGGTTCCTGGGCATGGTGTACGGACCCTTTACCTGGCAAGAGACTTTAGTGGTAAAAGTTGACGAGGGAACTCCCGGGGGCACCACCATTATCAATACGATATCAGCTTATGAGCTGGAATCGCTTCTTGCTACTGCCATTACCACTACCACTGTACTGGCTCTGCCCGAACTCACTCTCACTAAATCGGACAATCCTGACCCAGTTCAAGCCGGGGCAAGTTTAACCTACCAGCTAGGCTATATGAATGAGGGAGCCGATGCCACTGAAGTCATCTTGACTGATTATCTACCCCTGGGTGAGGGCGGCCCAGTGGTGCATTATGTCTCCAGTTCCGAAGGAGGAGTATACGATCCCCAAGACCACAAAGTGACCTGGGATTTGGGAGACTTGCCGGCTATGGAGGCTGAGTCAACGGTAGTGGTCGAGCTAATAATCCACTCTCCTTTGGCCAACGACACTACCCTGGTTAATTTTGCCAGTATATACTGTGCTGAGGGTATTCAAGCCCAGACTAGTGAGTTCACCACCGTTTTGTCCCAGCCTCTGCTTGTCTTAGCCAAGTCTGATTCACCTGATCCGGTTAAGGCCGGCTCAACCTTAACCTATGAGCTCACTTACTCTAACCAAGGCAATGCCGAAGCCAGCGAGACTCAGCTAACTGACGATTTACCGCCGCAAGTAGACTACGTCGACAGTAACCCTGAGGGTAACTATAATCCTGCTGACCACCAGATAGTATGGGGGCTGGGGAACTTGTCTCCTCAAGAGGGAGACACCATAATCATAAATGTCCAGGTGCATACTCCTCTGGCCAACGAAACCGTGTTAACCAATCTGGCTACGATAACCTGTTCCGGCAGCTACCAAGCCCAAGCCAGTCAGCAGACCGTAGTCTCCTCAGAGCCTCTTCTTCTCCTGGCCAAGTCTGATTCACCTGATCCGGTTGAGGCTGGCTCAACCTTAACCTATACCTTAAATTACTCTAATCAAGGTAATGCTAATGCCACCGGGGTAGACTTAGTAGATTTCTTGCCTGAGCAGACCAGTTATCTTTCAAGCATCCCGGAAGGTGAGTATGGTGACGGAACGGTAGTCTGGAGCTTAGGTCAAGTTAATAGCGGTCAGGGAGGGACAGTCTCCCTCACGGT
>AQRW01000167.1 GCA_000402295.1 Candidatus Aerophobus profundus SCGC AAA252-L23
AGATTTACTGACCTTATTAATACGAATATCTCAAATAAGGTGTTTACATTTGGATTGGAAACTCTTAAGGAGACGAGGAAGAACAGAAACATCTGGACATTTAAGAAGGCTAAGTCTTCCGTTGAAATATTCCTGTTTGCGGATTCGAGAAGATATATTGAGGATAAAACATCAAAAGGAATAGATAGATACCTTAGAGAAATCATGAAAGATAACACAGGAGAATATGTTGTTAATGAGAGTTTAAAAATTAAGCCTGATGCAGATGAAAATCACCTTCTTGTGAAGATGTTTAATGAGATTAGAAATAAAGTAGAAAACAATAAAAATGAAGGGGTTTTTCATCTTGGAGAAGCGTTAAAATTCTTACCAAAACCACCTTATGGGTTCTATACTAATATGGTCAATATGGCTACCGTGGGATTTTTGATGAGACAATTTGTTGGAAGGTTATATGAAGCAGGGACGGGAAGACCGTTAGAAAAAGAAATGATGAGAGACAAAATACTCAGTCTATTTAAGTATTGGCAGGAAAGCAAAGATTCAAACAAGTTAGAGGTTAGATTCGGTACAGAAGAGGAAAAGAAATTAATTGATATTCTGAAATACATTTTTGATTTGCAAGATCGAGAAGTTGATAGTTTAAATGATGTGAGATGGAAAATAAGGGAATGGATAAAAGATACTAAATATCCATTGTGGGCCTTTAAAGTTTCGTGTAATAATGATAAGACAAGAGATGCCATTGACAAAATCGTCTGGCTAATTAAATCAATAGATAGAGAAATTGCCTCAAAAGACCTAAACAAAATTCTGTATTCTATTAGAGATAATCAGTATGACTTGAAGTTACTAGTCAAGAAAGAGAATGCCAGGGAATTATTTACTAAATGGATCAAGAACGTTGAGAATGTTAGCATAAACGAGGAAGATATTGACGATGTTATAGGTTTTTTGAGCAAAAATACGCAAGAAGAGGTTGCTTCTTGGGAAGAAGATAAAGTTAGAGAGAAAGTAAAGGATTGGAAATTAGGAAAATACATAGTGGGACCTGGATTAGGGGGAACAGAAGAAGTAGGTCCAACAACACCTATATCAATCGTTAAAATAGATAATGTGAAAGAAACAATCAGGAATTACTCCGGTGATACGAAAGAGCTAATTATCAGATTAATAGATGAGTATCCTCAAATATGTGTATGGTTGGAAAAATACCTGCATGGTTAGACAATTTTTAGAGAAGTAAAAAATGAAAAATATCCAAATCTTTAAAACATTAGATGAATTATTTAAAGAAATAACGAATGATAAAAAATCACACAGTACATATGCCCATAGGTTTCCAGTGAGATTTATTTTTTTGTCAGAATTATGGCAGTTGAAAAAACTTGTAGAATTTCTTGCAACCACTGGGATAAAGATATTAGAGCTTGTAGATTTCTTGCCCAATGATGATGGTTGGCTAACCTCTGATCAAATTATTGAATTAATAGCTCAGCAAGATAAGCAAAAAGATTTTGTGATAGTCCCATTTTCGGAAATTGTAAGGTTCTATTCAAAGGATGACCTTATTGCTGTGCTGAACAGTTTAACAGAAATAGAGAACCTCGGAGAAAATAGTAATTTTAATAGAAGATTTTATATTCCTTTTATAGGACTTTATGAAAGATTTGAACAAGATTTTCTTAGAGTATTTTCTCGAAAGGGAGAGTGGGCTCCTATATGGAAATTACCGACAAGTCAGGGAAAGCTAAATAAGATTAGGATTTGTTTAACAGACTTTGAGGTACCGAGTATTAGAAATATTAAGTTAGTTAGAAACACAAAGGAATGGTTGGGTATATGGAAAAGAGAGAAGACTGAAGAAATAGTCTGTTTCTCTAATACGTTATCGTATCTTTATAAAAATGCACTTCCAGATCAAGTTTTTGATATTGAGAAGATAGATAATCACAAGGATTTCCTTTTGAAATTATTTGGAGTAAATGTCTCTATAACATATAGAGATAAAGAGAAAAAATTATGGGAAAATCTTGTGAACAATATTTTAAGGAAAGAGGATACTAAAAACTTCAAAGAATTAATTGCAAAATACTTTAACAGATCTTCGATAAAGAAAGAAGAGATAATAAATTTGTGGTTAGAGAAAGAGGATACATTTAGTAGATGGCTTTTGAAGGGGTGGGTAGTTAGTGAAGCTCTGTGGAAAGGGGATTATATATATTTGGTTATGGATAGTATTAAAAATTTCGAAAATGAGGAGTTTCTGAATAAATTATGGTTTAAAGTTTTTGATTATGACAGAGTTAATGAAAATTGGTCAAAGGAAAGAAAAAATTGTCTAAAACAATTTTACAATAAATCTTATATGAGCTTGGATGGAATAGAGGATAAGCTGAAGGATAAATTATCTTCTATTTTACCTCAAAAAAGTAAGATAGAAGATAAATTGAAATTCCTTACAGATATTACAGTCTGTGAAAGAAAATGTCTGATCAAAATATTTAAAGAAACCTTAGAAGAAAATAGGAGTTTCCCAGAATCTCTTAGGGAAGTTTATCCTAATTTGTATTATTATTTGCTTTCTATAGAGGTAGACAATTTAGAAGAAATGAGATGGATAGAGGAATATTTTAATGAATATAAATACTCTAAACTGGAAAATTCACCATCTGACAAACTCCGAGAGATGTTAGAAAAGAAAAACAAAGATAAAGATTCTTTTTATAAATGGTATTACTCTATTGAAAGTCATTATTCTATAGTTGAGAAAGAGGTAATAAGAGAAATTATATGGATAGATGGATTAGGAATGGAATGGCTTTCTTTGTTTATGAAATTGGTTGAAAGATATGGTGAAAAATATGGTATATTTGTTGAAAGAAAATATGTAACGAGAGCTAATTTACCCAGTATAACTGAATGCAATAGATTTAAAAATACAAAACATGTTAGAGATTTAGATAATTTTATTCACTCTGAAAACCCTTATAAATACCCCGATGATTTAATAAAACAGATAGAATTGATAGATAAAATAATAAGGAAGAATATATTAGACAGCAGTAAAAGTAAGATTTTGGTAGTCTCTGATCATGGTTTCACAGTATTTCCGCAATCACAGTTTAGTAATATAAAGAAATACAATTTCAAGGAATCAAACCATGAAGGAAGGTGTATGTGGACTGATGGGGTTTTTTCTAACGATGAAGATTTTATTTTACATACCCCAGAGTGTGAATGTGGAAAAGGAAAGAAAAGTTTGATAACTTTAAAGTATAGCTCGCTTGATAAACTACCAAAGAGAGAGGTTCATGGGGGAGCAACTCCCGAGGAGGTATTGGTTCCTGTTATTGTTGTGTCCAGGATTAAAGGGAAGATTACTTATGAAATAAAGCCTTCTTATCAGGAAATTTCCATAAGAAATCCGAAGTTATATCTAAGCATAACTCCCACACCTGGAACTATACCTATCCTGGCATACCAAGAAAAGAACAAGGAAATAGAACTCAGATATGATACCCAGAAAGGGAAGTGGTGGGCAGAGTTAAGTAGCCTTAAAGCAGGAACTTATAACTTTTATTTAAAGATACTGGATGTAAAGTATAAAGTATCTGTTGAAATAAAAGGTGGATTAAAAGAGAGAGATCTATTATGAACAGATTGGATGTAAAAATAAAAGAAACATTCCCTGGAGAATCAGTGTATAAAATTCCTGGGAGATATAGTGTTTTTGCAGGTAAAAATATACCCTCTTTTATAAAGGATTGGTTAGTAAAGAGGTTCACGAGCGACGAAGGAGTGCTTAGCAAAGAAGACCTTCTAATGTTTTTAGATAGACATATACCACATAAAAATAGCCAATTAAAAGGAGATTTAGTAAACGATAAAAAAAGTGTCACTTTGTTAGCTCGATTAATAGTAGAACCAGATGTAAAAACTGGGATTTTAAGGTTTTCAATCCCTGATATTGGTATAAAAATAAATGAAGGTAAAATACCCTCCTATATAGCCAAGAAATTCCCAGAATTAAAAGGTGGAGAAGCATGGGGAGTAGTTACATTAGACTATATATCACCACAGGGGAAAGAAAAAGGAGTAATAGAAATTACAGATTACAAGCCCTTCAAGCCTTATGAAGTCGATTTAGAGTATTATTGCTCTGTTAGAGATGAATATTTTTTGGAAGAATGGGTTGATTTGCTGATAAGGTCTATGGAGTACAATCCAGAAGGATTTGGAAGTTTCACACAGAAATTACTATTTATCAGTAGACTATTAGTTTTTGTTGAGCCGAGACTTAATATGATTGAACTTGCCCCTAAGGGCACTGGAAAATCATATATATTTGGAAACTTGAGTAAATACGGCTGGATTATTAGTGGCGGTATAGTAACGAGAGCAAAACTATTTTATGATGTTGCTCGTAACATAATGGGATTAATTACCAGATATGATTATGTAGCAATGGATGAAATACAAACCATAAAATTTTCTGATGAAATGGAACTTCTTGGAGCCTTAAAAAGTTATCTGGAATTAGGAACATTTACAGTGGCAAATGTTAGGCAGACCTCTGATGCGAGTTTTATTCTATTAGGTAATATTCTATTAAATAGTGAACTAAGACCATTGAACAAGCAATACCTTAGAGAATTACCGAATGTCTTTCAAAATTCTGCTTTGTTGGATCGTTTTCATGGATTTATAGAGGGATGGAGATTACTAAGAATAAACGAGGGTTTAAAAATTAGAGGACATGCTTTAAATGTGGAGTATTTTTCAGAAATTTTACATTCTTTGCGAGAAATTGGTAGATTTGCCACTATTGTGGATGATTTGTTAGAAATTCCTAAAAAAGCCGATACAAGGGATGTAACAGCCATCAAGAGGCTGTGTAGTGGGTATTTAAAGTTATTATTTCCCAGTGTTCGTTCAGCTGATGATATTGATAAATCGGATTTTGAAAATTTTTGCTTAGAACCATCTTTAGAAAAACGGGGGATAATAAGGAGACAAATACATTTGATTGATAGTGAATTTAAAGAGAATTTACCTTTAATTAGGGTGAGAAAATAATAAATAATAATTAGTTTGCCGTTTAATAGATGATGGACGACAATTGTATTTTCCGTTTTAGAAAAAGGGAGTATACTATCCAGGTGATTCCAAGAAAAAAGGGAACCTAGAAAGCAGGTGACGGATGGGTGAGAAGATTAATGATGTTCATCAGACATGTTTACGATTAAGCCTTTCATATTTTGTATGTAATAAAGTAAAAAGGGGTTGTCCTCAAGAATCAGAAGAAGAGATTGCTACTGTAAGGTAGACATTGACTGAACATTTCACTTGAAAAAACAGAAAAAAGTTTTTTTAATGTAGAACAACCTAGTTTGCTGAATGTTGGTTCAACTGCCTGGATAGAGGAGGTAACGGAAATGTTTTTTGATGAGCAAGAATTTAATAAGAAACGGGAGAAAGAGTATCAGTATGTCCGGGAAGTGCTTGATTTCGGGTGGCACAATACCAGAAGCGCTGGATTTGTTACCCGACTGGAAGAAAAGTTTGCCCAGGTTTTTGGGGTTGAGTATGCAATTTCCCATAATTCCGGAACCAGCACGATGCATACCTGTCTGGAGGCGGCTGGAGTTGGACCTGGTGATGAGGTGATTGTTCCCGCACTGACTATGGCTAGTACAGCCCTGGTAGCCATCCATCATAATGCGATTCCGGTCTTCGCTGACATTGATGCCGAGACTTTTGAAATTGATCCTAAGGATATTCGCCGACGTATTACTCCCTATACCAAAGCTATCATACCGGTTTCTGTCTACGGGATGCCTCCCAATCTGGATGCCATTATGGAAATTGCTCGAGAACATCATCTGGTAGTCATTGAGGATAATGCTGAGTGCTTCCTTGGCCGCTATAAAGGCAGATTAGTGGGAACCATTGGAGATATGGCCAGCTTTAGTTTCCAGGGTTCCAAACATATGACTTCCGGCGGCGATGGGGGAATGGTAATCACTAATAATGAAGAGTATGCTCGATTGGTACGAAAGGCTTCCATCCTTGGTTATTCTACCCTAAAAGCTAAAGCAGGCTCAACAGCTATTCCAAGAGAAATCAGACAGAATCCGAATTTCGAAAGGCATGATCTGTTAGGGTGGAATTACCGTATGCATGAGCTTTCTGCAGCTATAGGACTGGCCCAGTTAGAACGCTTAGAAGAGCTGGTTAAATGGCGCCAGGATATAGCCGAGATGTATGCTGAGGCCATCGATGGCTGCTCTTGGTTAATGCCGCAAAAGGTTCCCGAGAAAGTCACTCATACCTATTACTGCTATACCGTCTTGCTGAAGACAGAAAAAAAGGATCTTTCCTGGAAAACCTTCCGAGATAAATATGTAGAGTTGGGAGGAGAGTCAATTTATGGTGCCTGGAAATCCGTTCATTTGGAGCCGGTTTTTCGGGAAGAAAGATTTTATGGTAAGGGGTGCCCCAATCATTGTCCTCTTTATCAAGGAACGCCCCAGAAATATGAAAAAGGTCTCTGTCCTGTTTGTGAGAAAGTACAGCCAAACCTATTTTGTTTCAAAACTCATTACAAAGTGCGCAATAACCAGACCTTGGCTAGGCGGCAGATGGATGCCCTGACCAAAACAATAGCCTACTTTGATTGATGGAGCAATGTCAAAACTTTTATGAAGGAATCACAGAAGAACCTTATAAATAAAGGGAAAAGTCCTCCGTACAGGGGGAGGGAAAGTCTCCACCAATAAAAACATGGTAGCCGCAACCTTTAGGTTGCGCAAGAGAAGATTAGCACATAAAAACGCAGGCTAAAGCCTGCGGCTACCAATTGTAAAAAGACCAAGAAGTTTTGACCCTACTGTTGATGGAGAAGGGGGAGACAAATGGCAAAATTAGCCCTTAAGGGTGGCAGTCCGGTAATCTCTGGGGGACTGAAAATTAATTGGCCAATTTTTGCTGATGCGGACAAGAAAGCTCTAATTGACGTTTTAGAAAGTGGTCACTGGGGTAATCTTAATCTGATGATTGCCGGGCTCAACTCTCAGTCCAGAGTAGCTCAATTTGAAAGAGAATTTGCTCGCTGGAACGGAGCAAAATATGCCATAGCCACTGATCATGGTACCAGTGCCCTGGTTCTGGCTTTAAAAGCGGGAGGAATGGAAGCCGGCGATGAGGTGATAATGTCTGCAGCTACCTTCGCTGCCTCGGCCACAGCAGTACTATTGGCTAACGGGGTCCCTGTGTTTGTGGACATCGATCCGGATACTTACCAGATGTCACCAGAGGCAACAGAAGCCGCAATCACTGACAAGACCAAAGGGATTATGCCGGTTCATTATGGGGGCTACCCGGTAAATATGGACAGGATCATGGAAATTGCCCAGAAATATCATCTCTTGGTCGTAGAGGACACGGCTGAGGCGCATGGTTCAGAATGGCGAGGCAAAAAAGTAGGCTCAATCGGTGATATGGGCTGCTTCAGCTTTCAGATGTTTCTGTTCTTCCTCGTCTCCTTAAGAGTTTCCAATCCAAATGTAAACACCTTATTTGAGATATTCGTATTAATAAGGTCAGTAAATCTTGTAACCAATTCCTGTCCTTCTTCGTTTCCTAAATACCACTTTGCATATCCTTTTATCCTATTTATCCATTCGTCAATTACCTTTTCAGCATAGGTATCATTAGTGACTTTTTCTTCATTAAAGCTATGTCTTTCTGAAATTACAGCTCTCGCTCTGTATTCAATAAATTTAGTAAAGGCATCTTCAGTCAGAGTCTGTTCTACAACTACGAAAAAAATATTCTTGAATTCATCTTCTCTTGAGACATTATATAGAGTGTTTTCTACTTGCAATATTTCCTGAGCAGTTTTCCCAACAAAAACAGCAATATGTAAAGAATAGTCTTGCTTAAAGGTATTATTAAGTTTACTTTTTAGGAGATGTTCCTTAATCCCTGCCCAAAATAGCCCAACCTCTGTTTTTCTTAAAATTAAATTGGTGAAAATACTTTCGATTTTTCCTCTTTGTCTCAGTGTTAAAACTTTACTTATATCCTCATATTCCTCTTTTCGTCTTTCTCTTTCTTTCTCGACTTCTTTTATTGGTAGTGTCGAGGTGGCTACTAAAAATAGATTATCGGGTGTTTTTTGAATTATTTCATTTGAATCTATGAAATTTACCATTTCATCAATATAGTTTTCATAACTTGTTCCCAAAAACATAGACCGAATGTTATCGATAGATGGAGATACAAGCCCACTTTCAGTCTCGCTAACTTTTACTACACGGTAAAGGACATTTAGAAGCAAAATCCCTTTGAAGATTGCAGCATAATAAGCACTTTTCTCTTTTAATGTCTGTATATGAAGTTTATATTTATCTAAAACTGAACCAAACTTTTCATAATTATCTCTTTCAAATTCTTCAACAAAGAAGTCCCATAAATAATCAGCGGTAAGATAGAAATCCCTCTCTTCCGTTGGATGCTCCTCTATAAACTTTAAAAACCCTTTTTCGCTATCATGTAGAAAATTGAATATACTTCTTTCGGTTGAACCTATATTTCTGGCAACAAATGTCGCTGAATATGCTGTATATGGATGGATAGGGAACAAATTTTTAATAGTATTTTTAACGGTTATACCCTCATCGCCGATTATTCTATTTACAAGAGTTTCTACATCAGAATTATTTTTCAAACATTCACTTTTCATTTCTTCCCATCTTACCTTATCTTTCTTCTTGATTGCTGCTTGAATAATATGGTAGGTGGTTATAGGCTCCATTGAATAATCAAGATAATGAAATCTACCAAGGATTTTCTCTATGTCTTCCTGAATCAATCTCGTTTGATATGGTTTTCTATGACTTACTACAAAGAGGAATAGATTTTTATTTGCAGAGAGTTCTGCAATGTTCTGCAGTTCATTTAAAAGAGTACTCGTTTTCTCTAACTCCAAAACTGCCGTAAACTCATCCCAATAAAGCATCAGGTAATCTGCTATATTTTTCTCTTTTAATTCCTTAGTAACTTCACTTAGCCATTCACTTACATTAGTAAGTGAAAAATGGACTCCTAAACTTGAAGAAATTTCTTCGAGTTTTCTCAATATAGTTATATCCTGATTTGCCAATCTATTCAATAAATCTTTACTTTTGTTTACATACATCTTAAGTTCCTGATTGGTGTGGATAACCTTGTTCCAATTAATATGAGCTGGATTTTCTTTTATCTGGTGTATCATTTTTCCAAAATCACTCTGAGTGGAAATAATAACGTTATTCTGCTTGAGTGCTTCTTTTGCTGCTTTTTCCACAACAAGAGCAAAGGTTCTATTATCTATTACATTAGATGCTCCCTTTAAAACCACAGGAAAGACTTTGTGTTCCTTTCTAAAATTTCGAACTCTCTCCTTAATTTGAATGTTATTAAACCCATCTATAAAGTCCTCTATATCTTCCAAATTATCCCATAAAAGGTGTTTTACCACTGCTGTTGCGTGGCTTTTCCCGGTTCCATAAGTACCTTGAAGCCATATAGATTTTCTCTTGTCTATCACTTCCGATGGTCGAAGAGCTGTTAAAACCTGCGACAACACAGTATGAAATTGTTCATTCGGAATGAATTGTTTCCAGTAATCACCTATTTCATCGGTAATACTATAAAATGGCTGAAAGTATTCTTTTAAACCTATTATCTCAGAATATTTCATTTATAGCTCCCCCTATCTATGTATAAGTCTATCACATCAAGACAATTTCTGTTTTGGTTGAGTTTAACTAATATTCCATCTTTTTCTCTTTGCATTTCAAATATATCTGGAAGCCACAAAGATCTTAAAAGGTTTTCTACCTTTAGAGTTTCAATTGTAAAAATCCTCTGAGGGCTAAGAGTATCGCCCTTAACCCACTTCAATTTAATTTTATAGCTACCACTTTCTCTGGCAAATTTATACAATGCATACAAAACTGCAAATGGTGAAATTTCAGGATTTCCTTGTTTTATAACTATCCTGCTATTGCCTTGTTTTCTAATAATGCCTTGTTTTAACATATCACCAATGGGTGTTCTTTCAAAAGTTCCCACTAAGGATAAATAAGCAATAGTAACTGAACGGTTCGTCTTTCCGTAATATTTTGATATTAAAGATAAAATATTATCTCTTTTATATTCACCAGTATCAACAATGCTCCACCATTCAAAAAGTGGAGCATTAAAACAAAGGTTAGCCCACAAAAGGGACCATAAAAAATTGGAATATATCCTCTCATTTTTGAATATAATAAACATTCTGTTGAAAAACTTGGTTAAACCTTTATTCCTCCTTATGAGTTCCATATCTCTAAGGTAGTAATAAAAAGCATCCTTTTGACGAGGTCCAAGAGAAGAATTGACAATAACATTTGTCTTTATATTAAAGAACATTTCCATCCATTCAATTCTTAAACCAAAAGATAAATATCTGAACATCCCAGGTTTTCTTCTCATTTTTCACTTAGCATCTCTATTATCTTTTGAGCAGCTAAATCATCCCTTAAGTGTATATTATCCAATCCAGCAGTTAAATCTACTTTTACAATCTTATCTTTATTTTCCTGGAGCCACCTTAAAATATTTTTAAATTTTTCTTTTGATATACCAAAAAGTTTATAAGGTCCACCATCGCAATTCTCTCTGTAAAACTCTGAAACAGTGAGATCGTACCTCGCTTTACCTTCTGCGTACCTGTATAAACAATATGCAACAACCATTGGATGAATGTTATCTGTTCCTATTTTTTTTACGTATCTGGTATTCTTTTCTTTTTCAATTAATCCGACCTTTAAATCCTTGCCAAGAGGGTTCGAATCAAAAAAATTCATCAGAGAAAATATTGTGTTAGATGCTGTCTTTTCTGGAATATTGCCATTTGCATCAACAATAACATCCTTTAATTCTTTCGAGGAATAACTTGTTCCCCATTTGATGTCTGACGTATACCATTTTATCACACCAGAGTTATAGTACAAATTTACCCATATTATCTCCCAAACTGAACTTTCATCTTTATTGAATACTTCTTTTAAAATCTCAGCAGACTTTGAAGGCACTTTTCGCTTTTCCTCTAATAATTCTGCATCTTTTAACCAGGCAACCATCGATTCAACCTGTCTTGAGCCCAAGTTATTAGATAAAAACCAGTTATCTATATTGTTTAAAAAAGAGCTGAGCCATTCTTTCCTCATTCCAAAAGTTTGATATCTGCTAGTTGCAACTTTGTATTTTCTCATATTCTTACCTCCACTTGATATATATACTGATTTAGCCATTAAGCAGCCTTTTTCTACAAAGTTCAAACAATTGCCACAATGAATGCAATAATTTCTGTCTATTTTTACTTGAGGTATAATTCTTAAAGCCGCGGTTGGACATTCCACTTCGCAAGCCCCACAATGAATGCAGTATGTTGATTTATATAAGACTTTTTTTAACTTACTTAGAGAAATAATGTCTCTACCAATATTACTGACTCTAATGAGAGTTTTTTTATTGTCATCTTCACTCTCAACCTCGAAATTAAAAATTTCACTACCTACTTTTATCTCTCCTATAATCTTATCCTTTCGGTCTTTATAAATCACATCTCCTAATGTTTTAACCCATTCCAAAAAATTCTCTCTCGATTTAGTTAAGACAGCTTTTAAATTACCCTTTTCTTCAACAAAATCTATTCGTGTACCATCTGTATTGAGACCTCTTCCACCTGCTCTTTTTTTCCATTGTCCTTTGGACAAATACTCTTTTACTTTTTCCTCATCTTTTAAACCTATTAAATTAGTATACTTTTCTATAATACTTATGTATCTCTTCGATAAATTTGGGAAAGTCTTATTTATAATAAATTCTGACCACTCTGAACCAAAAGGACAAATGCTACAGCCAATTCTATTTAGGCCATACCTATATGCTTTGTTTATTCCTATATTCCTTAAAAATAGATATAAAAACACTTCGGAGAAATTCCAAAATTGAATTACTTCTGCGTTGGTCTGCATCATTTGCTTAACCATTTTGGTAATTCTCTTATAACTACTTCTATTACTACTTTCATCAGCCCTTACTCCTTCAAATACTAAAATATTAGGTTCTCCATTTCCATTGTATAATTTCCTTATAAGTCTTGTAAAAGGGGCAGTTTTACAAACAGAACAACACCACCGGTGAATTCTACTTGGTGGCCCAAATTTCTCCCATAGCTCAACTGCTCTTTCCTTGTGTCTTGCAGTATAGAGTTCTAACTCAGGATAAAGTTTCTGGTACATTCTTTTGGTTTCTTCCACTGTTTTGTAAGTAAAGGGAAGTTCCATTGTAGTATCTGTAAAAATAACTAAATACTCATCGGGTGGCAAAACTCTGCTCACAATATCTAAAACAACCTGTGAATCTTTCCCCCCGCTAAACGCAACCGCAAAATAGTCAACCTTATTCTTATAAATTTTATAAGTGTGCTCTACAAAATCCATTGCTTCATTTTCTAAGGTAAATAAAGCATCTTTGTTTTTTTCTATCATTAATTTTACATCTACAGGTTCTAATCTTAAATTTTCTCCCTTTTCTACAATGACTACCTCTGGCTCTTCAAAAATATTTCCGCCCTTTGCTTGTGCTACCCACTCTCCTCGGTAAAAATATCTTCTCCCAATTGCCCATAATAACGGTTCTTCAGCCTTGGGATATTTCCAATATTTATCAAATCCTAAAAGATTCAATTCTTCAAAAAAGACAGGTCTTGGTGGAACAATTTCTTCTCGTTTATCTATTTTATCAGTTAACAAAATTCCTCTGCTTTCTTTATCCCATTTAACTTTATACATTTAGTAGGTCACCTTAAAAGATTTCCCCATTCATTAAATTTAAAGTCATAACTTGCTGCAACGTCGGTAGAAACAATGCATAAACTCATCTCTCCTTCCTCCGTCTCTTGAAGAGCAAAAAGCAATCTTCGGAAGATTTTCAATTAAATAACCTCCCAAAAGCCTTACCGAATCTTTGATAGGTAAAATTTCATCCAGAAAGCAAACCTGGTAAATGCCCATTTCGAGACATCCTCCTACTTACCCTCTATATGCGGCTTACAGATATACCTTTTACCAGAGACTGTCGAATGGTAGTTATTAACGAAGGAGATCTGAGAAGAGGTGCTCTACCAAAGAGATTGGGTTGGGCTAATTAAGGTGAACTCTCGGGTTGCAAGAAGTCATCTTTTTGATTCAGATATTCTCAACAAAACCTTGCTTATTATACATCAGGAGGGATTTTAGTCAAATTGGCTTCTTGAGAATTCGAGCATTTCTGCATCATTTTTCAAAGAGCAGAATCTTGCTCACTCAGGGGAAGTATTTTCCCCTGAGTAATTTACCACTGGGTTAGTCCCCCATCTACCACTAAATTATGGGCGGTGACAAAGCTGGAAGCCTCCGAGGCCAAGAAGACCACCGCACCTTTCATTTCTTTTCCTTCTTCACCTTGACGTCCCATCATAAAGGTTTTTCGGTAGGCTTGACAGAACTTTTCCGGCAAATTCTCACGGTAGAAACCACCCGGGCTGATACAGTTTACCCGGATGTTGTAGGAAGCTAAGTAAGCCGCCATATCCTTGGTAAGAGCAATCACTCCACCCTTAGCGGCAATATAGTCAGCCGTATTTCCTCCCATATTGGTTCCTTGGTAAACACGACGATCCTTGCCAATCATCCCCGCTACTGAGCCAATATTAATGATTCGTCCCTTTCTGGCTTTCATCATATATTTAGCTACCACATACTTGCTGCAAAGAAAAGTACCGGTTAAATTGACCTCTATAGTATGTTGCCATTCTTTTAGGGGACGTACCTCAAAGGAAGCACTTTCTTTGCTGCTTTTCACATTGCCGGCGTTATTGACCAGAATGTCAATCTTCCCAAATTCTTTGAGCACCGAGTCAACTACTCGAATAACCTCATTCTCTTTGGTAAGATCAAGAGTTAGAGGGACAATTTTTCTTTCCGTCTCAAGGGCAATTGCCTCAGCAGCTTTCCGGGCTTTGGACAAGTTTCGACTGGTGATGACCACATCAGCTCCGGCCTCAGCCAGGGCCAGGGCCATATCGTAGCCTAATCCACTGGCGCCCCCGGTAACCATAGCCACGCAATCCTTCAGGCTAAATAGTTTCCAGATATTATTCTCGTCCATTTCTTGCTTACTTCCTCCGGGAGGCTAAAGCCTCCCCTACCCGAGGTGGAACCTCCCCTATCCAAAGTGGAGCCGTCCCTACCCTAAACTCGTTTCAATGAGCTCATTAAGCCGTCTCCAGTAATAGACAAAGTTCTCAAAAGGAACATCCGGAGGAACCAGATGATCTACGTGGGGAATATATCCTCCCTGCTTTACCATATAGGGGATTTTACTTTCTAACTCTCTATCAATAGAAGATTTATCCTGAGCCAGGACTCGTTTGTCAATTCCTCCGGTTATCTGGAGACGAGGAAATTTCTTCCTCACTTCTACCACATCCATTCCTGCCGCTACTTCCATAGGGGTAATACCGGTAACTCCTCCCTCCATAAAGAGAGGGATAAGTTTCCAGCAATTACCGTCGGTATCCACGATAATAGTATCTACTCCCCTATCTTTGAGAAAAGAAGTAAATTTCTGGTAAGCCGGGAGCATAAATTCTCGGAAGATTTCCGGAGAGATTAAGGAACCGGTTTTGTAACACATATCTTCCCACATTAAAAAACAATCAGGTTTGATTTTTTCCAGTACCGGACGGTAAATTTCCATCCAAAGATCAAGGAGATAATAAATTATCTCCTTGATCAAATTAGGCTGATCGTAATAAGAAGTAAAGAGTTTTACTTCCCCCAATAGAAATCGCACCGGTCCAAAAAATCCTATTTCTCCTCCCATCATCAAGGGACAGTCTCTCTTTTCATAAGTCTCCATTAAACTATTGAGATCCTGAGGATATCTTCCTGGAGTGGCTGGATTTAACCTTTCCCTCTTGAATTTCTCCCAATCATCTCGGTTCTTGACCGGCCAATCAAGATACTGGGGAATACTATCATTTTCTTGGCCAATCCTTTTTTTAATTCCCATTTCATCAATAATTACTTTGCTACCGTCATTAGATTCACTTATTACTTTAAGGTTAAATTCGGGAAAAGCCCAGGATTTTACCGGAAAAAGCATTGCCTGTTTATCAAATTTGAATACTCGCTCTAAATCTTCACATCTTGCTTTCCCCGGCTCATGCCAGAACTTCTCCACGCTTACTCCCGAGGGAATGTCTGAGGGTATTCCCTTTATCTTAGTCAGACCTTCCTGATACCACCTTCTTATGGTTCCCGACCAATAGCCAAACTCCCGAAGAAAAGGAGAGACTTTATCAAAATTCATGGTCGCCAGAAATTTCTCTTTTGAATTCATTTATTACTCTGGGAGTGAATGCCATAAATCAATTATTTGCTGAGGTTCAGGCCATTCTCCCTCTCCCGCCGGCTGAAATATCAGGCTTCGCTTTCTACCTTTTAAAGGATCTAAAATCCGGGAAAAATAATCTTTTACTGACTCTCCCTTTTCCCTGGGCCAACAGGCTCCCAGAAAAACCTTTTCGGCAGAAATGAATTTGTTTATGGTTGATTCATAATCGTACAGTCCGGGCTGACCCAGGTTAATTCCTTTCACTTCAGGAAGTGAAAGATGGGCACCCAACAAGTAGTCCGCCTTACCACAAAAATGGATTACTCCTCCTCCAAAAGGTTTTAATGCTTCCTTAACAAAAGGTTTAACAAACTTATCCCATATTCCCGGGGAGAGCAAGATAGAACTATCCTCGGTAAGACGTACCCCGCAGTCAGCCATATAAACACTATCATACATTCCTGTAGCAAGAGACTCATCAATTACTTTCTTAAAAAAGAGATTACTTTTAATAAAGATCTCAGTGGTTTTCTCCATCAATTTGAAGACTGCCGCAGGATGATCATAGAAATCAAGAAATATATCGGTGCCTCGTAATAGATGTGCTGTGTCAAAAGGACCCAGTACGGCAGGAAGAAAAACCTGGGCTTTCCCCCGTAACTTTTGCCTAAAATATCTCATAAACTCACTAATTTGAGGATAAAGACCCTTTTCCCCAATATTACTCAAATCCTGATGAACAATCTCATCTAGGGACAAATATTCCTTAAACCAGGGAGGTTTATCGGAAAAAACCTGGTAGGGCGCCCCAAATATACTGGGGACAATGGCACATCCGTAGTTTGTCCGAAGGGATAATTGAGCATCACTTCGGCAGCGGGCCCGGGCAATAAACTCCCAGACATACTCGGCCAGCATCTTTTCCTTGTGATAAAACTGCTCTTTGAGGTCGTAATGAGGAAAGGAATCAAATTCAGGAACTTCTACTCCCCCCACGTAGTAACCGTGGGGGAACTTAAGTTCCCAATCATAACCTACCTTATACTCTCCCCTCTCGGTGCGTAAGTTCTTAATCCCTCCCATGAGAATAGGCAAGAAATCCGGTTCATCTCCTCGCCAGATAGCCTCCTGACGCTCCCTACCTTTTCTTATAGCTTCTTTATCCGGCTGGAGTAAACTCAGGATTTTATCGATTTCTTCTTCCACTTTTGTCTCCCTCACCTACTAATGATTCGATCAAAGCAAAAAAAGAGAGGCCTTTTTGCAGACCTCTCTTTTTATTCAATCTAAGTTTACCTAATCTGCTGGGGCCAGTTCAAAATCAGTAATATCCTGCCAGCCTTCGGCTGTCTCATCAAGTACTTGCTCCGCCGATATCTTACCAGCAAAGAAAGCATTGATAGCATCTCCCATAACTCGGCTGCCCAGACATTCTCCAAATCTCTCATTAAAAACACCAGGATGTTCCATACTGAAATCAACCCGTGTGGCCAAGGTGTCCTTTAAGAGTTTCACCCAATCCGGGTGTTTGGTTAGTAAAGGATCGCCAATGAAACGAGGATCTGTACCGTAGCTTGTTCTAGTTGGCCACAGGTGGAAGGGAACCGTTAAGAGGAATCTAATGTAGGATTCTCCACTCATGAACTCCCGGACGAAGTTCTTGCAGACGTCCGGGTACTTGCTGTTAGTAGCTATGGTCCACATGTCTGCTCCATCCCACATCACATGGTTTCCTCCCTCATCAGGTATAGGAGGAGCCGCCATTCCGACAACGTTTGGCTCATCTAACTCGAGATTGGTCCGGAGAATATCAGCCGGAGTTCGACCCGAGGTCATATGCATAGCTGTCTTTCCCTGAACAAAACCCATTCTTCCTTCCATATACCCGTGTCCAATAAATCCGGGAGGAGCAAACTTGGAGAGGGCTTGCTCGTAAGCAAGGGTCTTTAAGGCTTCCTTGCGGTATTTGGTACTCAGGGCAATTCTGTTTTGCTCATCAAAGAAGTACCCCCCAGAGCACCACATACGTTGAATGTAGTTAGCCTGGTTATGCCAGGTGGAAAGACCTACCAACCCAATTCCGTAAACACCATTAGCTTTATCTGTTAGTGCTTCCGCTGCTTTCAGCATATCGCCCCAGGTTCGGGGAGCAGTCAACCCTTTTTCAATAAACCAGTCTTTTCTGAACCAAATAAACTGTCCTCCTGACTGAATGGGCACCGCGTAGATATGACCATCGTAGTTAACTACATCTAGAAAGTTCTGAGGAATATCCCCTAAGTCCTTAATCACATCATCGACGGGCAGCAAAGCACCCATTTCATAGAGCTTATAGGTGTTATCCGAACCAGTATATAAGAGATCCGGGTTTATCCCCGCCGCGGTCATAGAGAAAACCTTGGTGGTTATATCCTCCACAGAGACGTATTCCGGAAAAACTTTGACATCAGGATATTTCTTTTCAAATTCGGCAATGAGAAGTCGGTCATTCTCAACCGTCTTAGGATCGGTTTCCTCGGTCATAAAGCGAATGGCCTTTACTCCGGCCAAAGCCGCCGAACCTATCATCCCTACCAAAAATAGACTTAGAGCTATTCCCGTTAACCATCTTTTCTTTCTTAACATTTACCTTGCCTCCTTTTTAAGATTCTTGCCCTCAAATAGATAATTATTTTATCACCTCCTTTCTTGAGATTTTGTCCTTCTGCAGTAAATCTCAGTGACCCAATAATAAATAATCAGCCCTTCACTCCTCCCGAACCCCAGGCTTCTATGAGAAATTTCTGAATGTAGATAAAGAAGATAAGCACGGGGATACTGGCCATGACACTTCCGGAAAAGATGAGGTCCCAACGATCCTCGTGAGCCGTGATAAATCCAGTTAATCCCACCGGGATAGTTTTTTTCCAATCGGAAGAAATAAAGAGCATAGCAAATAAATACTCATTCCAGGAGGTAATAATGGCAAAAACCGAAGTAGCAATAACTCCCGGCAGAGCCAGAGGCATAACTATACTCCTGATTACTCGCCACCGGGAGGCCCCATCAATCATCGCCGCGTCCTCCAGTTCTAGGGGAATAGTCTGGAAAAAAGCCCTCAAAAGCCAGATACTGTAAGGAAGAGCATTGGCAATGTAAGTTAAGATTAGAGCCCAAAGGGTATCGGCTAAGCCCCAGTTAATAACCAGAAGATAAAGAGGAATAGCCAAAAGGATGGGGGGGAACATATAAACCACCAGAATAAAGTTGGCAAAAGAGGCTCGCCCAGGATATTTGTACCGAGTAAGAGAATAAGCGGCTATTGAGGCAACCAAAACACAAAGAAGAGTAGTCCCCACGGCCACCATAGTGGTATTGGCAAACCACCGACTGAAAAAAGTATGTTGAAATAAATCCACATAACTAGCCAGGGTAAGTTTATGAGGAAAGTAGGTAACGGATCCGTAGAGTTCAAAGGTAGTTTTGAGGGAAGAAGAAATCATCCAAATAAAGGGGAAAAGACAAAAAAGTACTAAGGCTACCACCCCCAGGTATAAGAAAACACCCTTGGTTATCTTTACACCCTGAAATTTTGTCTTTTTCATGCTAGTTCCTTGGCCGGCTTAAAGACCACCAGATAAATGACCGTCACTGCCATAATTACGATAAATAGATTAGTGGTTATGGCCGAGGCTCTACCCAACCTCTGAACCTTAAAAGCTTCCTTAAAAGCCAATATCGGCAGGGTGGTGGTAGACCCGGCCGGACCTCCGGCAGTAACAATCCATATTTCGTTAAATTTGTTGAACATCCAGAGGGCCCGGAGCAAAATAACTACTAAGAGCACTCCTCTTATTTGAGGGATAGTAATGTATATAAAACGACTCCAGAAATTGGCCCCGTCAATCCTGGCTGCTTCATGAAGCTGCGGTTCAATAGTTTGCAGACGAGCCAGAATATTGATGGTGACAAAAGGAAAATAAATCCACCCGGCCATAAATATTAAAGCCCACATAGCTAAACCGGGTGAAGAAAGCCAGAGAATAGGCTCTTTAATCAGGTGAAGATCCAGAAGAGCTTGATTTATCACCCCATAGAGATCACTATACATCCATCTCCAAACCAGGTAGATACTCACTCCCGGCAAGAAGAAGGGTAAGAGAACGCATCCCCGGGCAAAGCCTCTTCCGACGAATTTTTGATTAAGCAAGAGAGCTGCTCCCAACCCTAACAGAGTCTGAAAACCAAGGGTACCACCTACCCAAAAGAACCCTCGGAAGAAGGCAGCCACGAACTTACGATTATGCCATAGATAGGTATAGTTAGCCAAACCGATAAACTTGGTGTGAAGACCACTAAGGGCCTGTTTATAAAAGCTCATCTTCAAAGATACGGCCAAAGGATAAACCATTAACATAACTATTAGTACTATACAGGGAGCGAGCATCAATACCCCTACCAACTGACTGGTTTTCTTCATTATCTCTTTTTCTCCCTATCTTATACCATAATCCTTAACTATTTACCTCTTTTTCTGAGTAATAATTTAGATTTCATAAAACCACCCCCTTTCCGTCATTGCGAGCCTGCCGAAGGTAGGCGTGGCAATCTCTCAAAGATTACAGAAAGTTGTCCAAGTCTTTCTTCAGGTTACGCAAAGAGGTCACGGTGGCCGCAAGTTTTAACTTGCGCAAGACAAAGCTGCGCAAATAAACGCCGGCTAAAGCCTGCGGCTACCTTATTTTGTCATTGCGAGAAACACAGCGACATGGCAATCTCCCTTCCTCCATCATTACTACACCTACTTAATCCCTTAACTTAAATGGTGATTAACTAATAAGTCCCAGACCCTCTACAACTTCTCTTAACTCCTCTTTTTCCTGCTGGTCAAATTTGGGTACCGGAAGCCTAACAGGACCAACTGGTGAACCAGCTAAAGTAGCTGCTCCTTTGAGTAAAGAAGGCTCTATCGAGGGACCATATTTGGTGCAAACCTTCGTCCAGAAATCCAGGAGGGGGGAAAGCTTACGGCGCAACTCCATAGCCCCATCAAAATCTCTTTCTTCCCTTAGTCTCCACATCCTCATAACCAGCTCTGGAGCAAAATTAATGGTGCCGGAGACAAAACCGGGGCTCCCGGCCATTTTAGCAAAAGGCTCCCAAAACTCGGCGTTACCATTAAGGACGGCTATTTTTTCTCCTAACTTTTGCACCAGTTCAATAAACTTAAAGAAATTAGGAGTGCATTCCTTTATGGTCACCACATTTTCTATCTCGGCTAATCTTGAGATCAGAGAAATAGAAAGGTCTTTTCGGGGAATGTTCACATTGTTGTAAAGCATAATGCCAATACTTATAGAATTGGCCACTTTCTGGAAAAAATCGACGATGATATCGTCAGGAGGACAAAAATAGTAGGGAGACAACAACATAATCCCGGCCGCTCCCACTTTCTCAGCATGCTGAGCGAAGTCGATTACTTCGTTTATATTGGTACCATTACTCCCGGCCACTACCGGAACCCGTCCCTCTGCTGCCTTGATAGCTACCTCTAAGACTTTCTTTCTCTCTTCCCAACTCATCGCTCCACACTCACCCATACTTCCCGTGGTCACTATCACTCCGTTACCTGTTCTGAGCCCGCCTTTAATTAAGAAATTAACATGATCCTGCAAGCGCTCCTCAGAAACCTCACCCTCATCGGTGAAAGGAGTAACCATTATGGCCGTTACTCCCTTGACCAATTCCTGAAATTCAGCCGGTTTTACCATTTTTACCGCCTCCTTATTTTATATTACTCTCACCTAGAATAATGTCAAATACGCATCAATCCTCTATTTTTCTCTCCATCCCTCAAGTTTTTCTGACTAAACTTATGTAACTATTCAGGTACCTGGCATTAACTTCAGTCTAAAATTCGGTGAACCTCTCTACTTGGGTAGGGGAGACTTTAGTCTCCCTTGGCTCTTTTTCTGGCCATCTCAAATAATGGATTCCAGAAACTCCCGGGCACTTTCTCGGTCAAATTTCCTGGGATTATTAGAGATATCCTCCTGGGTCATACTGTCCTCTAATATTTGGGGAAGATTCTCCTTATTTACTCCCAGAACTCCCAGGCGAGTGGGAAAGTTAACCTCTTCCATCATCTCTTTAATTGCTTCAATTACCCTCTGAGCATCTTTTGCCGGATCCCCTACCACAGAAACATTAAGAGCCCCGGCCAGCCCGGCAATTTTCTCGGGAATCTCCGGCAGACTATAGGTCATCACGTGAGGAAGAAGAATTCCTACTGTTCTTCCGTGAGAAGTGTTCAGAATTCCCCCAATAGTCATACCAAATGCGTGACCGGCTATGACTCCCGCCTGGGCAATGGCCATTCCGGCCATACTGCTGGCTAACGCCATTTTACTCCTGGCCTCCAGATCATCTCCCTTCTTTACTGACTTTACCAGGGATTCCCCGATCAGCTTTACTGCTCCAAAGGCCAGGGCATCCGAAAGGGGGTAAGATAGAGGAGAAAGATAGGCCTCCACCGCGTGGGCAAGAGCGTCAAACCCCGTATCTGCCGTAAGCTCAGGGGGCATTGATTTCATTAAGGCAGGATCTACAATACCTATCTTAGGGTAGGTGTGAGGACTGACCAGGCCATCTTTCCTCTTGATTTCTTGCTTGGTAAATACTGAGTAAGGGGTAGTCTCACTTCCCGTGCCCGCAGTAGTGGGAATAGCCATAAGGGGAATAATCTCCCCCTTAACTTTATTCTCTCCAATATAGTCCCACAAGGTTCCTCCCTGAGTGGCTACTACCGATATCCCCTTAGCCACATCAAGAGAGCTTCCTCCTCCCAGTCCGATAATGACCTTGACCTTTTCTCTAACCGCCACCTCCGCCCCTTCATCAACCACCTTATCAGTAGGATTGGAAGGCACTCCCTCAAAAACAGCAACTTCTACCGAATTATCCTTGAGTAGCTTAATTACCTTATCCGTAATACCCAGTTTTTTCATAGATTTTTTTCCGGTAACCAAAAGAGCTTTATCACCCAACTCTTTGGTTAAACTGCCTACCTTTTCCAATTCCCCGATTCCAAAGAAAACCTTAACCGGCATATAATAGGTGAAAATTTTCTGGTTCATGAGCATTTCTCCTCAATTTATTCGGGAATTCAAATTCTTAAGATTCAAATTATTTATCCATCTTACCAATGATTCCTTTACCCTCTGAATAATTTCTCTTTCCGGATCGGCCACAATTTTGAGACTTTTTAAATTCTGGAATAGTTTTCCCCTTTCCCCGCTCACTAATTCCTCATCCATGACATAGCGGCCGGAGACTATAGTAATATCAGTAAGTATTTCGGGGTTTCTAACAATGTCCTCTTTGCTCAGATGAGTTTGATCCTTCCCCAACCATTTCCGCCAGCGCTCACTTTCCACTGCTCTTTCTTGAAGCACCGAGATAAAATGGGAAGGTGATTTCAATCTCCCCTGCTCCACAGCTTCTTTTTCTTTATCTCCCAGTTTAAGATAAGCCTTTACTTCTACCACGCTTAATTCCGGACCTATATTAGCGGCAGTAATTCCCAAATCCGGATGAAGTCTTAAAGTCTCATCATTCAGAAAATCAGCGTTATGTTCTTTAAAGCTTACCCCATATTTTCGGGCAATATCGGCTAATTTCTTGGCTGTCTCGGGATCAAAAATCCCCACATTTTTCTGCATCTTAATTAAGGTTCCGGTCTGGCCAACTATGAAATCAGGCCGGGGTAGATTTCGTTTATCCAGTTCCTCAACCAAGTTTTTCAGAAATTCCTCAAATTCCTCAAATTCAGTATGTCCACCGGCTGTTTTCTCAGCTCCCACCTCGTAGCCGACTTTCCTGAGACCTTCTTTTTTCCGTCTGTTCTCCACATATTCTATAATCTCTACTGTTCTTTGGGTAACTAGATTTAAAGGAACATATCCTTCAAAATGGGGATCTGCAGTACCATCCACGTGCAAGACATTAAATCCGGCTAAAACATCGGCCAAAAATGAGGCCTTAACTCTTTCCATAGCTTCTTTTTCGGGAAGGTTCCTCCGAAACTCATCATCTCTTAGCCAGGGACCACCGTGGTCTCTACAGATAAACAAGGGACCCTTAAATCCTGTTTGCTGGTAAGCCTCTTTTATATCCTGGACAAATTTTTCCTGATCCCAATCTAAAATGTATCCTCCACCCAACTCTTTCTTCTCCACCTGATTGCGGGTAGCAATAAACATAACCGGGAATTGATATTCTTTGGCTAACTCCAGCGTAGCCCGAACGATGAGACTGGACATAGGGTTAATGGCCAGCAAAGTTACTTGGTGACCTTCCCTCTTCTTTAGCTCCTGTAAGCGCTTAAGTAAATCAGTTAAATCAATACTTGCTCCGTCGGACATCTTTCCCTCCCTGATTAATATTCACAGTTTATCCACAGTCTGTTCACAACCAAACATTTTGGTGAAATTTTCTTGCCTCTCCCCTACCCAAACCACTGCGTAGGGGCGGCTTTAGCCGCCCACTCCTTGCTTACTTCGTCCCTTTTGTCATTGCGAGAAGCACAGCGACGTGGCCATCCAGTTTCTTGCATTTGTCCTTCATCTTCCTTCATCAAACTCACCTTATTTCTAACCTTTCCCGAGCTATCTTAATCCACTGCTTAATCACAGTCAAATCCGTCTCCAGTGAATTTATGACCTGCAGTCCATCTGCTCTCACGGTATACGAAGAACCATCCAGGACACTCCTTATTTCATCTAATTTAGCCTCCATCTGTGTTTTTGAGGCTAACTGGATATCTGCAGTTGGCATCAGACATTTTTCCAGAGCGGAATTTTCAGCAAAAACCTCTTTACTTTTCTTTAAATCTGTCCAGGGTCCAATATGGAACATATCAATTCTGGGAATACTTCTAATTGAATCAAGCAATTTGGTAGTATCTCCACAGCTATGCCAGTATCCTATCCCCCCATGAAACTCGCAGAGTTCCTTCTCGTAAGGAAGAACAAATTCCCGGTATTGTTCCGGGGAAAGACAAGGGGAGTTTACCTCATCATCGTCCAGATCCCCCTGACCTACCTTTTGGCCTAAGAACTCAGCTCGTTCCTTCACCCACTTCTTCCGAGCATCAGTGATAAGCCGCATCAGTCGGTGAACAAATTCTGGCTTTAACAAGAGGTCGGCCAGTAAATTCTCCATTCCCCTGAGGGCACAAGCAACTCCGAAAGGTCCCATTCTCCATTCTGGAAAAACGATGGTGTATTCATCTCCGGCTAATTCACTCATCCAATTATACATCCGGTGAGCTAAAGGCATTAAGCCACTTTGGTAAAAATCAGGAAACTTCAGATTATCTATATCCTGGTAGCGTTTTATAACCGGTTCTCTATCTATCCAGGGGTCCTCATCCTTCATAAATATACTCCTACTACCAAATAAACTGGATTCAAAAGTAGCTCCCAACCAGATACCCATACTTTTTTCCACCGGGGTGAAATCTTGGAATTCTTCAAACCGGTAAATCATCATTTTAAGGTTGTTTTCAAAATAACACCTGGGATTGGTATAGTATTCCTTAACATCAAAATTCAAAATCTTAGCCCACATGGGGATCTCTGGTTCCACGGTAAAGGGGACCATCCTTGCTTGCTCACTTAAAAAAGGCGTTCCCCGCCACTTATCCTTGGTTCTACTTGCCTGAGGATTCCATGCTTCCAAAACCTTTTGATTACGGGATGATTCTATTAATTCACTAATTTTATCAAATAGTTTTTTTATAGCATCCATTTTTCACTTCTTCTCCCACAAGATAATCCAGAACTTGGCCAGTTCTTATTTAGTTGCCTAAGCTAGGAGAAAATTTCCCCTTGATCAAGCTCCAGAATGTCCGGGTTTCTTAAAAATAGGGCTAATGTGTAACTTTCCAGACTAACCAACTTAAGACCTAAACCGACTCTAAACAAGAGATTTTCAGGATGTAAAATCAGTTTTTCCTAACAGCTAAACTGCTTAACAGTATTTATCACCGCTTCGATATTTCTTAGCGGCATTGCCTTGGACCAATCGCCACAATCTGAAGTGGGAATGTATCCTCCCCCCGGAGAAGCAATCTCCATAACCCTTATTACCTCCTGTTTTACATCTTCGGGGGTCCCATTAGTAAGAACCTGGTTATTGATACCTCCCACCAAACAAATTTTTTCCCCATATTTCTTCTTGATATTCTCTAAATCCATATCAGCATCACTTTCTAAGGGGTGCAAGGCATTAATCCCCATTTCCACCAAGTCCTCAAGGATTAAGTTTAGATTACCATCACTGTGTAATAACACTGGTATATCTTGTTTTCTAACCTCTTGAATAAGCTCACTCAAATAAGGAAAGGTAAATTCTCGTAACTGAGAAGGGGAGAAAAAAGGGCCCGAGCAGAATCCAAGATCCTCCGCAATACAGATAACGTCAACTCCAGCCTTTATTGTTCTTTTGGCCGCTTCAAGGAAAAAATCATTGGCCAGACGGTGCATTTTCTTTACCAATTCCGGATCATCATAAAGAGCCAAACTAAGATTTTCATAGCCCATCATTAAATAAACAACAGTTAATGGACCATCAATCCCTCCTATCACCGCCATTTTATCCTTAACGTGTTTTAGAGTATATTGTATATCTGCCAGTCGGTCAGAGGTAGTTGCATCCGGAATCTTCAATTTCTGAAGATCCTTTCTTGTTTTAACCGGATAGGCAATAGGAGCATCACAAGGCCAGGAATATTCTGTTTTTTTATAGGTTGTCCCCCACTCATCCACATATATATTACTATTAGAGTTGATACTGTATCCGGGACAACCACCACCGAACGGTATCCACACTGCATCCAGCCCCAATTTTAGGGAACACTCCACGGCGTCTTTAGCCTTGTACTGCTGAGGCCAGCGTCCCGTTAGCTTTTCAATGAGAACCTGGCTGTCCAGAAACTCAAATAAAGGAACTCTATTTAGTCTACTCAGGTTCAAGGCAGCTAAGAATCTCTCTTTTGCTCTCATTTATCCTCATCTGGATAAAAGTCTCATTCAAGTAAAGGACCTCCCTCACCCAATAGAATAAGGACTTTCTCCGCGGGTAGGGGTGACTTCAGTCGCCCTTGGGGAAGCTAAAACCTCTCTTACCCAAGGGAAATAAATGCTCATAAACAACTGAACAGTTAATCTAAAAATTAGCCTACTTCCGCCGGAATATATTTGACTCCCTCCCGCTGGTAAATGACAGCAACTTCTTTTTCCAAGTCCTTTTGCACTTCCCTGGACAAAGGGGCCGGGTGATGTTCCTTAAGGATTTTTCTTGCCCTCTCAATGGCTCTTTCCCGAATATCCTGGCTATTATTCTTTCTCCAAATGCCTCTCATATTTCTATCGGAAAGTTGGGTAAAGTATTGTTCTTCTCTAAAATGGCGAAGGGTATGTTCATGAGCTAAGTAGCTCCCCCCATGAGCCACCTCTCTGATGACGTCCAAAGCCAATTTGTCTTCTGTTACCTCTATTCCTTTGAGGATTCTCTGAATATAGCCGGCTATCTCATTATCAATTACCACCTGTTCGTAATTGGCTGTTCTGCCAAAATCAATCAGGCCACCCACCAGGGCAATTTCGTCAGCTCCGGCCAGAGCAACCAGAAGCATAGACATCATCTTTTCGTATCCCGCTTGTTGATCGGGTATTTTGGAGTCCGTTTGGCCAACAATGATATTACTGGGTATCTGATACCAACGAGCCATCTGGGCAGCGGCGGCCGAGAGAAGAGCTTGTTCGGGACAGCCAAAAATATTAGAAGCTACCGACATATCCATCATACCCGGCCAGACCATATAGATTACCGGCGCTCCTGGATTTACCAGTTGATTGAGAACCAGGCCGCTCAAGAGCTCAGCATTCATCTGGACCAGGGCACCGGCCAGGGTGACCGGATGCATAGAACCCATAAGTGGCATAGGGCAGGGCTCAAAAGGCAATTTTACCTTGGCTGCTTCAATAGCCACCGTGACCTCCTCTGACCAGGTGAGAGCCTGCTGAGGACAGGCAGTCATGGTAAAGGTCTTTTTCTTGGCTATTTCCTCGCTTCCCCCGCAGACTATAGAAGAAAGTCGAATAAGATCATCAGTAATCTTTTGATTAAGCCCATCACCGGCCGGAATAACCTTGCCATTATTCTTGGCCAGCACTTCGAAATACCGGGCATGAAAAACGCTCTTTGGGATATCCTGAGCCCAGATCATACCATTTCCGATGGGGAGATTGTCCATGGCATCGGAGAGACGGGCAAAATTCATCGTATCCCTTTCGGTAGCCTCTCGATATTTCCCCTCTAAATCGAGCACGTAGGCAGTGGTTGAACCAGTACCAAAATATACCGTTCCATTTCCCAGTCTCACCGGACGGTAGGTTGAGTTTCGGGGAAATCTGGTAAAGGAAGACGGCACTGACTTGAGGCATTGCTCCACAAGATGAGGTGGGAAATAGACCACTTGGTTATTGTCCACCTTCAGGCTATTTTCAGCAAAGATATTGAGGGCACTCTGACAAAGAAATCTGACTCCGGTACCCTCCAATATTTCCAGAGTACTGGCATGTATACGTTTTAACTCATCCTCACTTAGCAAGTTTAAGGGAGTTTTTCTTTGAATGTCCGTGGCCATTAGCACACCTCCTGGGCAATCCCAGCTACTATTCTATTTAGTCATAACCAGTTAGGCTCCTCTAAATTAAGGAATCTTCTCCCGATATATTAATGCGAAATCGACCAGTTTCCTCCTTTCCCACTACGGTCAGACAAAATAATTAAATTACCTTAAGAAGGGACAGGTCTTGGGTAGTTATCAATCCGGGTTTTCCCTGTATTACCAGAGGAATGGAATTCACCAGGATTGCTGCGGTAGCTATATCCCCAGCCACTCCCCCTTCAATACGTACTCTAAGATCAGGCTCNCCCTGAATCAATATTGAATCATGCGGACCCTCAGCCCCTACGGACATCTGTAGATTTAGGCTAATTAGTTGATTCCCGTTTTTATCCATACCTCGAGCGGTTTGCCTTATCCCCAGAACTTGATTTTTCTTAATAGTAAAGTACTGAGTGGATATATCTTTATCCGCGATCACTGGATCTATAGTTTCCTGCACCTCAGCCAATTGCCAGTCAAAATTCCCGGCCAGATAGGCCAACGATTCAGGCAAGCCAATGTGACCGATTCTTTTCTTTTCCACTCCTTCCCGAAATTCTTCCGGGGTAAGAGCCACTCCTACTTTCTTCTGTAAAGGTAAGCGTCGAGTAGATGCATCTACCACCCTTTCTATACTAATACTGTTTACTTTCCGGCAAACACCGGTAAGGAAAAGTGGGAGGGTGTCCATGACGAAACCGGGGTTTACCCCAGTACCTAACACAGTTACCCCGTGCTTTTTAGCTAAATCATCTAACTGTTTCGAGAGATGAGCATTTCCAAGATAGGGGAAAAACACTTCCTCTGCGGAAGTGATACAGTTAATCCCTTGGGCAACGATCCCCTCGATTTGAGGATACATTTTCTCCAGACTGGATCCTGTGGTAAGTAAAACCACATCGGCATCGACATTGGACATAACTTCGTCAGCATCGCCAGATACAGTGACGCCTATTTTTTTACCAGGATTCAAGAGATCTCCTAAATCTTTTCCTACTTTCTCCGGAGCTATATCAATAGCCCCTACTATTTCCAACTTTGGATTATCCAGGATAATCTCCGCCGTCTTCATTCCTATTGGCCCAAGGCCATAGGAGATCACCCGTATTTTCTTATCTTTCACCTATCCCTCCTCCATTAGCTTTCATAAAGGTAGTCACAACTTTAGGTATCACAAAGGGACCATGGTAGCCGCAGCTTTTAAGCTGCGCAAATAAACGCCGGCTAAAGTCTCCCAGATTATTTTTCCTTTAGATGACTCAAGGCCTGTTTGACTATATTGACTCCTACTTTATCACTCCAAGCTTCTAATAAACGTTGAGTTAATGGCCCGGGCTTACCTTGACCAATCTGAATACCGTTAAATCTTGTAACCGGCAAAATACAGTAGCTGGTAGCAGTGAAAAAGGCTTCCTCAGCGTTATAGACATCATAAGTCTGTATGTCCCTCTCTTCTACAGAAACTTTCATTTCTCTGGCTAACTCTATCACTGTCTCCCGACTCATTCCCCCCAGAACGTTACGAAGACCGGGGGTCCACAATACTCCATTCCTTACTAGGAAAAAATTATATCCGTCACCCTCAGCTATGTTGGCCTGCTCATCAAGCAGGAGGCAATATCCCTCCGGGTCTATTAGTTTTGCCTCTCGGGTACCTAAGTTTAAATCCATCCGGCTGCAACTTTTCACCTTAGGATCTACGCATTGAGGAGAAATCCGTCTAACCCAAGGAGTAATAGCGTGGACGCCCTCTTTATAATACCTGGCATAGGCCTCGAAAGGAAGCGTCCAGCAATATACAATAACGGTGGAATCCTTATAGGCTTGATCCTTGTATCTAAACTGGGGTACCACCCCGGCGGAGACATGTTGAAAAATCCAGCAATCGTCATTTTTCCCCCGCAAGGGCTGATTAGCCTCTAAAACTTCCAGGGATATCTTCTTCATCTCGTCCGGGCTTATACCGGGATCTATCCTGGCACACCGTAATGACCGAAAGAGACGACTGATATGCTCTTCGAGCTTAAACAACCGTCCATTAAAAGTCCTGATGGCTTCATGAACCATGTAAGCATTATGAAAAGCGGTATCAAATATGGAAATTTTTGCCTGACTTTCGGGAACCAATTTCCCGTCTAAATAAACTATCCGTTCCTCCATTTTTTTCCCCTCTAACATTTGGGCCTCCTACTTAGTTTTTGATTGGCTAATTGTGCTCTAACACTCTACAGGATTCTCTTACTATCAATTTGGTATTCAAATACTGGTGTCTCCTCTTTTTAGTTAGGCCTCTCTTGGGCCAGTCTTTAATTGCCCTAAAGGCTCTACCGGCTATTTGATTAATAGGTTGAGCAACGGTAGTCAGCCCAGGGTTACTCATTGAGGAAACATATACATTATCAAAACCAACTATTGAGTAGTCATCAGGTATTCTTTTGCCCTCATCCTGAATAGCCCTCATAGCTCCCAGGGCCATAAAGTCATCGGAGCAAAAAATAGCGGTAAACTGATCATCTCGATCTTGGAGAAGACTCTTCATAGTCTTGTATCCACTTTTGTAGGTCATACCCCCTTCTTCTATTAGTGCTTCCTCCACCTTTAGGCCACTCTTCAAAAGAGTATCACAGTATCCTTTATATCTTTCTCGGCAGGACAAGGCCCTCATCGGTCCCTTTATAAACGCCATGGTTCGGTGACCAAGATCTATCAAATATTGGGTGGCCAGACAGGCTCCCTGGTAGTTGTTGGCGAATATCGCTGGCGCATTTGCCTCCGGTACATCCTCATCTACCAAAACAATAGGCGTTCCTTTTTTGATTAACTCGTTAATGACCTCCGCTGAGAGATGGTCAGTACTTATTATGATTCCATCAACCTTTTGATTTTGAAGAAGCTTAATATAGGAAAGTTCTCTTTTAACGTCATTTTCAGAGCTGCAGAGCAAAAGACCATATCTTTCCTTGTAGCAGACTTCGGTGATGGCGTGGGCAAGTTCCTGGTAGAAAGGATTGATCCCTTCGGGAAGGATGACACCTATTACCCCTGATTCTAAACCCCTCAGACTTCTTGCTCTGGGATCGGGTATGTAACCCAATTCTTTCACAACTTTCCTTACTTTCTGTCCGGTTTCCTCTCGCATATACCCTTTTACCTTATTATTCAATACTCTGGAAACCGTAGTTATAGATACTCCCGCCTGTTCAGCCACATCTTTGATGGTTGCCATAAATGTTATCCTTGACCTTACAGCCAGAAATGACCTTGGGAAACCGTACCAATAATGGTTGCGATAACCTTTTCCGAAAAGGTTAAACTAAACATACCCCTCTTCTTTAAAATGTCAAGTTGGAAATTACCAACGAAGGGATGATTATGAGTACACACAAAGAATAACTGAAAAACTGGGAACACGATAAAAATAATCAAGCTCTACATATCTTCGAAGACCTCGTAAAGGTAAATTATCAAAGTCACTGTGAGAAAATATTCCTCGTAGAGTTTACCAAAAGGAGCTTTGGATATCCCACGGAAAATGACCTGGCTAAGCTTTTTGACTAATTCTTGCTTATGATAGTTTAGATTTCACCAAGGTAGCCGCAACCTTTAGGTTGCGTTTGTTTTTCGCCGGCTAAAGCCTGCGGCTACCAATTTTTTTGTCCAAAAATTAGCTGGCCCTTATTGCCCCTGGAGAACAGGGACGGCATAAGGGCCTTCCCTTACTAAGGCCATGGTCGATTCTCGTTTCACTTCTTGTCTTACTTCCTCGAGGGCATATAGCAGTGCCCTTTGCACCATTTTGGCGGCGCTTATCTTTTCGTCTTCTACAAAATCGTAGCCACTCCTGCCAGGCAGCTTCTGTAAATCCTCCGGAGTAATATTTGTGGTACAGTAGATCAATCTATCAAAAGCTCCAATTTTGCTAAAGAATTGATCCCATTTCTGTACCTGCCACTGGTCAGGAATAAACTGCCAGGATGTGCCTCTAATAAATTCGGTAAATTTCCCCGGACCTTTATCATTCAAAACATTGATAACTTTTTTGTATTCGTCCTTCCCCACTGCTTCCTCAGCACTATTATGAGCAACTAAAATAACCATTCCTCCTCTCTTAATGATGGGAATCACTCCGTAAGCTGCTTTGGCCGCCTGATAATGGTTAACAGCCATACTCCCACCCTGGGTTAGAACCAGGTCATATTCATGATTAACGGGAATCACACAATCTTCCCTCATTTTTTCCCCTGCTTTAAGGTGGGCTTCTTCCAAGTCACCGGCAAAAACACCGGTCAATTGTTCCTCGCCGTTTAAGGTGATATTCAGACTAAAGTCGACCCTCACCTTACGGGCAACCTTGAGGGCAAAGCGGTGGCAGGGATTGCCTTCCAGAACTAGATTTGTAGCCTGGGGGTTGTCCATAAAGTCAACACCATGGAAAACATGGGTGGTCTCTAAATTAACCAGTCCGGGGCAAATGGCCTTTCTTCCCCCCGATGCTCCGGCCATAAAGTGTGGCTCTACCAGACCGGTGATAATATGGACATCTG
This sequence comes from Candidatus Aerophobus profundus SCGC AAA252-L23, assembly GCA_000402295.1. GTDB lineage: Bacteria > Aerophobota > Aerophobia > Aerophobales > Aerophobaceae > Aerophobus > Aerophobus profundus. The sequence goes on from AQRW01000167.1 coordinate 32,737, forward strand.
CTTCGAGGAACTGCCGGTTTATCTTGACCGGGACCCCCTCTATCCTACCCAGACAACCAAGATTGGGTGAGAGGCAATTATGGTCTATTATTTTATAGTTATTCTTAATGAACATACCAAATGCTTTCTCTTTCCACTTCTCCGACGTCGGCTGATGAGTTCCCGTGGCTACTATAATCTTGATATTTTTGGCTTTTATTCCTGCTTTATCTAATCTTCTCAAAAGAGGAAGGAGGATTCCTTCTTCTTTTTCTCCACTGTAGGGAACAGGTCTGGTATCATCAGACACGGCTATAGCAACAGTTAAACGAGAGGGGTCCTTCCCCCGGGAAGCAATGATACTTTTTAGATCTGGGCTCTGGATAGGGTTAGACAGGGCCTTCTCTATGGTGCTTCGAGGATCTTCTACCGCAGGCACACATTTCATCTTGAGAATATCACAATAAGAAGGAACTTTTATGGTCAAAGAGCTAATACCATACGGCAAAACAGTGTCTTTCCAGGGAGAGATATTCATAGAGATTGTACCTCATTCCGGGGGCATATTTTTTATCTTATCAAATGAACCAGTTTCGATGGCCTCCAGCAAGGCGCCCATATATTGATCAATATTATCTTCAGTTTGAGTTGTATCTATCTGGCCGGTGGCATCTTTAACAATTAATGATACCGGAGCCTGCTCTAATTTGCTCCACAATTGGGGATTTTTAGCTGCGGTAAGGATTCTTTTTATATCCTCCCTTCCCACCCCCACTTCCGCAAAACTCGTAGGAAAGTTTATCTTTTGGGAAAGTTCTATCATCCCCTGAGCCACTATAATCCCTAAGTCCCGGCCGACATACCGACTTATATCTTCAGAGATATGTCCGGCTTGTTTAAATATTTTCCCCACTAATTTTAACTGCTTTTCAATAGTTGGGGCAAAGAACACAGTGGCGTACGGATTCACCAGAGCGCAGGCTCTACCATGGGTTAGTTGATTAACCAAGGAGAAACTAAAAAGATGACCGTAGTTTGTTCCTCCCACCATAATAGCATATCCACCTAAATCCGTCCCCAAACCGAGAGCAACTCGCGCCTCTTCATTTCTCAGGTCATTTATAGCCAGCGGTAGATTTTCCACTATTAAGCTAACACCTACTTCCGCAATCTCCATAGCTTGGTCAAAGAAAGATTTGCCGGTCGCTCCATAAACAACTTCCAGACAATGGGATATTCCATCCAACGCTCCATCAGTGGTAATGGCGTAAGGAGCTCCTATAGTCGTGGCATAGTCAAAGACTGCCCAGCGAGGAACAATGGCCTCATCTATTATTAGTTTTTTCTGACTGGTCAAAAGGTCGGTCACATTAGCGTACTTGGTGAGATGAGCTCCCGAGCTGGCTGCTGTCTGAACGGCTATAACCGGAGGAAGCTCCTTACCTTCTTTTCTTAACCTTTGGGTAACTAATCCCAGACCAAAATAGGGTTCTACCTCATCAGAATCTAAAGTAGCTAATACACTGGCTGCCTTTACCGCATCAATGGTACTGCCCCCTCCCACAGCTATAATACTATCAGGTTTTTTCTTACCAATCTGATTGGCAATTCGATACACATCCTGGCGGGGAGCATTGGCTCGGGCTCCTTCAATAATATCTAAAATCTTAATATTTCTATCTTTTAAGCCAGAGGTAAGGTCACGTATCAACGGCTCAGTCCATTTCCCTATTCCCCATCCACCAGTTACTACTATCATGGTAGAATTACCCACTTTCTGGGCAAAATCTCCCACTCTAATTAAAGAACCCCTCCCAAAAGCATAACTTTCTCCCTTCCACGCTTTCAGAGCTTTAGCGGCCCGATCCTTATAATTTTGATTGAAAATCATGCGAATCTCCTTTAACTATTTAGGTTAGTCTTTTTCTTCGTAACGCTTCTCTGGCTGCCTTAATAAGGTGAACCCCATTGGTCAGACACTATTTTGGGAGAGTTAAGATACCTTTGAGGCTGTTTTTTGTTACCATTGTTACAGTATGCCTCAACTGGTGTCTGGTAGTCAAGCC
>AQRW01000168.1 GCA_000402295.1 Candidatus Aerophobus profundus SCGC AAA252-L23
AAGGTGAGTTTTTTGTTTTTCCTATTAAGAAAATTAGTTAGAAAATAAACTGTTTCGAAATCAAAATTATCCAATATTTTACGGTTATAAAAATTGTTTGTAGTAAATACCAAGTCCACTATGCCATTACCACTTCTAAATTCTTCAACAAAGAAATTAGTGTTAAATACGACACCAAGTTTGTCCCTGAGAACGGGTATCATATCTTTTTCCTGAGTAAACATTTAATTTCTCTCCAAAAGTTTATTAAATACTATTTCCCAATTATTTAAGTAAGTAGTATTCTGCGATATGGATACTCCCATTAGTTTTTTATACATCTCTTTAGCTTTACTGATACGTCCAAGAAAATAATTCAATCTGCTTTTTACATTAGGAAGGGTTATGGTGGACCCCAAAATTCGGACAATATGCTAAGATACAGGTAAGGTTAAAAAGGAGGGGCCCACTATGGGGACCATGAGGAAAAAATATCCACCCACGTTTAAGGCCAAAGTAGCTCTGGAAGCAGTTAAAGAAGAGAAAACGTCGGCTGAGTTAGCCAGTGAGTACGGAGTTCATCCAGCCCAGATCAGACGGTGGAGAAAGATAGTCAAAGATGGAGTCAATGAACTGTTTACTGACAACCATCAACGGAAGGATCAGGAGAAGAATCTTCTGATTGAGGAACTCTACAAAGAGGTTGGACAGTTAAAGGTAGAACTGGACTGGCTTAAAAAAAAATGTGGACTTGGCCGTGAGGGAGAAAGTTATGCGTATCGAGCGCCCAGGTAATATCATACCGATAACTAGACAGGCACAGCTTTTAGGGCTAGCTCGGTCCACGGTGTACTATGAGCCGACAGTTGACATCTATACCTTAGAGCTGATGAGATTAATCGATGAGGAATATACTAAGGCTCCCTTCTATGGCTCCCGTAAGATAGCGGCAGTCTTGAGAAGAAAGGGATATGAAGTTAACAGGAAAAGAGTGCAAAGGCTGATGAGACTAATGGGTATTGAGGCCATCTATTCGAAGCCTAATACCAGCAGGGCCGATCCTAATCATAAGATATACCCATACCTCTTGAGAGACCGCATAATTACCCGAGTTAATGAGGTCTGGGGCACTGACATCACCTACATTAGGATGAGACACGGCTGGCTCTATTTAGTGGCCATAATAGACTGGGTGAGTCGGTACGTCCTGTCCTGGGAGCTATCTACTACCCTGGAGGTTGACTTCTGCATAAGAGCCTTAGAAAAGGCATTTTCTCTATCTCTTCCTGATATCTTCAACTCGGACCAGGGATCCCAATTCACCAGCGTAGATTTCATCAAGAAGCTGCAAGAAAGAAGTATCCAGATCAGCATGGATGGTAGAGGAAGAGCCATGGATAACATCTTCACTGAGAGGCTCTGGCGCTCAATAAAATATGAAGAAGTCTACCTTCATGACTATCAGACGGTTCGAGAGGCAAAAGAGGGAATTAGTAAGTATCTGGCCTTCTATAACCAGGAAAGGCCACATCAGTCACTTGACTACCGGACACCAGCTGAGGTATATTATGATAATAAGAACTACAAAAACATACCTATCTGTAACTTAACTTTGGCAAATTAGTGTCCGACCAATGGGGTCCACCCCAGGTTTTAATAGTTTGCACTTCCTTATTTACCATATATAAAAAATGTAGTTTCGAGCTGTGGCTCTTAATTACCTCGACAACCGATTTTCCTTTACAATAATTGCATTGGCAAGCTCCAATTATGTCATTGATTGCAGCCAGTTTAGTCGGGTTTTTCCTCTCAACTGCAATTGTTGAAAGCAAATTAGGAAAGTAGTATCTCTCATAAAGATTATAGGGTTCAGATGGTTCTTTGTATAAATTCTCTGTAAAGCTTTCAAAGCGAGATGTACCCATCGAAAAAGCGGATACACCTGTACAGAGGATTCCAAGCCCAAGTCCAACGTTAACCCTTGCAGCAATAACAGGTTTACCGGTGTTTGCCTGAAGCTTAATTAATGTGTCCAAGTAATTATAGAGGGTAGGTTGGGAAGTATCTCGTTCAATGCCATCAGCAAAAAACAAATAACCATCACACTCAAACGCAGAAAAATTGTTTAACACGGTTCTTTTGTTAAGGGGATCGTTCAAACTTTCTCCATTCAAACAAATCCCTGCATATATTTCTTTTTCGGGTGCTTTTTCATTCCGGTAATCGATACTTTCCTTTAGAAGCTTCGTATCTAAGTCGAACCACTCCGCAATAGGATTTCGTTGTTTAAGTGGTAAAATAGTTGTGTTGTGAGTATAATGAAATGGAGATAGTAGAGTGTCTGCTCCAAGCTTTAATTGCTCAGAAAGTACCGCTTCAACATACTTTTTCTGCTTTTTATAGTCCTGCAAATACCCTGGAGTGATAACCTGAAAATCACTCGGTGTATAAGGTAAACGAATTAAACCTTTTGTATTAGTATATGTACCATAAGCTAATCGAATTGTTGAGGGGTCGACCATCTTATGAAAGGAACCCATGCTATCAAGCTGAAACATCCATCTTTGCTGAAACTGATGATGTGCTGAAAGTATAACATTCAGCGAACCTTCGTTTGACTGGAGGTATTCTTTCAAAATACTTTTTTCATTCCATAAGATAGAATAAAACTTAGGACTAAGATCATATTCTTTTTCGGTTAGTTGAATTTCATCCCGTTTAATTGAATTTGCGAGCGCTTCTATTTTTGTGAGCCTTTGATAAGGTTCTTTTTCAAGCAGCCTTAGAATAATATTTTCAAGACGATTGCTTATCGAAGGTTTATGAATTCGCGGAGGAGTTGGTGGTTGGTTTTTTATTCTGTCAACCAATTCAGGAAGGTTTGAAAATTTATACGGAAGTTCCCCTGTCAACATTTCGTAAAGCACTATGCCAAGTGTGTATAAATCGCTACGCTTATCAAGGTTCTTGCTGTCAGTGATTTGTTCGGGAGACATGTAAGGTGGAAAACCTATAATATCACCAGTTTTCGTTATTGAAGTATAATCTATGATTTTTGAAATACCGTAATCAATAATTTTGATATGTCCAGCAACATCGATTATGATATTTCCCGGATGTAGATCGCGGTGAACAATACCTTTGTCTTCCTCATCTCCTCTTATATTGTGTAAATGCTGAGTCCCTTCAAGGATTCTGCCAAAAATGCTCAATGCTTGTTGTTCGTCGAAAGGGCCTTGAGTATCAAGTATTTTCCGTAATGTTCGACCTTTGGCAAACTCCATGACAAGAAAGATAGAAGGAACGCTTTGTGATATTAGTGTGAAATCATCAACGTATTTTACAAGATACCGGTGATTAACTGCTTTCAGTATAGAGATTTCCCGTTGTATGCGATTCTTGTCTCCCCTTTTCCTAAACTCTTTCAATACATACTCTTCCCTGAATATCTTGATGGCATATGTTTTTCCGTCTTTTTCTGCTTTATAGACAGCCCCAAAAGCACCTGAGCCAATGAACTTATTAAAGACATAACCATTAATTGTATTTCCTATTATATTCATAATCTATCTTTCCTTTATTCTTGTGGGTTATTGTATCTAGCTTCTAAATAAACAATTGTTTGGTTCTGCACAATATTTTTTTACATCCATACACATAACATATTGTTATACAGAGTTCTATCATGCACACAAAGTATCAACATGTCAACTGAATTTTATGCTTTTGTCAATGCAAAATAATTCAGGAGTTTCCCCAAAATTTTCAGATGCAAGAAATGTCCAGAGGTAGCAGAAGCTGTGGAGTTGGGGAAACAGGGTCTTTATCTTGCCTCGAGAATTTCTTGCCAAATAGCAAATTATAGATTCCTTCACAGATAGTATACTGTTTGAAAGGTGGAATCTCGAATAGTCTCTTTGACTTCTCATAGACTTTCTTCAAAAGAATCCTTAACTTGTAAGCTGCTCCCAGTACCACACTCACGAAGAAAAATACCAGCATAATCAGGGACATGATGTTCCTTAAGCCCTCATATTTCAACACTCGTATATCTTCCAGCTGATAGGCTTGCTTAATAAATCGGAAGGATTCCTCGCACTTCCATCGGGTCAGGTAAATCTCCATGATCCCAAGAGCATCTTGGGAGTCTGACACCTCCAGACTGGTAAGGAGCATTAAAGGCTTTCTTCCGAGGCCCTTGACTACCACCAGTATGAGGTTCTTATCTTGCTCGAAGGTAAAGGACACTCTTTGGTAGCCTACCTTGATGATTTTCCTCTGAGGAATATCACCCTTGGGATGGATAGTAAGCTCTACTCTTTTGGCACACCGGGTACTCTGAGCAATTGCGGCTACATTTCTCACCCGTCCTTGCCTATCGATCATATCTCTTTGTGAGGTCATCCTCACCACAAATTGAATTTCTTTTTCCAGGAACGGGGTGAACAGTTTTTGTCTATCTCCACCCCGATCCAGGGTCCAAATTCCCCTCGTCCCGATTGTTCCAATCACCTCATCCACAGTACCTAGGATTTCCAGGTTCTCACTTTTAAAATCAAAGCCTCTTTTCGTATAGAGCTTTCCGTAGAGGGGAATGACCTTGTCTCCTCTGACGTCTGCTCCCACTACGGCGAGGATAGACCATCCTTCTTTGATCTCCCCAGTGGAACCATCCCTCACCCGGGCCAGACCCTCTTGTTTTTTCGAGTACTCTCCTGCAGATATCAGATAGATCTAGAGATGAGAACCGTATCTTCTTTAATGAAGGGCTTACCTTCCTCCAGGAGACGTTTTCCTATGGCAAAGGTAAGATCTTGGCTGCCTATCTGTCGGGACAGTCTTCCTACTGTTTTTATCAAAGGGATATCCTCATCTAAGGATCTGGCAATGCTGGCCAATTTTACGTCCTTTGAGGCCTGAATGCCGTAGATCATCTGATGAATGAATTTCCTTTTGGGTCTATTTAGTTCTCAAGATACCCTAGCAGAAAATCTGGTAATCTGTGATTTTACCTGAGCCGCTGTCTTAGAGGAATTGGCCATGTTTGAGATACTCCTCTTTTGGAAAGTTTCCCCAAAATTCTATTTCGAAATGCACCTAATCCCACACTAGTTTACCTATTCCACTTACTTAGAATCTGTATCCCTCATTATATCATTACTTAAAGAAAAGTAACCTGAAATTTTGGGGAAACTCCTGAAAATAATTATGTCACCCTTTCTGCAAAATGAAAATGTCATTCCCCTACCAGCAAAACTTCCTTTTGAGAAGGAGCGTATTGTTGATGTTCTACAGGAACAATAGGATTGAATGAAAGCTCCTGATTGGCGACAATTATCTCATCCTTGCAAAACCTCCATCGGTCTCCAACTCCAAAGCCATATTCTCTTTCGTCTATGAGAGGGATTTCTCGCTCTCCTCCTAGACTCTCATGATATATTGTCTTTGCTTCATTCAAAGTATTCTTCGATATAGACCGCAGAATTCCTACGTTATTTTGCGAAAGATATGTTAATTTATTCTTCTCAAAACAAATCTGGTCAAGCTCTTGATAAACCATTGACCCTACTTCAACACCATCTTCCACCGTTCTCATGCAAATTGGCTTATTTATCCTGTTGTCGAATACTTTGAATTGTTCTGGATATCTGCAAAGACAAGCACTAATTTTTCCTTGAGATTATGTTTGATATTCATCTTCATCTGTTGATTAAGTGACTCCAGATAACGTTGTGCGGACATGCGAAGTTTCGACCGAAGGCGAGCAGCATGTCAGGTGTTAGAGACAGTCGCATTGATAATTTCCCAAATTATCTCAAAACAAAACCGAATTATGCTCATTACAATTCCTCTCCTCTTAGCGCTCTATCTCGCAGAATAGAAAATGTGAACCTCGAGAGTCTATCAGTATTGAATAAAACCGAATTGAAAAATTGCCCGGTACACTTACCAGAGAATTCCTTATCGCTCAAACTCTTCAACGTAATTATAGATAATGATTCGAAAGTGCGCCATTTCAAACGCTGATAATCTACAAGGAGCCATTCTGGTGGTAATCCACAATCCAAAACTGCAAAATAGCCCTTTTCATTTCTATTATTGGGTTTAATTGCTTCAATGTCCTTTTCATCAATTATCCGTTTTCTTGCCTTTCCAACTGCAGCTTCAACTTCCAATTTAATTCGCTTGTTTTCTACCTCTCCTACAATGTCTGGATGTCCCTGATGGTTTACTTCAGAGATTTTTATGCCCAACCGTATTAAAACATGTGCAAATAGACCTTGAATTCGGAAACCAAAGTCACTGTCGCCTACATTCTTACGTAGATCATGCAAAATTGAATATACTTTATAGTATTCATCCCATTTCAATGTGTGGTCCTCCATTTCTATCAAATCCCGGAACACGAATAATGGATGATTCCTCTTTCTTGAAAAAGTCAGGTAGAAGTGGGTTGACGCGATCTTCTTCATGCGTCGCTATAACTAGCTGAGCATGATTGGCTGCGGTGCCTAATTCCTTCAACAAAAGTTCAATACGTTGTACATCGAAACTTTGAGTCGGGTCATCGAGTAAAAGTAAATCGAGTCCCCATTCATCCCTCTGAAATCTGGAAAACACAAAATAGGGAACAAGCCGTAGGGAATTTAATGCTTGCCCATTTAGAACTTGCTCCGGATCCAAAGGAGGAAGATCTGGCTCATCACTCGAAGCTACACGCACCAAAAGTTTAGGCGAGAAGTCATCGTTTTGTCCTCCCAGCTCTATGTGAACCTGATCAAAAGAAACTTGATTGGTGAGATGTTTATAAACCTCCGTCATCATTTTGTTGATGGGAGGAAGAGCATGCTTTAACACTTCTCTCAACTCAGAAGACAAAACTTGTCTTATTTCTTCCAAGCTTTCCCTAAATTCTACTAACTCATCAAGACGTTCTTCTACAGGTTTTAATCCTATTTCCAAGAGCATTTCAAATCTTTCTTTTTTGTTACGGTATCGGTGAAAACGTATTTCTTCCCTGGCTCGTTCTATTTTACGCTCCCAATTTCGGCGATATTCTTGCTCTGACTTTAAACTTTGTTCTAACTCTGCTATTTGGCTTCCCAAATCCTTGAGAAAAGATTCTATCTTCTCAGGTGTGAATTCTTCTTTTTCCAAACTCAGAATTTCACAGAGCGAATCTTCTATTTCTCCATATTCATTTTGATATTGTTTAAGAGTTTGTTTTGCTCTTTCAAGTTCCTCATCCAATCGGGTAACTTCCTCAAGTAAAGTTTCAAGTTCATCACGCCGCTGTATGTTTTGCAATTTGTCGGGCTCAACTTGTTCGAGTCGCTGTCCAATACTCCCTCTTAGTTCTTCCTTATCAACTTCAGTCGAACAAATAAAGCACTCTTGGATTTCGGGATTTTCTACTAAATACAACTGCGATTTTTTGATAATATCTATCAAAAGACTTGTTTGCTCGATTTTTCTATCAAGATTTTCCAATTCCTTACGAAGTCCATCAATATCTTTATCACCTAAAAGATCTCGGTGTTTTCTTTTTATTTCTTCAATTTGTCTTTCTCTATCCTTAATTGCCTGGTTCTTTTCCTCTAATTCACGGTGAGATTCTTTGACCTCACTTTGTCGTTCTTTCATTTCTGAAATCTTTTCATTTAACTCCTCTTCCTTAGGAGCCGCTAAATCTTTGGTCCACTTCTGGGCTAAATCAAGTAAACTCTCCTCACTTGTGTCTTCTGGCGGTTCTTGACCTGTTTGCTGCCCCAGTTGCTTTATCAATTCCTTAATTTTTTCTTTTGTTTCTATCCATGTTGGTGGCTCAGCATTTCCCCAAGGAGGATCCTGAAGGAATGAAGTTAATCGCCTCTCAACTTCTTCTAATTCACCAGTAATTTTTCTTCTTTCCTCTTCAATCTCCTCTGCTAACAGGCGTTCCTTTTCCTTCTGCTCTTCTACCAGCTTGTTGAGCCTTTCAATCAAGTCGGGTACGTCTTCTAATCGTAAATAGGTATAGATGGTCTTACCAAAATCTGATATTTCAATACTTTCCAAAGGACGCCTTCGGGAGGGAAATTGAGATGGCCCCCCAAAAACAATGTAAGTTCCTTCTCTAGGTCCAAGAGATGTTAAGAAAGGAAAAACCTCCCTCTGTGGCCTTTCATTTCCTTGAGAATCTAAAATTATCATTCGAGAGCGATCACTCCCTGGAGAAAGCTTCCGTTGAACGTTCCAAGAATCTCCATTTTGTTCTATAAGCTCCAGTTCAACGAAACAATCACCAGTCCCATAGAATTGGTTTCGTACTATTTCTTCGGGTCGCCCTGTTTTACCAAATAGGCACCATCTTATAGCTTCTGTGATGCTTGATTTGCCATAACCGTTAGGACCAAATATGAAAAGGTGCTTTCCTGATATTTGAATTGTCTGTTGCTTAGTGAAACCTTTAAATCCCTCTATTGTGATGGAGTTTATTCTAAACTTCATTTTTCCATATCCTCCTTAAAGTGATTCAAAGCTTCGCGAAGCTGCTCAACCCTCTGCATCAATTCACTTCCAGCATAACTCACAGCATAACCGACACTTCTGCTTTCCATTTCACTCTGCATTTTATGCCACAAGGATCGACCCTTTTCTGAAGACAACTGCTTGCCTACTTCTTTAAATACTGAAACTGCATCTAACTTCTCAAACTCGGAAGGCAATTCATCCCTGCCCATTTTTTGTCCTCCTCGTATAATATGTCAATTAGGTGCTATCTTAGGTTTAGTTAGTGATCTAACCAAAATTGTTCTTTCAAAACTTACCTTTGGAACCGAGACTTCCTATCACATCCCCTCGAGCTTAGCGCCAGGAGAGAGTAAATGCAAATCCTCCTTTTACAACATTTGGAAATGGTAAACTGAATTCCTGGTACTATGGTAAACAGAAATCCCATGGTAGTGGTAAACAGAATTCCTATATGGATGGTAAACAGAATTCCCATTTCAGAAAAGCTCCTGTATAGTTTTACAAAACTTTACAGGAGAGGAAATGATAAGAGAAAAAATGTACGAAAAAGTTCAACTCTTTAAGAGGCTGGGATATTCCAGATCAAAGATAAGCTCTGATCTGGAAATAGACCCCAGGACCGCGGCCAAGTATTACGCTATGGATGGAAG
>AQRW01000169.1 GCA_000402295.1 Candidatus Aerophobus profundus SCGC AAA252-L23
TAGCGTACCATGTAAAGTCAAGTGTCTTTTGGAGTAATGTTAGTTAACTCATTAGTAAACCTTTCAAGATCTTGTGACCCAACAGGGGTGAGGGATGAAGACACCTCTCTTGTGGTCCTCAGGGACCCAACCTGCCTGGATACGGGCTTGTTAACAAAAACATTGGCCCAGAGTACCAAATCCGGGTTTGAGAGGAGAGAGGGGTCCCACGCTAGATAACGGGCTTAACCTCGATGTAACTTCCAGGACATTGGCCCAGGGTAACCGACGGGATCCCCTCACTCACCTGTAATTGGTCAAAGATCATAATCGTATTGGCTTATTGACTCAGCCTTTTCATGCTGAGCCGAGACTTTTGATGGCAGTTGCTCTTTGGCAATCTGGGCCAGCTCTTCAAAGAGCTCCTTGGCTTTACTACGACAAAGAAATCCCTTTAGTTTTACCAATGGGTCATCACTAACGGTGTTGTTTTTCCAAGTAGGGGGAGAGAAAAGCTTTCTTTCCCTCATCATGGCCCGGGAGACTCTCACGAACTTATTAGCACCGGCTACCTTAGCCAGCCTTTCATCTTTACCTTCTTCTACTAATCGATCGAAGAACTTTCTAAAGTAAGGGTTATGGGCTGCATGAGAATGAGAATTCACGGCCATCAGGTTTTGGGAGATGAGTAGGCAAATATTCCTTAAGGGGTTAGAGCCACGCTTGGTAATGGGATGGTCCTCTCTTTCATACTCAGAGGTTTGAAATCGGCTGGGATTAAGCCCAGCTCGGGCAATAATCTTCTTGGCACTACCAGCTTGCTCTAAGGGGCCTACCTCACCCAGGTACTCCGCTGCCGAGGGGACATTGACCTCCTTAATTGACAGAAGAAGAATCCCCGGAGTCTGAACCAGGTAGCGAGTAAGTTCAATGTTGAGCTTTCTTATCTTCTCATTGGCTCTCTTCAAATCAGAGATCTTGAACTTGAGGTTGAGAAGATGAGCTTCAAGATCAGCTACTTTCCTGGTAAGGGTATTCTTGGCTAAATTGATCAGTCTTTCAGCAGTCGAGGTACCTAACTTGGTATTATGTTTCTTGAAGAAGCGAGCTAGTCTCTTGACTCCCAGGCGAATAAGGGAACCTGGAGTAGGGTAATTCTCTAAAAGGAGAATCGAGCTCTTGGACCAGAAGTCAGAGAAGATTTCTGCATTTTGTAGCCCGGGAAAGATGTGATCACAGAGTACCCTTATCTGCATTTTTAGTCGGGCTCTTTTTCTTACCTCATCCCGACGCAGGCGAGCAAGCTGCTTTAGGTTGTAATAGAGAGTCTCGGGAAGACGGGTTTCCGTTGCTTGATTGTCAATGAGGACCTGTCCGATAGCACAAAGGTCTATCTCATCAGTTTTGCACCAGTTAAGCTGGCCCGATCTTTGAGCATAGACACTTACAGGATTAATCATGGCTACATCATAGCCTAAATCAATGAGATGGCGATAGAGGTTCTCATAATAGTGACCAGTGGATTCTAGACCCACTATTACCTTCTGAGCCGCAATTGAGGATGTAATACGCTTGAGAATGCTATCAAACATCTTTACTCCGCTGAGAGAATTGGTAAACTCAAAGGGATCCTGAAGAATATCACCAAAGTAGTTGGCGGCCAAGGCCTTATGAGAGTTCTTGCCGCCATCAATGGGAACCACTAACACTTTTTGCAGATCAAGGTTTCTGATTTCATCGGTAAATCTTCTGCCTTTAACCTTTTGAATATGCTGTCTTTTCTTGTAAGTCTTACGCTTGCTCTTTACCATAATGCTACCTCCTTTAATTTTGCTTGACTCTCTGCTTACATGGTAGCTGGTAAAGAGTAAGTGAACAACATGATAGGGTAACTTAATTATCTTAATTTCTTACCCTTCTTATTATAGCAGGACATAATCCGGACTATCCAATAGTTAGAACTCTTAGGAAGTTTTTTAGATTTAGCTAAAGACATAAGCAGTGCTTCTTATGAAAAATATGGTTCTATGAATTCCCAAATGCGCTTTCCCCATGATGTTAATATATTCCAATTGGTTAAAACAGTTAGAAATAACAGAACTAATGTTAACATAATTAAAGTTACGTTCCATCGTTTTGTTGCTGAAGAATATACATTGTTACTTTGAATCCGGACTACCGAGAGTCGCGTATTAAATTCTTCTTTCAAAAACTCCATTTCGTTCCAGAGGCTAGTTGCTGAGTTTTTAAGCCATACACTAAGATCATCAAACCAAAAATACTGCTGATCCTTATTTTGGGCATGAGAATAAATTTTGACAAACTTTTGAGAAAATACTAAAGCATTTGCTATACTTCCCAACTCTTCTTTCAACTCGGACTGGAACCTTTGAAACCACAACCTTTTTTCGGTAAAGGAAACATATTTCTCCATTATTTCTTTCGAAAAAAGACGAGTTAACTTCGATAAATTTTTGATTTTCAATACACTAGATAATTCTTTCCTACTTTCTTCCCGAAGTGTTACAATCCCACGTCTCTTAAGATCGATTAGTCTAATAAGGGAAACCCATGTAATGAGTTCTTTCAATAAGTGATCATGTCCATAAAAAAAAGCTGTCTCAGCTTCAGGAAAACCTTGATTTTTATAGTTATCTGAGGCAAAGTATTTCATGGAACCAAGAATTTTTAGGGTTAAGCCGTGATATTTCCATTCTGGCAGCATCAGGAGGTAACCTGCTTCTTTGTGAATTTCATAAGGCAAACACCCGAGAGTATCTAGAAAAATCCAATTATTCCTTTTTTCCACCCAGGCTGTGATAGTCTGGCCGTTTTCTAACGGGAACTCTCTCAGTGAGAATAGTTCAATGCTTGGACACACAGGTACTTCGGTACAACAATCACTCGATAAAAAAATCCCATGGAAATATCTTGAGATGAACTCTTCTACTGACTTTCTAACTTGAAATATGCCTTGCTGTACTTTTTCCCGTTTAATCTGATCAGGAGAAATAATACTATATGCTTCTTGGTCTTGATTGCCAACTTTAATTCGTTCTTCCTTGTAATCATGAAGAAGAATATGTTTTAGCTGCTCTGATAATCTAGTTTTAAACTTGCAAAAAGCAACCACTGCCATTATAGAAGGGAGCACATTATGAATCGACAGAGACAATAAGGAAACAGAATCTGGCAAATTCTCGGAAAAGAAAGCTCCCGGTCGTCCTCGATCTGCTGTAAGAAAGAGAGAACTGTGCCAACCGACAGAATGTAAAGAGTTTGTCGCCTTTTGGATAAATTGTTCGCATTCCCGCTGATTGATTTTTAATGAGTAACTACGGCTGTGTAGTTCATCGGATATTTTTTTTAAACTCCCATTAATGGACGAGAAATCTTTTCGTACAAATAACTCACAAGTTACTAAACCCCGAAAAGTTAAGTTTCGTACTTGTTTGTCAAAACTACGATTTTCTTTAAGCATAGACACCATTTTCTCCTCTAAAATACGCAAATTATTTAAATTGTCTTAAATGTGAGGTTTTATATGTGAATCCAATTTATCAAAATTTTCGTGACAAACATGTATCGCTGGGGGTCAGGTCTTAACATTTGACATTTCTTTGCCTTATACCATAATTGGTTTAACTTTATGTCAAATGTTAAGACCTGACCCCACTTCCTGCATTATTGGCTCCAACAAGCACAGTGTAGTTATAGAAATCAAATTTTGCTTCTTTTATAGAGCGAAAATTATGAATTGCTATTGATCTTATCTTCACTAATTTACCTTATATAAGTTTTTGCTACCTTCGGTGAATTTAAAATAACCAAGCTTATTTTCTTAATGCCTTCATTGTATAACGCCATTTCTTAAATTACGGAACCACAAAGCGTATGTCTCTGGCCTTAAAAGATTGAATGTGTAATATTGGGTAGTGCTATCCTGGAATTCTTCAGGCAGATCAATCGGGTTTATTTGACGCAAACGTTCATTGACGTTTTCAAAATGGTCTTTTCCAAACCGTTCTTTTGCTCGTGTGACTTCTTCTTGATCCTCATCGCTCTTTATTTCAACAACTCGGATTATCTGTTTTATGCCTTGATCCTGCAATTCTCTTAGTTTGCTTAAATTAGCATGAGGGTTATCTTCTGAGAGTTTATCCATATAATGTTGCAAATCAACATTTATAAAGAAATCGGGATTGAAGCTTCTGCGAACTCTATCTTTACCGGCTTTCCAGAATTCATAACTGAGGCTGTAAAATCCCATGTCTCTTGATTTAATCCAGGCGTCTATATATTTAGAGTGCTCAACAAGTTTAAAGACAAAGTCACGTTCCGGGCCGTGAGATACAATAACCAAATTAAGCGGCGTTTTCAACATAGATGTGTTTACAGCATATAAAGGTTTAGATTTTATTAATGGGCGTATATATTCAGACCTCTCTGCGCCCGCAAAATCCATACCCAACTGCCCCTCTGTCTCTTTGGTTCTCTTTTGGAAGTCCTTGATAACAAATTCATTCTCATCACTAAGTTCTTCCTCGTAATCTTCGGAAGCAAAAATGCTTGTATCTCTATCAAGTTCGCTGGTCCGGGCGCTTGCCATATCCATATCCAGTGTTTTTATACCGATTAGGTTGCCCTCAATATTGGTATGAACGCGTTTCTTTTTGCCTCGCGGAAGGAACTGGTTAAAAAACAGCTCTATCACTTTCTTATTATTCTCTGATAACCTGTTACCTTCTATGCCTGCTTTTGCCATAGCTTTACGGATAACTTTTTCAACATCATCTCCATCCGGCAAATCATTGACTATGATCCCGTCACCAAAATCAAAGTGTTTAGTTTCGAACTGCCTCAAGGCAAACCTATTTGAGATTTCGCCGGCTATCTGATCTATTGTGTAAAAATTTCGGGTTAGGGCAAACTTTTTTCTATCTATCAGAAATGTAACATTCAAATGCAGTTTATCCGGAGAAGGAGTGAGAACAAGTTCCCTGTCGCGCATATCCCGTTTTGACGGTTTCGCGTCCTGAAGCTTAACATCAGGAATATACTCTAAGTTGAAGATATTGAAGTTATGTCTTGACCTGCTATCAGGATCCTTGCCCGCAATTATTTTTGAAATAAACCGCGTTTCGCAATCAGTAACAGCATCTAATAATTGTTTTATGTGTTCTGCGAATTTTTCATGATTTGTGATAATAACAATAGGATAATTTCCTAAGACGCGGCCCCAGGGTACATTTCTGGGAACACGCAAACCTCGACCCAACACCTGAGAGATTAAAAGCTTTGAGTTAAAAACACGCTCTTCCATCGGCACTATTTGATATACATTATCAACATCCCAGCCTTCAGAGAGTTTATTAACAGCGAAAATAAATTCAACTTTGCCGCCTGGTTTATTAGTATCTATCTCTTCAATAGCATCGAGTTTTTCCTGATAATCTGCATCGGTAGGCTTGCTGATAACGCAAATCACTTTCTCGCTGGCAATCTGGTATAATTGAGATGCCGGCAAATAGCTGTATTCTTTTCGCGTGATTTTTAGATAATCAGCAAGAGCTTTAGTAAACAACTCTGTATTCTTTCGAGCACTTGCCTGTCTCCCATTTATAAAAACAGTGATAGGCTTAAGACGAGGTCTATCGTTGTCATCGCAATATGAATACTTTTGCTTATTTTCATCGTGAGTAATTAATATTTGTTCAAACTTCTGGGACGTAGTTAACTCTGCGTCACCGTTTTCCGCTTCGGTCTTAATAATAGGATTGATTTTCTTTACAACCCTCTCATGGATAGCTTGATTTATGGAATAATCATAGATAACATCTGCGAAATACTCATCCTGATTGTAGGGCGTGCCGGTAAAACCGATATGCCTTGTTATCTTTGGCTCTTCCCTGATGAATTTCATCCATAACCTTTCATCCCTTGTATCTCTCCGGCCTTCTATTTTTTCAAGCTCTAACAGGTTATCCCTGTAGGCCAAATGTGTATAGGCATGATGCACTTCATCGCTTAAAACAAGAACCTCCTCAACCTGTGAAAAGAGAGTATCGCCAATAGAATTATTATCCTTGTTATAAATGGAATTGATATTTTCGATCACTATAGAATTGTCTACTATAGGGTTATTTTCATTCAAGAGATTAATTGGGACATTGCGGTATTTCAGAGGCAGTTTTTCTTGTAGCCTTAAGCCTTTTTTGCCATAGAGATATTCTCTAAATTTACCGGTTAGGCCCATTTCAATAACTGTTGAGGAAGGCCCAAGCACCAGAACGCGCTTCACC
The DNA here is from genome assembly GCA_000402295.1 of Candidatus Aerophobus profundus SCGC AAA252-L23. GTDB lineage: Bacteria > Aerophobota > Aerophobia > Aerophobales > Aerophobaceae > Aerophobus > Aerophobus profundus. The sequence goes on from AQRW01000169.1 coordinate 6,282, forward strand.
TTACCCATGACAATGGACAAATAGGCGATAGCAAACATAACATAAGACTTACCGGTACCGGTTGCCATATGGACAACGCCGGAGAGTCTATTAGGTAAAGGTAGGTGTCTGAGAAAGTTTTCTTCGCTTTGGAAGCGCAGTTGCAGGGCCTCTTCCTTTTTAAAATTCTCCTTAGCAAGTTGAGTAATATCTTTGTATCCACCACCCCAAAGATAAATCAAAACCTGTTTTATAGCTTTGAATTGAAACTCTCTTCCGCCAGCGAGCTCCCGAACAAAATCTTCCACTTCAGAAAAATCAAACTTTTTATAATTACATTTTCTGGTCTCGATATCAAGGGTATGATCTGCTAAATTAAGTCGTTCAACTTTTCTGGCCATGACAATTTATCCTATTTTTATAATTTTGCTTTCATTACCGTGTTTATCAATGGCAATTAGATGACTTCTCTTGCCAAGTTCTTCTGCTTTTATTATACCATCTTCACTAATTTCTTTAGCATAGACAGCAGTATCCATATTAAAGACCTTGCCATCATAATCTTTATCAATCAAAATCATAGAAAGCCCCTCAAGGCCTTTAAACCGCTCTTTATTTTTACTTAGAATGCCTGTTTCAAACTTGGTAATTTTAAATCCGCCTTCAACGCGTTCAACAACTATTTTTACATCCTCATTAAAATAGAACCCTGCCGAGGATATAAGCTTGTTTATATCCGCTTGAGCGCTGGGCTGTTCCTCAATCTGAAACTGACGGGAGATATCTTCTAAAACCTTGTAAGGAAATTTGAGCAGTTTGAAATTAACATCTTCTTTATTGCTATTTTTTAGAGTTGTATCAGTGATTATTGTACATGTTTCAGGAACAACAATATAATAGTTACCTTTTAATTTGCCGCCGCTTGCGGTAATTATCCCTTGTAAGTATTCTTCATCAATCCGGACATTTTTTAAATACTCATCGTCCCATACAGGAAATATCTCTACAGGGTTACCTTCTTTTTCTGCATAGATATTAGGAAGCTTGTATTTCTTTGAGTAACCTACATCTTCTCTCATAATGCTGAAAAGGCCTAATACAAAAGAGATATAGACATCCTTATTCTTACGCAGGTTCATAATACGGGAGAAATCGTAGGCTCCGGCAGAAACAATGCAAAATGGTTTTGGTGATTTGCCATACTTTTCCTTCTTTTTAGTATTAGAACCTAACTTTTTGGATTCAGCAATATTTAAAAGTCTTTTTTGCATAGTATAGATTGCATGTTTTCCAAAATCGCACATAATCCAGCGGCGGCCAAGTTTTTCGGCAACGGCTGCGGTTGTGCCTGAACCAGCAAAAAAGTCAATAATCAAAGAATTTTCAGTTGTTGATTGCAATATTATTCTCTCTAATAAATTTTCTGGTTTTTGGGTAGGATAACCAACAGCTTCTGCCGAGTTTGAAGAAATCAAAGTTATATCGTCCCATAGATTTCCAATTTTTCTTCCTTCGTACTCATCTGAGTATCTTTTGTAACGTGGTTTTCCTTGCTCTGTCCAAAATATTCCATAAGGATTTTCTTTTAACCTTTGATCAAATGTTTCTTGTGTCCATCTCCACCCAATATTGCTGATAACTTCTCTCCCTTGTATAATCCGCTTTTCCCCTTTGCTATATGCATTAGAAGACTGTTCTAGTTTTTCATGCGTAAATCTTCTGCCTGTTTCTTCCTCAATATATGGAAATTTTTCCTCTATTTCTTCATCCGTTAATTTCTGATATTGCTGATGATATATAAAAATGTTACTTTTACTATACCATAATACACTGTCAGTCATAGCATCAAGACCACTGGCTAAGTGATGTCCGGGAGTCCGCTTAAAAACAATCTCTGATTGAAATTTATCCTTCCCAAAAATCTCATCTAAAACTATCTTTAAATAGTGAACCATCCTATAATCCAAATGGATACAAAGAGACCCATCATCTGCAAGTAATTCTCTTGCATATAGCAACCTCTCTCGCATTCCCTCTATAAACTCTGCTCTATCAACTTTATCAGCGTAACTAAATTCACCTTCTCTCCCACCAAATTCACTTTTCGTTGCAAACGGCGGATCAATGTAAATCAGCTTAATCTTTCCTTTAACCTTATCCTTTATCAATGGATCCTGGTTCATATAACAAGTCTTCAAAAACTGGAGATTATCACCCTGGACAATTAGATTCTTCCAGCCCTTTCCTGCTGACAGCTGGCCGCTGAGAGCTGACTGCTGATTAAAACTTCTAACTATTTGTAATGGTGCAGCTCCTCCAGTAATAGCGGCCTGCGCTAATATTACGGATTCGGCTCTTTTGCCTGCATATTCGATAGTGGGCACTTTGTATTTATCCAGTTCCTTGTAATCAAACTTTCCTGACTGTCTCAGCTTATCAAAGAAACCAGGGGAGAGCTTCGTCATCAAATCCTCTGGAATCTCTGTTCGGTTGTTAATACATTCGGAAAGAACCCTTAAATCTTCTTCTGTCAGGTTAATTTTAGCCATATGCGCTATCTCCTAAAATTACTATAATTATGAGCCGTAACTACTTAAATTACATATAGTTACATCTTTAGTCTCATCAAATATACACAAATGCATTTGTGTATCAAAAAACTTGTAAAATGAAACACAAATAAACTTTTGTTTCATCTGTTATAAATTAAACATTATTTCACAATTTGCAGTAATTTATTGAAAATAACGATGTTAGCTTTTCGCCCACTTCCTTTACGCAAAATTGATATTACTCTTTTTGTTTTTCAGTTTGTATATTCACTTGAGCAGAAGCTTCAAATTCAAGAACTTCTATAAGGCTAGCCTGTGTCCCTTCAATTCGCGAAGAAAGAACTGCCTCATTGGTGGTAAGAGGCGATAAGAGAACATGCGGGTTGATAATTCCCTGCAGAATTCCGTCGTAGCGCGCTAATTCTGCGTTTGCCTTTCCAATAAGGCTTATAAATTTTACCCAGTCAAGATTTTGTAGCGGTAAAGAACTTGGAATATACGGTTTCATTTTCTCTCCCTTTCAAATTTTATCCGTTGAGTTTCTTCTCTAATAATTTGTTCAATACATCAATTTTTGTTCGTCCTTTTTCGTTAGGTATCAGGGTAAATTTGTTTATCCGCAGAAACTTATATCCATAGCTTTCCAGCTCTAATTGTCTTGCAATGTCATAATCAAGATATTCTTGAGAAAAGTTATGGGCAGTAACTATCTCAGGGTTTTTTGTATGATATTCAAGGCCGTCATATTCTAAGATAAGAGACTTCTCTTTTCCTCTTTCAGATAGGGTTAGGAGAAAATCTACTCTATATTTCGGAACGTAACGATGGAGTGTTTCCCCAATATATTTTCCCATAGGAAACTGGGCGATAATTCTGATTTTATCTCTGTTCTTTTTGTAAAACTCAGTGTTTGTAATTTGGATATATAAATCTTTTTCTGCCGGTGAGCCAAAGATTGATTCATCTTCCACAAAGTTATCTTTGGCATTTTTAAGCAACTGCTTGTAATGTTTAAGCGCGTCACCAAGACGGGTATCATAATATTCCTTAATCGGCATACTATGAACAAAGACCATAGTATCTTTTGCCCGGCTGAATCCCACATTTAGCCTCTGCATTTTCAATTTTCTTATATTATCAGCGCTTCCGCCTATTATCGGGTAAATATTGCGCAGGCTACCGTTTCCAATTTTCTTGTCTTCAACAAAAGAATAGTACACAATATCACGCTCTTCCCCCTGGACACTACCTACAAACCATATGGTCAACTTATGCTTTTTTAAAAGGGAATGGTAATCCGGAAGCTCCTTGCGTAACACCTCTTCTGTGCGGTCGCGCTGTTCTCTGAATGAGGTGATTATTCCTATGGTCCCTTTGAAGCCTGAGGATATTAGAGACTGAATATCTTTTTTTATTGCCTCAATCTCATCTAAGTTTACGTTTGTTCCGGAATTGCCCTGGGTCTCTACTTTTATAAAACGAAGGACTTCCTTGATCGGCTTAGTCCTGATTCTGTTTATTATTAATGGGACCTGGGTCGGTTTATAGAAGAATTCATTAGAGTAATCTATTATTTCTGAGAAACTGCGGAAATGCGTATCTAAAGAAACAGAGTAGTTTTTGATAGCCTTGGCAAAATTTAAGGTGGAGGTTCTTATGCTAAACGTCTTAAGCCAATCAACAGTGCCCTCTTCGGGTTTGTAAAATACAGATTCAACTTCTTGATCTTCTGGATCAATTTCCTGCGAGACAGCCTGTGAGATTTCTTGCTTTTCTTTTTCACTAAGCGTTACTCGATAATCCTTTTGGTAACTATCCAATATCTCTTTAAAATACTGGCCTGCATATTGGGCATTAACATTAAAAGCGCTCACCGCGCCGTACTGTAATTCATCCCCAAAAATAACTACTTGCTTTGCCCTCAGGATTAAAGAAATAGATTCGGCGATAGAGACCTGAGACGCTTCATCAATAACCAGAATATCTATCATATCTTCCTCCATAGGGAAATATTGAGATATTAGGTCAGGCTCAGATATAATACAGGATATATTCTCCAGGATAACTTTTAATTCCTGTGCTTTCAGGCGTTTTTTGCTTCGCAGCGAGACTAAAATACGCTCAACATCACCGGTACAATTGTTAAGATTTTTTAGCCGCTTATCGTTAATATATTCTAAGTGTTTGTGGATAGATTCATAATAAGAGGATATTAAGCCCATATCCGGAGTATCACAAAGTTCATTCTTGGCAAGTTCAGAAAATAATTGTATATATTTAAATGTCTTTTCCACTCCTTCGTTTGATAAAAGGGGACCAGCATCTTTTAAATTATCCAGCTTTATCCCCGCTGCTTCCAGTAGGGGATAAAAGTGTTCTTTAACTGCTTTTAGTGAAGTTATCGTTTCTTGACTGATATGTTTTATAATATCCCTTGAATGTGACAAAAAGCTAAAAAAACGTTTAATGTCTTCATCTTCTAACCCTAAATCTTTTTTGAGCATAAGTAAAAGCTCGATATCCTGTCTTTTGGTCTCGATTTCGATATTCTTTTGGGCGCCGGATTCTAAATCCTTTAGGGTTAATTTACTTTTATCCTGAGAATCCAAATGAGAAATATTTGATAAGATATTTTCATATTGTAAATCGCTGAGTTTGCTTAAAGTCGATTTAAACGCATCTTTACTTTCCTTCCTCTGGAGCATCATTGAAAGCCTGACCGGCAATTTAACCTTCAGTTTTTTTATATCAGTAAATACCAATGAGCCTCCCTGGAGATATGCGCCAACTATTGATACTGTCTCCGAAAAATCCTTCAGCACTTCCAGGTTAATTTTCCTCATCCGTATAATATCAGAAAGGGCGAGGGAAGATTTATTAATAAAGTTGCAGGTTTGGAGCAAAGAAGGAAGTAAATCACGCTTTTCATATAAAAGAAATAGCTGCGTGCTACTTAGCGTATCTACCTGCGATTTATATATACTGTTTATGCATTCCTTGACTAAATTTGCATCGAGGGATTCATCTTTTTCTATCTTTGGGATTGAAATATCACCTTTCCAAATATTGGCTTGTTTTAATTCATTTTCCAACCTTTCCAGTTTAAATAGCTTGTCAATGAGGTCTTTATATTTACCCGAATTATCCCAATAACTATTTAGCTGGGCTTCAACGGCACCGCGCCAATTTTCAATATCCTTCTTTACCGCATCCTCATTGAAATCGTTTGCTCTGTTATTAGCCGCAGTAATTACCGGGCTGGAAAATGTATTTTGAGAGGTGTTAATACCTTTTTCATCCACTGAAATCCTTAAAACAGAAGGCTTTGCTTTAGGGTGCAATTCTCTGAATTTATCAATAAGCATTCTGTCAATTACATCAAGGGCAGCTTTTTTGTGTGATGTTATCACTACTGATTTATTCTGCTGATTGGCCCAATAAGTTATAGCCGCTATTGTATAAGATTTACCGGTTCCGGGTGGGCCATCAACAACAATGGTTTTGTTCTCGGGGTTATCTAAGGCGGTAAGGATCCTTCGCTGACTTTTATTTAGACTTAAAGGAATGGTTGATAGCAAATTATTTACTGACTTTTTGGGATATTTTTTACTGTAGGCAGAATCAACTTGGTCTGTCGTATTTTTGACGTTTCCGGAGACGTAATCTTTCACAAAATTAATAAGTTTACCGCCTTTACCGGCATCGATACGAGTTATAAGCTCAGAGTAGTCAAAAAGTCTTCTATCTTCTTTCTGGACAACCTGCAGTCCAAACCTGTAATTTATAGAAGGCTTATTGTCAGCGCAAAGAGGCTTAAATGCATATTCCAACAAAAAGGGATTAAAGAAGTCATAATTATTCTGCAAAAATTTCTCTACACCCCAGAGATAGTTATTGGCTTCGTTTAATCTGGCTGCGCGGGGAATGGTAAGAATGTTATTAAACTCAAAAGAATTTATTGCCGGTGTGTTTATCAGCAAAATATTTCTGTCGCATGACAAGACAATCTCTTCGCTTTTTTCCTCAATATTTAACTCTATGAGGAAAATAGGATATTTATCTGTAGCGGCATCCTGGCTGTCTCCTGTTGAGGAAATTTGGTGAAAAAAGATATAGGGCTTTCCCATTCCAATGAAGCTGGAGAATTTTCTTATCGTTGCATAAAGATCGTACATCTTGAGTTCAAAAGAGCTGGTTTTGATTATTTCTTTAACCTCATCGTGAAACGACTTTTCGTCACCGGCTTTTCCAGCAGTTACTCGCAAAGAATTGTATATCTCTTGTTCAATGCTGTTAGGGTTTAAAGACGTTATGGGGGTGGATGTAAATGGCAGCTCTTGTAGCAATTCCTCTTTCTTTTGCCTCTGGAGTCTCAGGAGTATTTCTTGGATAGCATTTCTGAAAGCGAGGTTAAATTTTCTTAAGCCTTCACGTAACGCTTTTTCCTCAAATTCTTTATTTGCTACTACCGTGGTATTGTCCTTAGTATCTTTGTTATCCCCAACTATTATTGTTTTATCACTCTCCGTTTTTCTTAGCTGTGTTCTTGCCTGTTCAATGCAATTTTTTAAGAATTCTAAGTTATAGTTTGTCTCAAGTTTTTGAAGCAGTGCTTTCTTAAAGTCGTCTTCACTAAGAGAAACAGAATATTCCCCTTGCTTGACAGATATATTTAACACGGTTTTGTTTTTTATGGAATCCAACACCTTTTTCTGGAATTCCGGAAAAACTGACAACTCTGCCGTGAGACTGTCATCTGTCCACTTATATCTGATTTTAGTCTGAAATCTGAATCGGGTTTCAGTGTAGGTTGCAAAATAATTTAGGATACTTTTGGTGAATGTGTTCATACTACATTCCTTACACTATTTATTAGTTCTCGTTTTAATAAACACTTCAAGATCCTCTGGCTTAATACGTCATTTACCCATCTTTGTAGCCTTAATCTCTTTAGCCTTGATCAAATCCCTTATCCATTCTTCGGTAATATCAAGTTTTTCGCAAGTCGCCTAACTGTAAGCTATCTTTTTAGATCAACTATAGCTTAAGTCTCACTTTTAAAGCTGATTTCTTTCATATTTTATTTGACATTATTTTATTTTACCTGCACCACTAATGTAGTGTCCAGTTTTTGGGGTCCACTATAGTGGTATCGCTCGTCATGATATTGAAAATGCTTTTTGTAAGTTTCCACTTCCATCATATCCAATAGTTTTATTCCTAAAGTATTCCAATATTTTATCTTTATCTTCACTCAACATGTCAGTGGCTAAAATGTACTTATAGATATCTTCCCAAGTTACTCTCATAAATTTCCTATTTTCATTTTGCTTGATATACTTTCCGAATTCTGACCCTATATTCTTTTCTTCCTTTTTTTCATTTTTTCTCACAAGATTTAGCAAACAAAAATCCAAATTTTCGTTATCTGCTATCCAGGCTCCAATTAACCAGAATCTCATTGATTGATAATAACCAGTATCTATAATATATTCAACAGATTGCTTCAGGAAATAATCACCCTTACTGTATCTTCTTACCCTTTCTGCTTTATCTTCTGCTGTATGATTTTTATTGAAATCAATTTTATTTGAGGCTGTTAGTTTTGCCTCAATAAGAAATAGAACATCATCGCTTTTAATAATTAGGTCAGGCTCGGAACTTCTTTGTGGGCTTTCCCCAAATTCTGCTCTTACCTTTTCTAACTCATTCCACACCTTTTGTTGAGATTGTGAATATGACCAGTAAATTACTTCAGGATTTTTGACTGGAGAATTGTGCAATCCTTCTAAGAATCCGGATAACAAATTAGTTCTCTCTAAAAATCTAAAAACATTCCAAGTAACTGCATCTTCACTATTGTCGTGGTGCAGTTGTGCTTTAACTCTCTTGGCTTCCATTATTTTATCGAGAAAATCTTTGTCCGCATCGTACCAGAATAGATTATCTCTCAAATCCTTGTAAATAAAAGTAGTTGGTGTGATGTAAATTTTGTGCTCTTTACAGAGATATTGGACAAATTTTTCTCTATTGCTTTTTCCTTTTTCAAGATAAACATCCAATGATTTGGGAACACCTTTTATCATCTTTTTAATTCGGGTTTCACATCCGATAACGGGGCAGGCGATTGTGTTCCCTTCTATCTTAATTCTCTCTTTCAACTCTTTTAATCCAAACATGTTTAAACCTCCTCAATCAAAGGCGATTTCAGATAATGTTTGGTGCGTTTACGAAATTGCGAGCGTTAGCAAGCATTTGGATGAGCAAAGCGCAAACACCTTGTTATCTACTATTGGTCACTTTTATTCAAATTCAAATAACCGATTCAATTTTTTTCTTTATTAACTCGGCTCTTTGCTGAATGAATTTATCATAATCGTCTGTCCATATGCCGGAATCTTCACTAATCGGAATTAAATGACTTTCCATTGTCTTTTCAAACTCAGAATTTTCGTCCTTGAACTCTTTAAAATAGTGACTTGGTTTGCGACCTGATATATATTTATTCAGTTCCGCTGGGATAAAACAAAAGTTTGCAAGAGAAAATTCCCTAATTCCTTGTTTTTCTAAAACACTTGCTGGAAAAATATGGTGTTTTTCCGGACTATTAAAATCTGAAAAGTAGCTATCGTCTAATGGTATCAAAGTGTCGTTCTTGAAGTGCCTCGGATTTTTGATAGATAGTAAGCAAATTACTGCATTTTTAATAGCGGATGTTGTCTTCATTTGAATGCTTTTTATACTCCCTGTCTCTATATTCACAGGATAATCCAAGGAGACTTGTTTATTGTCAATAACTTGGTCAAATAGTTTTCTATCTTCACCCATACGGGTAGGTGCTGCACTACCATATCGTTCGGAAAAAGAAACTCTCCAAAACCATTTTTCTATTATCTCCCGATGGAACGGACTAATTGCTCTGTTATTTGACTTGTAGAAATAGTAAGCCAAAACAGGAATGATTCCTCTATACGGTAAAAATCCATATCTTTTGACTCCTAAATTACCCCGTAGGATATCTATCGCTAAACTTATAGACTTGATGGTTTTTTCCCATACACTTTTTATGTCATCTGTCTTTATTTGGAGCTGAAATGAACGAGTACACCCACCTTTGATACTCAAGGATAAGGATTCTGTTATTGCTTCTGCCTCGAGTTTCTGAAAACCTTTACTACTCAGAGTATTATTAAATTCTTTTATTCTCTCTCGTAAATCAAAATCCTCGCTCCAAGTATTTGCAACGACTAAATCTGTAAGACTCAATCGTTTACCAGCTTGATTTATCCTTTCGAATATCTTGCAAACACCCTCGAGTTCTGCATCACGCACTATAACAACTGAAAATGGGTAAGTCATAAATATCTCTCTACAGACAGCGAATCTATCTGGATACTCACTGGGTAGATTATCATCCTTTAGTAGACTCTTGTATATTTCAAGATGCCTTTTTTCGCCCAACATTTCACACACGGCAATATACCTCTTATTATCTGCTTTTCGAGTTACAAATTCTTGCTTTTCTAAATCGAAACAAATGTCTCCATAGTTTACCTCGTCAAATGTTACACCTTTTGCCGTTGCATGCAAAGAGGTTATTCTTTGTTGACCATCAAGAATAAAAGTAATATCATCTCTTTCATCGGGCTCAGGCAAACCTAATTCTGCAATGTTTCTAAAGAATTTATTGTATTTTCTCGGTGCTTCCCAAAAGAAAAAACTACCAATTGGAAATTGGTGATAAATACTATCCAAAAGTTTCACTACTTTGGCCCTTTCCCAAACAAATTCCCTCTGAAAGCGTGGTATTCTAATCTTTCCCTTTTCTACACCACTCATAATATCTCCGAGTTTCAACCCCGGTTCGATTTTAATTTTATCAATTCTCATTTTACCCTCCATTTCTTATTTTTTCTTATCAAAGTGGCCAATTACGGATAACGTTTTCAGGATTTGCGAAGTGCCCAAAGGGTACTTAAGCACGTCCACTGCAGGCGGATTTGGGCGAAGCAAACTGAAGCCACAAACACCGTGTTAGATGAAGTTGTGGGATTCTCTATGTTTGCTATTCCACGGGAATTGTAGCCAACAATCATGATTCCTTATTCAATTTCTGACGTCCAGATGGCTGAACAAAAGAAATGTGGCCAGTTATCCACCGCTCTACAAATTCTAAGGCTGTTTGGGGAAAATTGAATTTAGAGAGACCTTGTAGAGCTTCACTATGGATAATCCCGTACATGCGGGCTTCAATAACATCAGAGATTGCTTTGAAAAATGGACTCTCTGATTTTTTCATTTCTCTAACCAATTCTTCGTTTTTTTCTATCACTTCTGCTATTACAGCGAATAGGCACCAAACCCCAATCATCGCGTCACCAGTTATAGAAACTGTGACTTGAGGGCCTTCCGTCGATTCAAACCGTGGTGCAAACAATAAATCCAAGATAGGTCCCCCCCGCCATAGAGATTGCGCTGCTCCACAAGAAAAACAAGGTAAAGGTATATTTAGCAAAATCTTGCCAATCTCTGATGCGCTTCTGTTCACTTTGATTAACTGCTCAGAAATCTGTCGTGTTACTGGGACATCAAATTGAGGGAGACACATAAGAATTTCCCGTGCAATTGACCATCTGAACACATGACCAAAAACGAAATGTCCCTGTCGTAAGAATAAGTGATCTGGCGTATACCAAGCAAAGATTTTTTCAACAGGCATGTCATGGCGATTGAAGCAGTACCTAAAGGCCAAGAAATTGTGACAGGCAAGGTTGTACAATTTTTCATCTACTTGTTTAGAGATTTTCTTTTCCACTGCGCTCCAATATTCATACAGGCCGCGTTCAACAGGATATTCTCGGCCGAATGGGTGGAGCGGGAAAGATAACATTAACCCCAGATCTATGGCACGGAGAACCACTTTATCGTCTCTATTCTTAGTGTAGTCGACAATTTCACTTTGAAGAGAATCTGCAACCGTCGGACGACACTCAGGAGCGGCGAAAAGGAGAGCGCGGACTAACTCTTCAGCCCCTCCGTCGGGGAGGCGGAGCCATGCGCCTTTTTGGTGCAAAGATGCAGGAGTATGGTGCGAAGATGCAGGAGTACCCTCAATCACATACCCAATAGCGGCTTCTGTGAGTGCACGGATAGTTTTAGGTGAGGGGTAAATGAATTGAAGGCAGCGAGCTCCGAATGAAAGATATGGCCAACGAGATGACTTCTTTTTTTGCGAATCTTGAATTAGAAACATCAATATTTCATCAGAGGCACCTTCAACCTGTTCGTGAAGCATTTGAAATGCAAGTTGAGCCACTACATCCCAAGTGCGCTCTGCAATTTTAGGACCTAACAAATCCCAAAGTTTCTCAGGAGTATTGTTGTTACGAACAATGTTAGCTGCGGTGAAGTATTCAAGAAAAGTCTTGTGTGTAAATTTGTATAGCGATACACCCTCAGTCGTTGTCCCAGCATCTGTGAAAACCCATGCTCGCCCACGGCAAAATTCCAAAAATTCTTTTGATGCCTTTTCTGCTTCCTCCTCAGACTCAAATCTGCGTTGTAGAAGAAACTTTGTAGATTCTTTGATCAAGACATTCTCTCGTGCACCACTTTGAAGCGCCTCATTAGAATAAATCCAACGCGCTAAATGGCTTATCAAGAATTTAGGCTCCGGAAGAGGTAGGTGCACCCAGATACCACGGCTTGGATCCCAACGCTCCAAAAGCATTTCAGAACATTTTTTATACACTTCGGGGCGGTTACGTGGAATAAATCCTGCACCTCTGTATAGATTACACATCAAGGCTAGCATCAATGGATTAGAACGTAAGTCTGAAACTATAAGACTTTCTTTCAGAAAGGCTTGAGATCGCCACTTAGTCTCATTAGCGGTAAGAGTAGGATCATTAGCATACCATTTCTCCGCATACTCTGATACCTGCTCATCATTAAACGGTGCTATACGAAATGTCTCAAAACGATCTGGGTTAAGAGGCGCCTGTTCGTACCCTACAATACGGGACGTCACGAGTACGGGTACAGAAGGAAAGAGGTTGCAAAAAGATTCTATATCAGCGGATATCACTCGCCGGTGACTGGGATCAAGAAGTTCATCGAGACCATCAAAAATGACAAGAAGATGTCCATTATTAAGCAGATATTCGAAAGCACCAGATGGAGCTCCTTGAGATAGTTGATATTTAGAAGTAACTTCACTTTCCATGAATTGAACAATGGAAACCCCTTCTTGTTTCTTCTTAAACGAATATTCTCGTAGGATTATAAGCACGGGTGTTGTAAGACGACCACCGAGAAGTCTTTTCTCATAGTTGCCACACAGCTCATAGCATATTTTCTGTGCTAGTGTGGACTTTCCTCCTCCTGGGTCTCCAAGGACTACTACACCATAGAGTCGGGTGAGGAACTCATCCATAGATACTGTTTCTGGTTCAGCTCCTTTCTTTCTGGCAGTATAAATGAAATTGGGGGAGATGAAAATCTTGTCTATATCGATTATTGGAGCCCTATCAAAGTGTGGAATAGTAATCTGCTGGTACCTCTGGCTTACCTGACGACGGTATTTCTTTTCAAAGTCCTTTATTGCATTTAAGTCTAAGCCAGAACGGGTCATAAGAAAATCAAGATTATTCCTTATTGCTTGAAGTTCATCGAGAAGAATCCGGTGTCTTGCAATAGACTTTGCTTCATGGGCTGATAGAATACCTTGATTAATGGCGAGGCTAAGCGCCTTACGACACGCCATAGAAATGACTTGGAGAAGTTCTTTGGATAGTTGCTTAACATCCTGCGTGTTAACGCCCAAATAGTAAGCAAGGCAAATTCGGAATTCCTTCTGTAGCTGTCCAGTAGATTTCCCGTGGGTCTTCTCAGACAGAAAGTCTGAGTATATTTGTCTAACAATACTTTCCGCTGTCGGAGACTCCAAGAATAGCTGCATCATCACAGCCCGCAATTCATTTGAAGCAAGAACAGGCGTTTTGGCTATTTTTGTCATGACATCTCGAATAGTTGACACTAACATAGCATCGGCTTCGAGAGTTTTACGAATACTATCTCTACACTCGGGGATTTTCTTAATCCTCCCTACACCGTAACCTACCAACATAGTGAGACCATTTGCAATAAGTGATATAACTATAGCGGTTGAGAATGGATCTACTACCATGGTTACCTCCGTTCGTTCATACTCATCACTACACTAACTTCCTTAAGCTCGCTTTTAGCCACAATTTCATCTAACTTGTTTATATACGCAATGCGGATATACTCTCATATTAGGATGATATCTGCACTGCAGATATACTACTTTTGGATACAATACTCACCACCTTTTATTGTATCTAAAGAACTTTTTATTTTACCTAGAAACTTTCTACTTACAAAAGTATAAATCTCTGTTGTCCTTGAATGCTTGTGGCCTATTAATTCTTGGATATATCTTAAGTCCATTCCATTTTCCAAAAGATGAGTGGCAAAGCCATAGCTTAAAGCATTCAAAGACAGTTCTGAAAGAATCGTATATCGGTCTTTCTTTCCTTTTGAAGCTCTTATGCAAATTGATTTCTTTGGCTTCTTCGCCTTACTCACCCAGAAAATAACCAGCTGGTTTCCTGAGCACTTTGGCTATTTTGACTAAGGTTTTTATACATGGTAGTGATGCTTCGGTTTCATAACGAGAGATGCTTTTCTGTTGGGTGTTGATTTTTTGGGCAAGTTGGGTCTGGGTGAGATCAAGTTCTACGCGGGTTAGCCTTGTTTTTTTACCGATTCTCTTTCGGTTCATTGGTTGGCCATTCCTTAAGACATGTGTACCCTTTGAGTAATAGTTTAAATTTCCTAAAGGTAGCCGCAATCTTCAGGTTGCGCAAATAAACGCAGGCTAAAGCCTGCGGCTACCGGATCATAATAGAGCGGCTACCACTCTATCTTCGCCAAAAAAATTCCTCATTCTGTATTCTATTTCAAAAACAAAATCACCACGCCTGCCCCTGGCAGCCTCGCAATGGCAAACCATTATAAGATTATTTAGGAAATTATCTACTACGAAATTCGTGACTGTCCCCTATTTGCACTGGCGGACCCGGTTGCAACCAATTCGAACTTCCGCCCAGATAAAAGCCACAATTAAGATCCTACCAGTCCACCAGCCCTATTTATACCAGAGATTATCTCGTAAGGCAACTCAACTGCGTCGGCTCGGAATGTCCTACCAACAAATAGCCAATGCCCTAAAAGTCACCAAAAGAACCTCTATGCGCGCCTGTAAGTACGGAAGGAGGTAGATCTATGTTCTGGCCATTGAGTATTCGCAACCTCCTCAGTCCAACAGAGAAATACGTCTGGCTCCCGGTGCGAATCCTACACGAAACCGATAAGACCATATTGGTTGACAATGGGACGAGAACCTGGACACCAAAATCACGGATACGAAGAATAAGGCTAAGAAACAATATCTTTGAGATTTACGTTAAAGAAAGTACTGTTGGATAGTACTTAGGGCTTTATTCGTGCTGCTATACTTCAACAGTTAGAGTTTTAACTTCTGGAGCCATAATGATCAACCGCTCAGCCACGATGAGGATTGACCCGCATTGCCTCCTTTGTCCAAACCTCAAATCTCTCAAAAAACCGTAAACTCCAAATTCATCGAACAGCTTTCAGCGTTGGCTACAACGGATGGTTAGACCAGAATTATTAAGCATTTTTGATTACATCTGCAATCTCATTGGCAATTTCCTCAACTGTATGAGTGGCAGTACTTCTAGCCAGTTTATCTGCCAATGATGGGCTATATTCAATTACTTCACGTTGAAATCTTCGCGATTTCTGCACACGTGAACCGTATTATTGTCACAGTGAGGACATCGAACAATTGCGGGAGGATTGATTTTGGAGTGGGCTTCCATAAAGAGTTCCTTTCACAGCTTAACGACCAAAATCAGCCGACACTGTTAGCAGCTGGCTGGATTGTCTTGTTAGGGACTTTTACATTCATTTTCATTTTCAATGGTTGCTTTCCCCATTTTGTCCTCGGCATGTCGAGCTCTTTGATTAAGTCATTGATTTTTCCCCGAAGAAAAACGAGTTGTTTGTGGGCGTCTCTTTGGGCCACCGAGACCTGTCCTGGACCTGGCATCGAACAAATTCCTGCCTCCACGCTTGCAGCGATTGAAATAATCATGAGATGGACCTGCCTTTGCATCTCTTTGAGCATGCGAGATGTTGAGTGCGCATACCAAGTAGTGATCACAACAAGAATCAGTATTACGATTAGATTAACGATGCTTATGACCACAACCCACTTGACCTCGGTTTTCTCATAGACTAATTCATTCCTAACCTTTAAAGGTTAGGAATGTTATCGATCTGGCTCCCCTTGGCGCTGAATATCTCCTTATCTTTCCGCTCCATAGCCGCATTTTGACCGCTGAGGAATAAAATAGCCAAAGTAACGAGAAACGTTAACATGCCGATATTAATTAGTTTTTTCATTGGTCCCCCTACCACTGTCTAACGTTTGAGGTCACCTGCATTTTGGAGCGAAGCGGAAAAATGTCAGGTGAAACGATTTGTTATGTGTAATTTTCATTATTTGTTACTGTAACTCACCTAAAGTGCTTTTTCACAGGTTGTTTGAAATAATGATATAAAATATTCACATAGATAATTGAAGGATATTTTATTTGTGGGACATTTTTTTCTGGGTTTGTAAATGAGCTGTACATCATCGCTTGAAACAGCAATCAAACCAACATTATTGCTTTTTAGGAGTCCTAAGTTGACACGATGTAAATATTCAGCCGATATAGCCAAGAAACTCATACTAGAAAAATATTTGTACCGCATAGCTTGATAAAACCCTTTNTTCCAATCCTTAATTTTTGCTTCTATTGAAATCAAATCTGTAAGAGCAGTTTTATATGTTTCTATAACAACATAATGGTCATCTTTTTCTTTTATATAGCCGGAATTTAGAAGNTAATTCAATATCAATTTGATTTTTATCTTTTGTAACGAGCTTTNGGAAAAGAGTATTTCAAAGGTGAGTTTTTTGTTTTTCCTATTAAGAAAATTAGTTAGAAAATAAACTGTTTCGAAATCAAAATTATCCAATATTTTACGGTTATAAAAATT
>AQRW01000170.1 GCA_000402295.1 Candidatus Aerophobus profundus SCGC AAA252-L23
CAGGAGATAGAGGCAAGTTTAGTAGAAAAATTGGAGATGACGTAATCCCCATACTTTTTAGGCACCTTGAATTGATTGGCAACAAAGATAACATTGATTTATTGCTTTATACTGGTGGTGGCGATATGGTTGTCCCCATTAGAATAGCCGAAATTTTTAGTAATCTGACCAGGCATTCGTATCCTGACTCCAAGCATCTTCATCCTTTAGCATTAGGGAATGTGTATCGGGCCCAGAGAATGATTAGAATATTATCAGAAAGATTGTTAAGTTTGCATATGGATCCTGAAAAAGAAAGCAATAAGAAAGCTATAGAAAAAATTGTTAATGAAATTACCAGTGACATATGCATACACAATTATCCTATTTATAGAGACGAAGCCAAAACATTAGGACTTAATGTAGTTATCCCCAGCGATAAATTAGAGAAAATATTGTGGGATTTGTATGAAAAATATGCTGAAGATATGGAACTGAGAAAACAGTTTAATCCTTTAGAAATTTTGGGACAGGAGAATACTAAGAATATAAAATACGGAGCAGCTCATATAGAAAGTGTAGTAGCGCAAGATACGTTCTATTACGATATTCGTATTAATAAAATGGCAGCTCCCCAAGCACCAGGAAAACCACTGTTGCCAGCAGTAAATGTGAATGTAGCCGGTTTTGCTTGGGAAAAAGTGAGGTAATCGCTATGAATATCGCTAACACATTAATTCTTAGTGAAAACACAGTTTATAGTCCACAGCAAGCGGGTTCAGTGGGTAGTATCCCTATTTTCACCTTTCCAGGGTTGGGAAATATGCCGGTTGAAGAGGATATATTTAGCAGGGGCACCGAGGAATTAGAAGAGGTAGAAGTTGAAAGATTTGTTCCTTCTCAAGAAAACGTACTTGAGCTATCCAAGAAATATTATCAGGAACATAAAGAAAGTCTACTAAAAAAGTACAAAGGTAGATATATAGCCATTTTTAATAATAAAGTAATCGGCTTGGGTAAAGATTTTTCAAAACTTGCCCAGAGGATTTATAAGAAATATGGTTATCAAACTATTTACATACCATTTGTTGATACGAGAGAAAAAGTTGTGAGGATTCCCTCTCCAAGAATCAAAATTTTATAGTTATGTCCAAGAAAAGGTCAAGTTTAGCCCACGCTTATGATGAAGAAAATCTCATTGAAAATGGTCTTCATCACGAGATTTACCTGTCAGATCCAAGACGAGTTCCTGAAGAAAAAATGAAGACAATACTGCGACAACCGGTAAAAGAAAGAACATAAAAAGGTGGAAAATGCAATATGAGAGCATCCTTAAAAAACTAAAGGCATTATCTAATCCCAAAGCAATAGAGGGCATGGTACGATTGGGTATTAATCCAGAAAATACTTATGGAGTTTCTATTCCGAACTTAAGGAAAATGGCTAAAGGAATTGGAAAGGATCACTCTTTTGCTCAGCAGCTTTGGAATTCAGGTATTCACGAGGCGCGTATACTCGCGAGTATGATTGACGACCCCAATCAGGTGACAAAGAGACAAATGGATGCGTGGATAAAGGATTTTGATTCGTGGGACTTATGCGATCAGTGTTGTATGAATTTGTTTGATAAAACGCCTATGGCATGGCAAAAGGCAGTGGAGTGGACGAAGCGTAAAAAAGAATTTGAAAAGCGCGCTGGTTTTACCTTGATGGCGTGCCTGGCATGGCATGATAAGGAATCGCCGGACAAAAAGTTTTTGGTCTTCTTGCCGGTGATAAAGCGGGAAGTGGATGACGATAGAAACTATGTTAAAAAGGCAGGCAATTGGGCGTTAAGAAGTATTGGAAAACGGAATATAAACTTAAATAGGAAGGTAATTGAGACCGCAAAAGAAATTCAAAAAATGGATTCAAGAAGTGCAAAGTGGATTGCTTCCGATGCAATCCGGGAGTTAATGAGTGAAGCGGTTCAGGAAAGATTCAGATTAACTTTACATAAATAGAAACATAGATAGAAACTTCCAAATATTGATTGATACCATTTTGTCCAATATCGAAAATTCCTCAAACTTCTTTAATAGTCTCAAGAAGAGGTTATACACCCTTCTTCGTTAAGAAAAAATTTATATTACAAAAGAAACGACTAAAGAGGAATTTCTTACTTTCCTTAATTATGAGACTACTGTTTTGCGTCGGGACTCCGATACCAAAAAAATCATTTGGGAACGAAAACTTTGGGGGATTACGTTAGGATTAATATTGGATGATCCATTACCTAAGAGAATAAAGATTTTAGAAGATACCAGCCAAAAAGGAGATAAATAAGATGTATAGGTACCTACTCTGTGTCGTTATTTGTGCTGTCGTATGGATTATTAATGGTAGGTGGTTAGTGAGATCTATAAAGGAGCATGTCACGAGCGAAATCTATACTCATATAGGACTGGGTGCATTTTTGATATTGTTAGTACTTGAATTAACTATCGGCATGCATGGTGCATGGTTACACTTCAATGTTAAGTGGTTAGAGATTATTGGCTGGATTTTGTATGCACCTGCGGCTTTTTTGGTCTTTGGTGCAATCGCTGCTTTACAGCACAAGGGTAAGTCAGCAGGTGAGCTGACCGAATCTACTGTTATAGTGACTATTGGGATATACGGTGTTATTCGCCAGCCGATGACTTTGGGCATGGCTATTTGGTCTATTGCGTTGATTTTGGTCTTCCAGTCAACACTTTCGATAATCCTCTGTATGCCCTTAGTGTTATGTTTCTGGCTAGCCGCAAGGAAAGATGCAGCCAATAACATAAATAAGTTTGGAGCCAATTACGAAGAATACATGAATAAAGTTCCTATGTGGAATATTTTTAAAGGTCTAATAAAGCTAAAATCAAAAGCTCACAGCTTCATATAACAGTGGATAAAAGGCTTTGTCAAGGGACACGTATTTTTCGAGGTTGGGCGACATTTCAGGCATTTAACTCTTAAGAAACATTAAAATGAGCACGCATACCTTAAGGAAAATCCTTGAATCCGCGCCAAGTAGATGTGACGCAGGGATTGGTATCCTTACACTTGGGAAGTTGGGATAGTCTAACATCTTATACATGCCAAATGATACCATCTCTTACGAAGTTAGTGGACACGAACTTTTACGAATTATCCCTCAAGGGCAGCTTCTTTAAGTAGGCTCATTGTTGAGCTTATCCCGAGCATACTGTTTCTTCCAGTGGTACAGAAGACCAGAGGAAAGGTTGTATCTCCGGGCAAGTTGGGCTGGTCCGGTAGTTCCACTGACCAGTTCTTCTACAACTTCCCGTTTGAACTGACTGGTAAAGGTTCTAGGCTTTCTCATGACAGGCTCCTTTTGATCCCTTTTTAGGATTTACTGGCCCTGTCAGAAACTCTAACAACTCTAAGTGATTTTGTCCAGTTTTAGGGGTTCACTCCACCTTGGCCTCTTGGGTGGATAATCTTTTATACAGTTGTTCAGTCATAACTTATCCTCCTTTTGGTGGTTTTTTTCAGAGAAGATAGTTATGACATCCTGGCTGTTTGTCAAAGATCAACTGGTGAAATTTTAAAACATAAATCATACAAAAATGGTGAAATTTTAAACTCTATTTGACAATTTGATTGTAGTTGTGTTACGTAAAAGCTATTATTTCCTATATGTGTTAAAGCTATTATTTCCGGTTTTATGGTTTTTCCCCCGAAGACACAGATTGGTTCTTCGTTCTACCCTCACGTAAAAGCTTAAATTTCCGGTTCAGTAAAGGGAAATTCTTGGACAAATTCATCCTGGTAAAAGACTCTTATCTTGATCCCGGGGTGAATATGCAGCTTCACCTTAGCCTTGGGAGTAATGGTCCTTCGGTTCCTGGTTAATGTGTAGCTCGTTCCGTTGTAGCTAAAGGTATTATCTTTCTTAAGGCACCTTGTTGCGCTAAGACAGAGAATATCATCAAGATTGGTATCTTCAGGAAGAGGGTGGAACTTGGTTTTTCCTTCTTCCAAGGCTTTTTGAAATCTCTGGTTTGGTGTTTCACCTATTCCCTCATGGAATCTATCGTTATTGTAGAATTGAATAAACTCCTGAAACCTCTCATCCAGCTCTTTTAGACAAAGATTCTCCAGGTGATTCTCTTGACAGAACCAGGACTGGAAAAAACTGAAACCACTTCTCAATCTTCCCGGTAGCTCGGGCGTTGCCCGGAAGATGAGTGATGAGAGTAGTATCAATCTTTAAAAGAGCATACTTTATCTGGGTGATTACCTCATCGGGGCTAACGATAACTGTTTGCCAGATGGAAGGCTTTCTGGGGCTGAACTTGAATTTACTATCCCCATCAGTATAAGCTAACTCAAAGATACCGTACTTTTCTATTACTTCTCTGATCACCAGCATATTACTGTAGACATCATCGCTTTCAAATAAATGGGCGGCCAGAATCTTTCTGGAGTGATCATCAATTAAAGCTATACAACAAATAAGCTTCTTTCCCAGGTAAAAGAACCAGCTTTGGGAAGAGGAGGTATCCAATTGTACCAGTTCTCCTATATTTTCCATCTCAAACCTCTTGGCTGGTCTAAATCTTATCACCGCTGGTTTGTAGTCGGGAAGCTCAAGGAGGATGTTTCTCACGGTAGTTCGATTAAGCTTTATGAGTATTCCCCTCTCTTTCAGTTCTTTTTGAGCATTATGAGCAATATGGGGATTAGTGAAATTAGGGTACATGATCTTAATTTCTTTTACCTTGTCTCTTATTACTGTGTCTATCCTGTTCCAAGGTGGTCCTGGTTTCCTGTGGACTAAAGAGGCCAAAGAACAGTTTCCACTTTGATATTTCCTCAAAAGGTTTCGTATCTGCCGGTCAGATCGGAGACCTATTTCCCTGGCTGCTTGCATTTGAGTTATCTTCTCCTCGATGAAGAGATCCAAGATTTTAGCCCGATAAATAACTTCGTCAGAGTAAACAGTTTGACTCTTTTGTTTTCTCCACTTCATGGTTTCCCCCTCAAGAAGTTTTTGCTAATTATACTTCTTAAGAGGGCAAAAGCGGAAATAATAGCTTTTACAAGAACCGGAAATTTTCGCTTTTACATAACAGTTGGTTGACAAATACGTGATTGTGTTGTATCCTCAAAGTGTTGAGAAAAGTGATGTGCTTCATTTGGACTGTAGAGAGAAGATTACTGGGTGGTAGGTGTAAGCGAACAGTGTGCTTTGAAAGTTTAGCCAAAGACAATACAAGAATCAGGGGGGATGTAAAAATGACCAGTAGTAATAAGAAAGGTATGGTAAGAAAATTACAGTTGAGAAAGCGCTTTTTGGTATGGGGAGTGACGTTATCTATTCTGGTTATCGCTATGACGGGAGTCGTATCGGGAAAGTCAGTTTATCTCGTTGGCACTTGGTATGACGATCCTGCTCCCATAAACGCTTATGAGATTGGTTCTGGGGGTTATCCCTTATCTTACCAGGCCACCTATGAGGTGGAATCTCACCGTTGGGGGCCTATGGGTCTCGCTATCTATAACGACCCTGACGGAGATGATGACTTCAGTGATGCCCAGATATTTGTGACTTATGAGGGATCAAACATAATTGAGGTGTTTAGCGCCGTCGATTTTTCGGACTTGGGTACCATCACCGCTGTTGGTGCATCGGATCTGGCCGGCATCGTGGTGGACCAGGAGAAAAGACTGGTTTACACTGTGGACCGTTGGACTAAAAACTTGTATGTCTACGATGCCAACGGCTTCGCTCCCCAAGGTACGCTTCCGATAGTCCTGGATGAACTTGACGGGTGGGGTGCCGTGGGTCTTGCCCTTGATGAGGTACGTGACTGGTTGTTCGTCACTGATGGGGATGGCAGTGTACACTATTTTCACACTGCTACCTGGGCCCAGGTAGGAACTCTCCCGGTGGCCAATACAAACGCGATTGGGATTGCTTATGATGAAATCAGCCGATGTGTTTATACCGGCGGCGCATTTGAGTCTGATTATTTGATAGGTAAGTACGACATGAAAACTAGCACGCCGTCCTCCGCCGACGTTTCAGCCAACGGAGGAATCCATGGTTTAGCTGTGGATCCGGACACTCATCTTGTGTATGTGACCACCGGTTATCCTCAATATGATTTGCGGGTGTTCGATTCGGATCTCAACCAGGTTTACGTATATCCTGATGCCGAGGGAATGATTAACGCACCCACCGGAATGTGTATCCCGGCCGAAGAAATTGGCTATGAGGAACCTATTATTGTGTTTACGGTTTATCCTAATCCTTTTATGCCAAATGATCAAGATGCCAATACTGGAAGCTGGAATACCGGAGTAACCTTTCTCAATGTTGCTGAGGAAACAGCGGTGAGAATTTACACTTTAGCCGGGGAACTGGTGCGGGATTCGGGTCCGACAGATGATGCCGAATGGGTGTGGGATGGTTGCAATGCTGCGGGAACCAGAGTGGCCAGCGGTATGTACATCTATGTGGCGACTTACGGTCAAGAACAGAAAATCGGGAAGATAGTAGTAATCAGGTGAAGTGAAGGGAAGACAAGAGGTCGGCCAGATATATTTTCTGATCTAATGAGATGACCTGAGGGGATTTTGACAAGATTTGGAGATATAGTATAATTAGTTGAAAATGGATGAAGTAAAGCAGGCTGATTTTATGGTAGTTAAAGCATTAGAGGGGGGTGTTACTATTATTGGATTGACCCGCGGTAAAGAAACCACCATTCATCACACGGAAAAACTCAATAAAAATGAGGTGTGGGTCTGTCAATTTACCGAGCATATTTCGGCGGTAAAAATCAGGGGTAAGGCAGAAATTTATACCAGATATGGGAAAATCAACACCGAGGAATAGACTCCTTCGGTTTTCTTAAGGTATAGGATTTATAAATTATCCCCGGGCGACTTCAGTCGCCTCCATCTAATAGAGAAAGTTCTTATTATATCTCATCAGATTGCCACGCCTGCTTTCAACAGGCTCGCAATGACAAGTCATTGTACGGGTAGGGGAGGTTTTAGTCTCCCATTTTCTTGAGGTAGACGAGATTAGAAAAGAGGAGCCCAGGATTAGAGGAATGTCAATAAGGAAGCCGGGCTCAAGCCCGGTTTTTTGTTAATTAATACAAAATTTCTAGAAGAGATAAGGAGGAGTAAAGATGGCAGACAAGAAAATCACCTTGGAAGAGAGGGAGATACCCAAAAAGTGGTACAATGCTCTGGCCGATTTGCCTGAGCCGTTACCCCCGGTATTGAGTCCGGCCACCAAGAAGTTGGTAACTCCGGAGGAGCTCTTGCGCATTTTCCCCATGGCTTTGATTGAACAAGAGATGTCCTCTCAGCGCTGGATTGAAATACCGGAGGAGGTGCTCAAGATTTATACTCTATACCGGCCTACCCCTTTGTATCGGGCCTTTGCTCTGGAAGAAGTCCTGGGAACTAAAGCCAGAATCTACTACAAGAACGAGTCTTTTTCGCCTCCGGGCTCCCACAAACCTAATACAGCTATAGCTCAGGCCTATTATAACAAAAAAGAGGGAGTAAAAAGGCTCTGTACTGAAACCGGGGCCGGTCAGTGGGGTAGCGCCCTGGCTTTCGCTTGCCAAATGTTTGATCTGGCCTGTACTATTTATATGGTCAGAATTAGCTATGATCAGAAACCCTACCGTAAACTTCTGGCTCAGTCTTGGGGAGCGGAAATGTTTCCCTCTCCTTCGGACAAGACAGAATTCGGCCGGAAGATGTTGAAAGATGATCCTGATTCTGCCGGGAGCCTGGGAATGGCTATCTCGGAAGCAGTGGAAGATGCAGCCACTCATGATGATGCTAAGTATGCCCTGGGTAGTGTTTTGAACCACGTTTTGTTGCATCAAACTGTTGTCGGTCTGGAAGTGGAAAAGCAACTAAAAAAAATCGGAGAGAAACCTGATGTAATGATCGGCTGTGTAGGTGGAGGCAGTAACTTTAGCGGTTTCTTTCTTCCCTTCCTTCGCCGGAAATTAGCTGGAGATGAGATTAGGTTCATCGCCGTTGAACCGACCGCCTGTCCCACTTTGACCCGGGGACCTTATCATTTTGACTATGGTGATACTGCCGGTATGGGCCCTATCGTGAAGATGTTTACCCTGGGACACAGTTTTGTTCCACCTCCCATCCATTCCGGGGGACTGAGATATCATGGAGATGCTCCTCTGCTTTGCCATTTGGCAAATTTAGGGCTGGTTGAAGCCCAGGCTTACCACCAGAAACCTGTTTTTGATGCCGCGCTGTTGTTTGCCCGCACGGAAGGGATACTGCCAGCTCCGGAGACGGCCCACGCCATCAAAGCAGTAATTGAAGAAGCTAAGAAAGCTAACGAGGGAACGGTGATTGTCTTTAATTACTCGGGACACGGGTTCTTTGACCTGGCGGCCTACGATGCTTATTTTAAGGGGGAACTGGTGGACTACGAGTACCCCCAGGAAAAAATTGATGCGGCTTTGAAGGAACTTCCCCAGGTAGAGATTGATTAAATTGGATGAGGAGGGGAGAGAGAAGAGACTTGACAAAGGGACTTGGTGTGGTAGCCTAAAGCCAAATTCCTTTTGTCAGAGGTAATAGTAAAGTAAAGGGAGGATAAGGATGGAAAAAAAGAAAAGAGGGTTGATGCGTAAAAGGCTGGTAATTCTGATTTTAGGTTTTCTCTGTAGCCAAATCTTTACTCTGGCTGCTCCGGCGGCCGAGCCTTACAAGATTGGGGCTATCTTTGCTGTCACTGGAGGGGCTTCCTGGCTGGGAGAGCCGGAGAGGAACACGGTCAGAATGATCGAGGCGTGGGTGAATTATTCCGGAGGGATTAATGGGCGTCCCCTGGAGGTTATTGTTGAGGATACGGTGGGAGATCCAACTAGAGCGGTGAATGCCGTTAAGAAACTCATTATCCAAGATCAGGTGTTGGCCATTATTGGTCCTTCTCGCAGTGGGACCAGTATGGCGGTAAAGGCCATTGCCGGGAAATACCAGATTCCGCTGATTTCCTGTGCCGCGGCGGAGGCCATTGTGGTACCGGCGAACGAATGGGTGTTCAAGACTCCGCAAAAAGATTCCGATGCGGCCATTAGAATCTATGAGTATATGCGGGATCACAGGATATCTAAAGTGGCAATCATTACGGGAACTACAAGTTTCGGGTCCGAAGGGCGAGCTCAGCTTTTAAAATACGCCCCCGAATATGGGATCACCGTCTTGGCCGATGAGACCTACGGTGCCGGGGATACTGATATGACCGCTCAACTGACCCGCATCAAGGGTACCGAGGCTCAGGCAGTGGTAAACTGGTCCATTGTACCGGCTCAAGCTATTGTAGTCAAGAATATGAGACAACTGGGAATGACCATTCCCCTCTTCCAGAGTCACGGGTTTGGAAATATCAAGTATGTTCAGGTGGCGGGAGAGGCGGCCGAGGGAATCATTTTCCCGGCCGGCCGGCTTCTGGCCGTGGATAGTTTGCCTGACTATCATCGCCAGAAATTCCTTCTCACTAAATACAAGGAAGCCTATGAGGCTGAATTCGAAGAGAATGTAAGTACCTTCGGGGGACACGCCTGGGACGCATTGTATTTGGTCATTGGTGCCCTTTGGGCCGGGGCCTCTGACCCAGCGGCCATCAGGGATTATATTGAACAAGTTGAGGATTTTGTGGGCACCGGTGGAATATTCAACTATTCCCCGGAAGACCACACTGGTTTGACTAAGGATGCTTTTGAGATGCTCACGGTTAAAGAGGGAAGGTTTGTGGTTCTGGAAGACTAATTGTCCAGAAGAGAGATAGGGAAAAATGGGTTGGGTCCTTTCCAGGACCTAACCCATTTTTCGTAGAGGTAGAGATGACCCTCTCCAGTCAGATTCTCCAGTATATTCTTACCGGGATTACCATAGGTAGCATCTACGGAATGGTGGCTTTGGGTTTTAACATAATTTATAATGCTACCGGCATCATCAACCTGGCCCAGGGTGAGTTTGTCATGTTAGGGGCTCTAATTATGGTATCTCTCACGCAAGCTTTGGGGTTACCTATGGTTTTGGGATTTTTCCTTTCAGTGATTATGGTTACCTTGATAGGAGCTCTCTTTGAACGCCTGGCTATCCATCCCCTGAAGAATCCTTCGGTTATCACTCTCATTATCATCACCATTGCTGTATCAATTCTTTTGAAAGGGGGAGCAATGTTTATCTGGGGTAAAGAAGTCCATACTCTACCGGCCTTTTCGGGAGAGAAACCTATCTCATTGGGGGGGGCTACCATTCTTCCCCAGACATTATGGATATTGGGTGCAATGGGGGGAATAGTGGTTTCTCTGAGTCTCTTTTTTAAGTTGACTCTGGTGGGCAAAGCTATGAAGGCCTGTGCCGTTAATCGGGTAGCCGCCCAGTTGGTGGGAATTAATGTAAAGGCTATGGTGCTTCTTTCCTTCGCTCTCAGTGCGGCTATTGGTGCAGTAGCCGGGATCGTTATTACTCCCATAGCTTTGATGGACTATGAACGCGGGACTATGCTGGCCGTGAAGGGATTTTGTGTGGCCGTATTGGGAGGACTGGGAAGTGTTGTAGGGGCTGTATTAGCCGGGTTTATCCTGGGAATTATGGAGTCCTTAGGAGCCGGATTTATCTCTTCCCGATATAAAGATGCTATTGCTCTAATAGTACTTTTGTTGGTTCTCTTTCTGCGGCCAACCGGTTTATTGGGAACTTCTGAAAAAAGGGAAATGAGGAGATTTTGATCTTCTTATTTGGTTATTCTGGGGAGAGAAAAAATTGGGAAGAAAGAATCTTGGCTCGGTAGGGATTCTTGCTCTGGTGATTTTTCTGATTCCTTTTTTCGTCAGAAGTCCTTATTATGTCGGTATTTTGGTTTTTGTAGGGATTTATTGTTTGATTACCATTGGTCTCAGTCTCTTGATGGGTTACGCCGGGCAGATTTCTCTGGGTCAGGCGGCTTTTTTTGGTCTGGGGGCTTATTCCTCGGGTATTCTTACCACTAAGTTCGGTTTCTCTCCCTGGTTGGCTTTCCCTATCGCAGTTAC
Organism: Candidatus Aerophobus profundus SCGC AAA252-L23; assembly: GCA_000402295.1. Lineage (GTDB taxonomy): Bacteria > Aerophobota > Aerophobia > Aerophobales > Aerophobaceae > Aerophobus > Aerophobus profundus. The sequence continues at coordinate 11,064 of AQRW01000170.1, forward strand.
AATAACGGCTTTGGTGGCTTTTCTTATCGGTACTCCTACTCTCAAACTGAGAGGCCATTATTTGGCTATGGCTACCCTGGCCTTGGGCGTAATTATTTTTATTGTCTTTAATCAATGGATTTCTCTTACCGGAGGGCCTTCCGGTTTTGGACAAATTCCTCCTTTTCGGATAGGAAAATTCTCTTTGGATAGCGATATCCGTTACTATTATTTTGTCTGGGGAATTGTCATTGGAGTCCTGATAGCCTCCCTTAACTTGATTCACTCCCGGGTGGGAAGAGCCCTTCGTTCCATTCAGGGAAGCGAGACGGCCGCTAACACGATGGGAATCAATACTTCCGGATGTAAAGTCCAGGTTTTTGTGCTCAGCGCAATTTATGCCGCTATAGCCGGAGTTCTCTATGCTCATTTTGTCACTTTTCTTTCCCCGGGAACTTTTGGATTCTCTTTTTCTATTGTTCTTCTTACTATGGTGGCCGTGGGAGGAATGGCCAATGTCTGGGGAGCAATTGCCGGGACCGCAGTTCTGGNAATATTACCGGAATACCTTAGAGTTTTTCATGATTATGATATTCTTATTTATGGTTCAATTCTCCTGCTTATTATGATTTTTCTTCCCGAAGGCTTGCTACCCAGTCTATTTGATTTGCTCAGGAAGAAAAGGACAGTCTGATTCTCTGGTAGATTTACTTCTTTGAGCAAAAAAAGAGAGAGATATGATGGTAGTTACGGACGATCTACTGAACGTGGTAAATCTAAAGAAGCAGTTTGGAGGAATATTGGCCTTGACCAAAGTGAATTTCAAAGTTAGAAAAGGTCAAATAAAAGCGCTTATCGGGCCTAATGGTGCCGGCAAGACTACTATTTTCAATCTCATTTCCGGTCTTTACCTTCCCACCGCGGGGCGGATATACTTCAAGGGAATCCAGATTGATGGGTTACCTCCCTATACTATTGCCCAGAAAGGAATTTCCCGTAGTTTTCAGAATGTGCATATTTTTGGGAACATGTCAGTATGGGAAAATGTGATGGTAGGATGTCACTGCCGAACTAAGGCAGGGATTCTGGAGGCTATTTTTTCTTCCCGGCGGGCCCGGGATGAGGAAAAGATAATTCGAAAGCGCTCCATGGAAATGCTCGAGTTCACTGGTTTGAAGGATCGAGCCTTTAAAGAGGCAGCTAATCTCACTTTTCAGGAGCAAAGATTGGTGGAATTTGCCCGGGCTCTGGCTACCCAGCCCGATCTTCTCCTTCTTGATGAACCAGCCTCCGGCCTTAATGTTCGTGAAGCCAAAGAAATGGCCCGATTTATTCTCCGAATTCGAGATAGAGGAATTACTGTTTTCCTGGTGGAGCACGTTATGGATCTGGTTATGGAGATATCGGATGAGGTGGCCGTTCTTAACTCGGGCGAAATTATTGCCGAAGGAACTCCGAAACAGGTGCAGAATGATGAGCGAGTGATTTCTGCTTATCTGGGTGAGGAAACAGAGAATGCTGAAGATAAGGAATCTTAAGAGCTACTATGGTAGTCTACAGGCTTTGAAGGGAGTTTCCCTTCATATAGAGAAGAACGAGATAGTAGCTTTGATTGGAGCTAATGGGGCTGGCAAAAGTACTTTGCTCCATTCTATTGTCGGTCTTATATCTCGCAAGGAGGGAGAGATTTATTTCGGCCAGCAGGATATTATTCAGTGTTCTCCTCGGGAAATAGTTATCCGAGGAATTAGTTTGATTCCTGAGGGAAGGCAATTATTCAGTCCTATGACGGTGAGGGATAATCTTATGTTGGGTGCTTATCAGCGTTACAGAAAAGGAGATCGGGGAAAGATTAGAGAGGATCTGGAGGAGATCTTAGGGCGTTTTCCCATTTTGAGGAAACGGGAAAAGCAAATGGCGGGAACTCTTAGCGGTGGGGAACAGCAAATGCTGGCTATTGGACGAGCGCTTATGTCCAGACCTCGACTTCTTTTGCTGGACGAGCCTTCTCTGGGACTTGCTCCCTTGATAGCCGCAGAAATATTCCGTATTATTTCCCATCTGTGCCAGGAGGAGACTACCGTTCTTTTAGTGGAACAGAATGTTCGGGCTGCTCTAAAGATTGCTGACCGGGCCTATGTAATTGAAACAGGAAAGATTGTACTGGAAGGTACTCCTGAGGAACTTTTAGGGAACAAGGAAATAAAAAGAGCCTATCTGGGTAAGGGTTACCGGGAAATCTGGGAGTAGAAGAGGATAGGCTAAGAGAAAGGAGGGTTGAAGATAAATGCCCATCTGGAACAAGCAGTTTGAATGTATGAGCCGGGAAGAGCAAAGTCAGTTGCAACTGGAACGACTCCAAATTACTCTAAATCGGGCCCATCGAAGTGTAGCCTATTATAAGAAGCTATTCGACAAAATGGGAATTATCCCGGAAAGGGTGGAGTCACTTTCCGAACTGCCCAAAATACCCTTTAGCAATAGATCCGCTCTTCATCAGAGCTATCCTTACGGGATGTTTGCTCTACCTCTCCGGGAGGTGGTCAGGCTTGAAGGGACAACTGGTTCTATGGGGGAGCCCCTGGTGGTGGGATATACCAGCAATGACATTAAGCATTGGACGGAGGTTAGTGCCAGAGTTCTCTCGGCCGGGGGAGTAACTCGAGAAGATGTGGTTCAGATCTGTTTTGATTACGATCTCTTCGGCGGTGGACTTGGCTTCATATACGGAGCAGAATTGATCGGTGCCTCGGTTATCCCGGGATCTTATCGGGATCCTCTCGGGCAGATAATGATTATGCAGGACTATCGAACTACGGCTCTGGTATCTACTCAGGGATTTGCTCTCAGACTGGCTGCAGCAATGAGGAAAAGGGGCATTGCTCCAGCTAGCCTTCAGCTTAGGATCGGTCTTTTTATTTGTGAGCCAGACTCGGCAAAAATTATTCAAAAGATTGAGGATGGCTGGCGAATTACCGCTACCGAAAATTACAGCCTGGCGGAAATGGCTGGCCCTCCCGTAGCTGCTGAATGTGAGGTCAGGCAGGGATTACACATTTTTGAGGATCAGTTCATTGCCGAAATTGTGAATCCTGTGAGTGGAAAGGTACTTCCTCCAGGTAAGGAAGGTGAACTTGTGCTCACTACTATTGCTAAAGAGGCTTTCCCTCTTATTCGCTATCGAACCGGGGATATCACTGTTCTGATAGAGGAGCCTTGCTCCTGTGGTCGGACTTCCCGGCGCATAAAGAAAATATTGGGTAGAACTGATGATATGATTTTGGTCAACGGAATAAGAATTTTCCCCGCCCAAATAGAAAAAATTCTTACCGAAATTGAAGGAACCGAATCCCGTTATCATCTTACTGTAGATAGAAGTGAACCTGAAGACTTACTGGAGATCCGAGTGGAGGTATCGGAGCGGATTTTCTTTGATGAGTTCAAGAAACTCCAGGAGCTCAAGCTAAAGGTAGAGAGTGAAATCTACCATCGGCTGGGAGTCAGAGCCAGCGCAAGATTAGTGGAACCCCATACCCTAAATTAAAAGAGAACCGTCCCCTTTTTTCAACGATGATTGACAAAGAAGGCAGTTTAATTACAATTTGCATGAGATTGCTACGTCTGCTTTCTCAGCAGGCTCGCAATGACGGAGGTGGGTAGGGGAAGCTTTAGCCTCCCTTTCCTTGTTTGCTTTTGAGTATTCCGGATAAATACACTGTGTTGTAGATGAGAGGAGGCAGGAATGGCTAAGACTATAGATGAGATAAATGAACGGATAAGGAAAGGCCAGGTAGTAGTGGTAACGGCCGAAGAAATGATTGACCTGGTAGAGGAAGAGGGAATTAAGAAAGCGGCCCAGAAAGTAGATGTAGTTACCACAGCCACCTTTGGACCTATGTGCTCATCAGGAGTTTTTATTAATTTTGGTCATTCTTCTCCCAAAATAAAAGTTGAGAAAGTATGGCTAAACGAAGTTCCCGCTTATGCCGGGCTGGCGGCTGTTGACGTGTATTTGGGAGCTGCGGAACTTCAGGAGAGAGATCCGGCCAATAGAGTTTATCCGGGCGAATTTAGGTATGGGGGTGGTCATGTAATTGAAGATTTGGTAGCCGGAAAAGATATTAATTTAAAAGCTACTGCTTACGGGACTGATTGTTATCCCCGTAAGGAACTGGAGACAATAGTAAATATTAAGGATTTAAATGAGGTGACCCTCTTTAATCCAAGAAACGGGTATCAGAATTATAATGTGGCGGTGAATACATCTGATAGAGTGATTTATACCTATATGGGTTTACTTGAACCTCATTTGGGCAATGCTAATTACTGTAGTGCTGGTCAGCTTTCCCCACTTCTTAATGATCCCCTTTACGAGGTGATAGGAATAGGGACTCGGATTTTTCTGGGGGGAGGAGTGGGGTATATCGCTTGGTGGGGTACTCAGCATAACCCGGGTGTGAAGCGGGGAGATAATGAAGTTCCTCGGGTAGGGGCTGGAACTATGGCTACTATTGGAGATGCCAAAATGATGAACCCCAAATATCTCCGAGGAACCAGTATGAGGGGATACGGAGTTACCCTCTCAGTAGGTCTGGGGGTTCCCATTCCTGTTCTTAATGAAAGGGTAGCTAAATTCACCGCGGTGAGAGATGAGGAAATTTATGCTCCCATTGTTGATTATAGTCAAGAGACAAATCAATTTCTGGGAGAGGTGAACTATAAACAGTTAAGATCTGGGAAAGCTATTATTGGAGGAAAAGAAGTTTCTACCGGGGGAATCTCCAGCTATAAAAAAGCTCGAGAGATTGCGGAAATTCTAAAGAAATGGATCAAAAAAGGCAAATTCTTCCTTACTCAGTCAGTTGCCAAATTCCCGGGCAAGGAAAGTGAATACGTCTTCCGACCTCTTAGGGAAAGGAGATAGAAATGGCTAAGCGAACACTGGTTTTGAGGTTTCCGCCCCATCTGGTCAACGAGCCGATAACTTATCGATTGGTAAAAGACTATGGTCTGGCTATTAATATTTTGTCAGCCAGGGTTAAACCTCAGGAGGAAGGAAATGTGGTCATCGGCGTAGAAGGAGAGAAGACTAAGATCGAAGAAGGGGTGGACTATCTGAAAAGACTGGGAGTGAGAATTCAACCACTGGTTCAAGATATTCTCTGGAATCAGGAAAAATGCACCCACTGCACTCTTTGTATTCCCTTATGCCCAACTGAGGCCTTTATTCTGAACCGGGAAAGTATGGAGGTTAGTTTTGATAAGGAGAGGTGCATTGCCTGCGGACTCTGTGTTAAGATATGTCCTTACCATGCCTTGGAACTTCTTTTGGGATAATGAATGAGAAGGGTAAGTTAAGGATAATGGCTTTGTTTGGTAGTCCTCGGCGGGGGGGTAATACAGATATATTACTGGAGGAAGTTCTCAGAGGAATAGGGCAAAAAGAAGTTGAAATTCAAAAAATATATCCGGCAGAGCTAAATATCTCTCCCTGCCGGGAATGTCGGAAATGTGAAGAGAGAGGCAAATGTGTGATAAGTGATCAGATGCAGGAGATTTATTCCAAGCTTCTAACAACGGATGCCATCATTTTAGCTTCTCCTATTTTTTTTTATGGTCTAACGGCCCAGACCAAGGCTTTTGTAGATAGATGTCAAGCTCTCTGGGCCAGGAGATATATTCTGAAGATGGAAAGCGGGCGAAAGGCCAGAGCTAAAGGTTGGTTTGTGGCGGTGGGTGCTACTCGAGGAGCACGACTATTTCAAGGAGCCGCTCTTACGGTAAAGTATTTTTTTGATGCCTTCGCTGCTGAGTATGTGGGAGAGTTGTTTTTCTCAGGGATAGAAAAGAAGGAGGAAATACTCTCTCGTCCTGCGGCTCTCCAGCAAGCTTTCGAATTAGGAAAGCAAATAACGAAGGGTATTAGTAGGTGATGTGAGACGTGCGTGTTTGACTAAGTAGCACTCTTTGATTAGGATAATTAAGAGTGGTGGATTTGTTTAAGCAAATTCGTCAAAGAAGAAACTTATGTTTTCACTTGACTGTGGCTTAATTCCGGCTTGTGATGTTAATTCCCTGGACAAACTCCAGAGTTTAATAAGAGTGACTTCCCGGGTAGAAGGGGTAGTGGGATACAAAATTGGTTTTATGTTAGCTTTGAAGTTCTCCCTGGGTAAAGTGGTAGAGACTATCAGGGAATATACTAATTTGCCCATTATCTATGATCATCAGAAAGCTGGTACCGACATTCCGGAAATGGCGGCTCCCTTTGCCCGGATTTGCCGGGAAGCCGGTGTTAACAATGTAATCATCTTTCCTCAAGCTGGTCCTGAAAGCGAGGTCGCTTTTATTAAAGAAATCCAAAATCAAGGGATGATTCCTATTGTGGGAGGGGAGATGACCCATCCTAAGTATCTAAAAAAGGAAGGTGGTTTCCTGAATGATGATGCTCCCGGGCAGATCTTCAAAATAGCCGCTCTCGAGGGAGTAAAATATTTTGTTCTTCCGGGTAATAGGCCTGAATCAATTAGTCAATATCTTCCTTTGCTGGATGAGTTGGGGGGAAAGACGAGACTGCTGTTACCGGGTTTGGGACGGCAGGGAGGATATTTGGAGAGAGTATTCCAGGTGACGGGAGTTAGGCCAACCTATTTTATTGTAGGTTCAACTATATACAACTCGCAAGATATGAAAAAGACAGTTCGAGAAATTTGCCGCCGGATTTTCCGACTTAAGGTACAGAAAAGAGATGAGACCAGAGATTGAAAAAATTGTTTCTCTTTTACTCTGGAAAACCGGAGCGATAAAGGTTTCCCCGAAGAATCCTTTTAGACTAACTTCCGGAAACTACAGTCCTTTATATGTTAATTGCCGGGTGCTTATCTCTCACCAAGCAGCCAGAGAAATCGTTACCGGGTGCGCCTACTGGTTGTACGAAACTGAAAACTTACATGTTGATTATATTGCCGGTGGGGAAACCGCGGGTATTCCCTTTGCGGCCTGGTTAGCCGAAAAAACAGCTCTTCCTTTTATATATCTGAGAAAACAGCCTAAAGGACATGGTCTTTTCTCACAAATTGAGGGTCAGGTTAAAGCAGGCAGTACCGTATTACTTTATGAGGATCTGATTACTGACGGGGGGAGTAAATTAAGATTTTTTGAGGCAATAAGAAGAGCTAACTGCAGAATTGATAAATGCCTGGTGGTTTTTGATAGAGAACAAGGGGGTAGAGAACTTTTACAACAGGAAAAAGTAACTCTTTTTTCTCTGACCAATCTTAGCTCCTGTTTGAAGGCAGGGTTAGAGAAGGACTACCTTAACAGTGAAGAATTGGTTTTGATTAATGAGTATTTAATAAATCCCCGGCTCTGGCACCAGAAGCGAGGATATTCATTTGTGAAATAGAAAAGATCTAATAATCTGCGAGTTGTGAGAGAAAATGATGGGGAGGGCTGGTCTAAAATGACAGAGGGTAAAGTTATACTGAAAATAAAAAAGCTGGAGAAAAGCTTCGGAGGTCTCAAAGCAGTGGACCGATGTTCTATAGAGGTAAAAGAGGAATCTATTACCGGTTTGATGGGTCCCAACGGAGCCGGCAAGACCACCTTTTTTAATCTTATTACTGGTTTTTATAAGTCAGACAAAGGGGAGATTTGGTTTTATGAGGAGGAGATAACTAGTCTTCCCGTCCATAAGGTTGTTAGAAAGGGGATTGGTCGGACTTTTCAGATCCCGCGGGAACTTAGAGAGATGACTGTGTTGGAGAATCTTATGCTGGTTTCTGAAAATCAGAAAGGGGAATATATTTGGAATTCTCTTTTTCGCTCCAGATTAGTCCGGGATCAGGAGCGGTATATCCGGGACAAAGCCCTGGATGTGCTTTACTCCCAGAGCTGCTCCGTTGAAAATAGGTGGGCCGTAAGGAGCCAAACCACCGGTAAAAGACAGAAGCCCTCCGATTTTGAGGATTTGCTGGGTTCCACCGGCAGTGACTAAACCAAGTGATAGCGTCAAAATTATCAATAAGACTAACATTTTCTTCATTTTTCAAACCTCCTTTACTTTCTCTTTTTAACAGAAGAAACGTGATTTTTCCTTTCCTTGGAGTTTTTAGCCTCGTAAGCTAAAATTCTATGTAAGAAAATCTTTTCACCTCCTTCCTTAATCAGAGTCAATTTCTCTTGTTCCTCCGCTAGCTATTATCAGAGATTTCTGCAACGACTTATCTCATTATATGGTCAGGCCTATTTATGTCGAAATTCACTTGCAGATTTCTCCTTTTTCATTTTCTTCAATATTTGCTATAATTATAGGTCAGGCAATAATTACTGAACGGTCAAGTACCTGCGTCATCAAATATGTCTTGGATCTTGCGAGACTCGAGAATATACTAACTGGTTGTGACTATGATTTTGAGATTTCGCTAAAATTAGGTTACTCCCGAGATAAGGAGGATAAAGAATTGCCATTGAATAACCAGATAGCTATCGTTACCGGTGGGGGTCAAGGTATTGGGGAGGCTATTTCTATCCATTTAGCCAAACAAGGTAAGGATGTGGTGGTGAGCGATATTAATCTTGACAGTGCCAGGAAAACGGCGGCTAAGATCAAAGCTTTAGGCTGTCAGTCTCTGGCTACAAAAGCTGATGTCAGTAACAGTAGGGATATTGAGAAGATGGTTGACTTAACCAAGGAAAAATTTGGAAGAATAGATATACTGGTGAATAATGCCGGCATAGTTATCGTCAAACCAATTGTGGAATTGAAAGAAGAAGAATGGGACAGATTAATAGATGTTGATCTTAAAGGAGTATTTCTTTGTTCAAAGACGGTAGCCAGGATAATGATAAATCAAAAGAGGGGGAAAATAATTAACATTTCTTCAAGTTCCGGGAAAATGGGTACGGAGTTTTTTGCCGGTTACGCGGCCGCTAAATTTGGTGTGATCGGCTTTACTCAAGGATTAGCCAAGGAACTCGCTCGTTATAATATTCTGGTTAATGCCGTTTGTCCTGGTATTATAGGTACGAAAATGTGGGAGATGGTGGATGGGGAATTAGGTAAAAGACTGGGGCTTGCTAAGGGCAGAGCTTTTCAGAAAGAAATTGAAAAGATCCCCCTTTCCCGAGCAGGAACTGCGGAAGATGTAGCCAAAGTAGTAGCCTTCCTGGCTTCTTCCGCAGCAGAGTATATGACGGGACAGGCAATAAATGTCAGCGGGGGAATGGTAATGCACTGACAGAAAAGGGGAATACAATCAAAAAGGAAGATTGTTATGAAGGAAAAGAAAGTCGGTTTTCGGCTTGACGGTAAAAAGGCTTTAGTTACCGGGGCAGCCAGAGGAATTGGCAAAGCTATTTCTTTAGCTTTGGCTGAATATGGAAGCGATTTGGCTCTTATAGATCTTGACCGGGAACCCTTGGAAAAAGCAGCTAAGGAGATAAGAGCATTAGGTCGCCAAGCTTTACCTATCGTGGCAGACGTATCTCAGCCAGAGGAGATAAGGAAGCTGACTAAAGAGGCTTTACGAGAATTAGGATGGATAGATATTCTGGTTAACAATGCTGGGATAGGGGTCTATAAGCCGGCAGAAGAACTCACGGTGGAGGATTGGGACAAGGTTTTATCAGTTAACTTAAAAGGAAGTTTTTTCTTGAGTCAAATGGTAGGAAAACATATGATTAAGCGAAAATCGGGTAAGATCATCAACATCTCATCTCAGGCTGGAGTAGTAGGAATAGAAGGACTGGCCGCTTACGGGGCTTCTAAAGCGGGAATAATCTTATATACTAAGGTTCTAGCCGTAGAATGGGGTCAGTATAATATTAAGGTCAATGCTATTGCTCCTACTTCAATAAGAACTCGCCAGGTACATCCGGGGAAAGCCGGGGAGGAATTAGTAAGGAAAACTCCCTTGGGAAGAATCGGAGAACCTGAAGATGTAGCCGGAGCAGCCTTGTTTTTGGCTTCTGAGGCCTCAAATATGATATCGGGTAGTATTATTATGGTAGACGGAGGATATACTGCTCAGTAAATATCATACTAAGAATATATCTTACTTATTGGGTTTTTGATTTTAAAAGCTGGTAGATAAAATTAAACTATACAGGAGGATCAAATGTATGTTAATAGTATCGAGAAGGCTAAAGAGGTTTCCATTAATATTCCAGAAGTAAAGGATATCACCATTCGATGGTTATTGCCCCCCCGAAGTAGGAACACCTAATTTCGAAATGCGGTACTTTGAAATTAAAAAGGGAGGTTACTCCCCAAAAGAAAAACATCCCTGGGAACATGAAGTACTTGTTGTCAAGGGCAAAGGCATTGTGAGGGGAGGGAACGAGGAAAAGATAGTTAAAGCAGGAGATGCAATACTTATTGCTCCTAATGAGCTCCATCAGTTTAAAAGCACTGAGGAAGAAGATTTTGGTTTTATTTGTGTTATTCCTAATGGTGCAGAAGATGAAGTTCTTAGTAAATTCAAGCCAAAGGATTTATTGTAAGTTGGGTAAAAATCAAATATCAGTTAAAAATTAGAAAGAAATTTAATTGCAGAAGAAAAGGAGAAAAATAAAAAACCTTACCATTCATGAAAAACCGGCTCTTAAAAGTACCCGGATGGTGTTAGGTTTTTTCAGGTGGATGGGTGGAAAAAGGGATAGAAATGATAAATTTTGTTGCTGAAATACCAATCTACGTACAAACTCAAAACTCCAAAGGGATAAAAGCTATAATCAGGCGGCTGATTAAGTTGTTAGATATAGATATTCGATTAATTTCCTCGTTCAGTTTTATCTATATCCTAGCATATTATTCATCATTACATACCTGATAATAGTACTTTGTATGCCGTAAGGAAGGCAAGGACCAAGATAAATACTGAGAGCCCAATTTCCAACCAGGTGGGTTTGGTTCTTAATGAGATTTTACTTCCTATTCTTGCACCAATTATTGAGCCTATAAGCACGAATAACCCTGGAAGCCACATTATGTTCCCACGCTGCCAGTATATTGGTATAGCACCAAAGGCAGTAAAAATTGATACAGTTAATGAAGTAGCGATTGCTTGATGAGTATCAAGACCAAGACTTTTAAAAAGGGCTGGAAAGATTTGACCACCACTGCCTCCCCTTAGACCGGTTATAAAACTTACAAAAAAAGAAGAACCAAAGATATTTTTCTTAGTAGGTTTAACCTTTTGAGCAAGCTTTGGCACAATCTTACCTGAATGAATGCCAAATACTACTACAAAACAAAAGGTAACAAAGATAATTGCCAGGGTTAGCGTCGGGATAAATCCGACAGAAATTGCCCCTATTATTTCTCCTAAGACACCTCCGATAATCGCGTAAGTTACTATCTCTTTCACGATATTCTTTCTGTGACTCATTGCACCTACTAATGATGAAAAAGGGATAACAAAAAAATTGATTCCGAAGGCACTTAATAAAGGCAAACCTGCAAGGTTAAGCAAAGGTATTCTTATAGTTCCTCCGCCAATTCCAAACATACCACTCATAAAGCCCGCGAAAAGTCCAATACAAAGATAAACTATGACTTGTATTATTATCACAACTTTTGCTCCTGTTATCTCCTTTACTCCGGTACCCTATCTGCTATCTTCAGTTCACTATCTATGGCAAGAGCAGGACTACTGGTGATACCTCTTGCAATCATTTGTGCCTGATCATATACATGCACTACCTCAGCCTCAATACCTAACTCCTTAACCACTTCTTTCGCATTCTCTTCCGTTTTCCTGCACTTAGGACAGTCCACTCCGCTGGTGCGAAGGCAGCGGCGAAAACATAGGATTTAAGGTTCTTGCCGGAAAACAAACGGCGCATGGTTTGGGAAGGAACAAGAACCAAGCTAAGCCAGTTTTAAGTCTACGATGCATGATTTTCTTCTCCTTGTAGCTATCTTATTACCCAAGACCGTAATTTAATTGCATATTGCAGTAACCAGCTGAGATGTGAAACTCTGTCAATAAGACACGGTTATATATAGTATTACTTCTATATATAGGTTCCTCTATGTTATATCCATTGAGGCAGTCTTTGTCAAGTGTTTCTAATATTTTGGTTTCTTCATAAGTTGTCAAACTTCTGGTTTAGATCTTTGGAAATCAATCTTCTCTTCCTGCCCGCATCCCGCACAAGATAGCGTCTAGGAACTCTGGTTCCCTAATCTACAATCAGCCATGGCACATCAAGCCAAATCTTAAGGCCGCAAAACAAATAATTGAAAGATAAGCCGAATGAAATATATTCTTCTTATAGCTGACGGAATGGCTGATTATCCATTGAAGGAATTGGGAGGAGATACACCTCTCCAGGCGGCTAAGACTATTTGGATGGATAGATTGGCCAAATCCTCTCGATGCGGGAGACTACTGACTATTCCTCCTGGTATGCCTACCGGCTCAGCCGTAGCTAATCTCTCCATTCTCGGATATGATCCTCAGAGATACTTTCAAGGAAGAGGGGTCCTGGAAGCAGCCAGCATGGGAGTTCACCTTAAAGAGAAAGATGTAGCCTTCCGCTGTAATACCATCTGCGTGGAAAATAAGAGAATAAAAAACCACTCAGCCGGCCACATCTCTACCCAGGAGGCGGCAAAATTAATAAGAACCCTCAACAGTAAATTGGGAAAAGAAAATATTCAATTCTTCCCCGGGGTAAGTTACCGGCATCTATTGGTTTTGAGGGAGAGTTTTTCTCCCCAGCTCAAATGTATACCCCCGCACGACGTTCCTGGTGAACTTATAAGTAACATTTTACCTCAACCAACAAAAAAGGAGGCTCAGTCAACCTCCCGGATAATAAATGAACTCATCTTTAGTTCCAGAAAAATTCTGGAAGATCACCCCGTAAATTTAAAAAGGGCTAAATTGGGTCAGGATAAAGCCAATATGATCTGGCCCTGGTCACCCGGCTGTAAGCCAAAAATGAAGACCTTCCAAGAAAGATTTGGTATCAACGGAGCAGTCATCTCGGCTGTTGATCTGGTTAAAGGCTTGGGAATTTATGCTGGTTTTAAGGTAATCAAAGTGGAAGGAATTACCGGTCTTTTCGATACCAATTATGAGGGTAAGGCTCAGGCTTGCCTGGAGGCGATTAAAAATTACGACTTGGTCTGGGTCCATGTTGAAGCCGCGGACGAGGCGGCCCACGAGGGAAACCTCAGGCTAAAAATCAAGTGTATTGAAGATTTTGATTCCCGCTTGGTAAGCAAAATCATGCAAGGTCTCGATAAATTAAAGGAAGAAGTTTCCGTAGCTTTACTTCCCGATCACCCCACCCCCATTTCTCTGAGAACTCATACCGCTGAGGCAGTACCATTTTTAATTTACCATCCGGATAAAAAACCCGATGAGGTAGCTGAATTTAACGAGATTTCTTGTCAAAAAGGAAGTCTGGGATTTCTTAAAGGAGAGCAGTTTATTATTCAATTTCTAACAAACTAATCTTAGATAGGAGAAAAAAAATGCTGATAGGTCCAGTAATTCCTTTTTATTTGTTGGTAACATTCTGGGTAGTCCGGATGGTAGTAATGTCCGTTATCTGCAGTATCCTGGGCTGGTTGGGAATCAGAATATTGGATGTCCTCACTCCTCAAATTCACCAAAGAGAAAAAATAGGGGAAGATCCGGTTTCTGTGGGATTATTCATTGCTGGATTCGTAATTTTCATCGGCTTAATTATTCATGGAACCTCCACCGCCCCTATTGTTGTCGGAGTTTCTCTGATGGAAAACCTAATTAATTTGCCCAGGCTGCTGCTCGTTAGTACCGCATTTTTTGCCAGCCTCCTGGTAGGAATAGCTCTTTTCAATATTTTAAATATACTCACCCCTAAAATTCCTTTCCTTAGTATCAAAGACAACTCCAAAGCCGTAGGAATATATGTGGCTGCCTATCTTATTTTTCTGGGAATTATCATGCATTCGGCCCTTACCATGTCTTTATAACCAATGAAGCTTAAAATTTGTTTCTTTCTATTTGCTCTGGTCACCTGTTGTGGGATTTCTACCTGGGCTTTCCCAGCAGATTTTTATCGGAAGAGCGGAGAAATATACGATTCCTGGAACCTTTGCCGAACCCGACCCCAGGGAATTGACGGTTATTTCCAGGTAACCCGGGAAGGATTTCGACCAGTCATTACTTGCGAAAGCTTGGGGAGGAATGCTGACTTAGCTTGGCAACTGGGAGAAAAATTTAAAGAAAGTTATCCTGAGCCTCTTCAGAGAGCAGAAGCTATTTACAAGCTAGCCAGAGACCGTATCCGCTACACTCAAGATATAGATCAGTTCGGTTATCCCGAATTTGCTCAGAATGCCGATGAATTAGCCTCCTCTATGGAAAAAGGGAAAGCTCTGGGAGACTGTGAAGATTACGCGGTCTTTCTAGCAGTGCTATACAAGGCAGCCGGATATCGCTCCGCTATAGTTCTCATTCCCGGGCACGCGGCTGCTCTAATTTATCTTCCTCAGTACAAAAAGGGTAACGTCTATCTTCAGGTAAAAGAAGAGTCAGGCTGGATCTGGGCCGAAGCTACCGGGAGAAGAAATCGTCTGGGATGGTGCCCCTCAAAGGCCTTCAAAGGCAAGGTCTGGGCTTATGAAATTAAGGAAGCTGGGGAAATCACCTTCCTACCTCAGAAGGGAGGTGAGCTAGTTCATCTAAGACAACGAGGTCTCGGTCTAAAAATTCCTTATTTTTCTCTGATATTCCTTTTTATGTGGATTCTGCCTGCGGTAATACGAATATTGCGGAGAATTATTTGACAGAGAAAAGATTATAGAATAAAATAGAATAGTCGCCGCTAAATTAAATATTAGGAGGGGTAAATGAGCAGAAGAAAGATAGTATCGGTTTTAATGGTGCTAGTATGGGGGATAGTTTTGACCCTGGGGATTTCTTACCTTAGCCTGGCTCAGGAGAAACCCACCTATAAGGTCGTTTCGGACATCAGTTGGCCTCCTTTCGAGATGGTGGATGAGCAAGGTAATTATGTAGGCTTCGATCTTGACGTTATGCGGGCCATTGCTGACCTCAAAGGTTATAATATCGAAATTAAGGATCTCTCCTTTGACTCTATAATTCCCGCGGTGGCCGCAGGATTAGCCGACATTGGAGCCTCCGGTTTCACCATTACTGAGGAGAGAGAAAAACAAGTTGATTTCTCTAATTCCTATTGGACTTCAGATCAAGCGATCATCATCCGAGCTGATTCTGGACTCAATATAGTTACTGCCCTCAGTAGCGGACGAAAAGTGGGAGCTCAGAGAGGAACCACGGGAGCTGACTGGATTCAAACCAATCTTATCGATCAAGGAATCAAGGTTGAACTCAAACTTTACGAAACCTATCCTCTGGCGGTTCTCGACTTAATCAACGGCAACCTCGATGCAGTCATTCAAGATGAACCAGCTACCAGAGCTTCTCTTAAGAAACAGCAATCGCTGGGCTTGGCCGGACTAATCATCACTGGAGAGGAGTTTGGCTTCTTGGTGGCCGAAGGAGACCCCAAGGGAATTCTTCCTAAGATCAACCAAGGTATGGCTGAGTTAAAAGCCTCTGGTAAATGGGAAAAGCTAATTGTCCAGTATTTTGGTGACTAGGATAAAAAGATAGGAAAAGATTAAAGACAAAAGAAAAGCGGAGGATGTCTTCCGCTTTTCTTTTGGGAAACAATGGAGATACTTGAAACCCTTGCTGCTATAGCAAGAAGCATTATTCCTATTTTTAGGGGAACAGGAGTTACGGTTGCCTTAACCTTTTCACTATTAGCTATTGGCTTGATAATGGGACTGCCACTAGCCTTGGGCCAGGTCTACGGAAACAAAATTATCTCCACCATAATTGTTGTCTATGAGCGTATATTTCGCTCTATCCCGGCCCTGGTTTTACTTTTTCTCTTTTACTTCGGCCCGGCTACCTTCGGAATACACATTTCTCCTTTCCTGGTAGCTATATTAGCCCTGGGGTTTCGTTCCTCGGCCTACCAATCTCAAATTTTCCGGGGAGCCATTCAATCTATCGGCCAGGGTCAAATGATAGCTGCTCGTTCTCTGGGCATGAGTAAATTAAAAGCCATCATTCATATCATCCTTCCCTTAGTTCTCCGCCGCTCCATCCCTTCTTGGTCGAATGAGTATTCCAGTGTTCTCAAGGATACTGCTCTGGCTTTTGCCATCGGGGTAATTGACTTGAATAGATGGGGATGGCGCATCGCCATCAGAACGCAGGATCCCATTATCGTCTTCCTGGTTATTGGAGTAATCTATTTCTTCCTCACCCTTGCCGGAACAAGATTCTTGCGCTGGCTGGAGAAAGAGATTAGAATTCCGGGATTTCAAAGCAGAGGTACCACAGGATAACAAAATGGAACCGATTGAAAAGAATGTACTCTTAAGAGTACGGCATCTCTCCAAGAGTTATAATAAAGAACCGGTTCTCAAGGATATCTCTTTTAAGGTCAAAAAAGGGGAAACCAAAGTTATCATCGGACCTTCCGGAACCGGAAAAAGTACCCTGCTCCGTTGTTTGAACCGACTTACCAGGCCTGATAGTGGAGAAATCTGGTTGGATGGTGTGGAAGTAACCAGCTCCAAAACCAACATTAACAAAATCCGGCAGAGTATTGGAATGGTTTTCCAGGATTTCAATCTTTTCGCCCATCTAACAGTTTTGGATAATGTTCGCATTGGACCCACCAGAGTCAAGAAAATTCCCAAGAGAGAGGCTACTGAATTAGCTTTAAATATGCTCTCCCAGGTGGGTTTGGTTGATAAGGCCGGAGCATATCCGGCAGAACTGTCCGGGGGACAACAACAGCGAGTAAGTATAGCTCGAAGTCTGGCCATGCAGCCTAAACTAATGCTCTTCGATGAACCCACTTCAGCTCTGGACCCAGAGCTAATTGGAGAAGTATTAATAGTTATAAAAAACCTGGTTAAAAGTGGCATGACTATGGTAGTGGTCTCTCATGAAATGGGCTTTGCTCGCTCAGTATGCGATGAAATTATTTTTGTGGAAAAAGGGATAATTGTGGAACAGGGACCACCGGATGAACTCTTTCTTCACCCTAAGCGCCGGCGAACCAAGGAGTTTCTCTCCAAGATTACCGAGCTCTACGGAAAATCGGAGGGATAATGAACTTCCTGACCTTAGATTGGAAGACAATTTTTCCTCAGTTGCTCAAGGGAACAATCACCACCCTTCAGTTGACCGCTGTCGCCATCTCCCTGGGATTTGTGGTGGGAATTCTCCTTACCCTGGGCTGGCTGTACGGTAACAAGCCGATACGCAGCTTCTGTAGAGCCTATGTGGACTTATTTCGAGGAACTCCCCTTCTTCTACAGTTGTTCATCGTCTACTATGGATTGCCTCGCTACGGCGTTCGGTTCTCACCCTTTGTGGCAGCTATTCTTGGCCTGGGTTTAAACAGCGCCGCTTATCAGGCTGAATACTTTCGGGGAGCTATACAATCAATTAGCCAGGGCCAGATGTTGGCCGCTCGTTCCTTAGGAATGAGTGAGTTCAAAGCTATTATCTACATTATCCTCCCTCAAGCATTGAGGATAGTGATTCCTGCCTGGTCCAATGAACTCATTTACACTCTGAAATATTCCTCGGTTGCTTATATGATCGGGACAACCGAACTTATGTTCACCGCTAAGATTATTGCCGCTAAGAATTTCAGGTTTTTTGAATTATTTCTGGTAGTAGCCTTTATCTATCTGATAACGGTTCTGATCATCTCTCATTTTCTTCGGATGATAGAGAAGCGGGCCAGAATTCCCGGTTTGCAGATGATTTCTTAGACCTATTATTTAAATTAGGAGGCTAAATTAATGGAGTTCAAAACCGTGAAAATGGAAATATTCGAAGGAACTAACATTATTATTGGGCAGACTCACTTCATCAAGACCGCTGAGGATCTTTACGAGGTAATGGTAAATTCTTCTTCCCAAATAAAGTTTGGGCTGGCTTTCTGCGAGGCCTCCGGTCCCTGTCTGGTGCGAGCGGAGGGAAATGATGAGCAATTGAAATCTCTGGCTATAAAAAATGCCCAGAGTCTGGCTGCCGGACACAGCTTTGTCATTTTAATGAAGGAAGGCTTTCCGGTTAATGTTCTTAATGCGGTCAAAAACTGCCGGGAAGTTTGCTCGATTTTCTGCGCCACGGCTAACCCTGTAGAAGTAATTATAGCTGAAACCCGTCAGGGAAGAGGTATTGTGGGAGTCATTGATGGTTTTCTTCCTCGGGGAGTGGAGTCAGAAAAAGACGTTAGTACTCGTCGCCAGTTTTTAAGAAATATCGGCTATAAGCTTTAATGGCGGGAAGCAAGCGCACTCTACTTCACCATTAGGAGAAACTTTTGGTCAGGACACACCGGGCATGAATAGAGCAACTAAGTATAATCTTCAGAGGTGTTGTCTTGGAACATACAGTTGGCATTGTTTGAGAACACTTTTTTCTTCTGTCGGATTATAGTAGAGTGAGTAAACCGCCAGAAAATGATGCATACATAGCCCAAAACTTTGTTTATACAGCTCGTAGAAAAGAGTCCGCGAGTACCGACGTTCAGATTTCTCAGTCAGTAAGCAAATGGGGCTGATGTTTTTCCTCATAGCGTCCAGAAGATCAAAATATACACTATCGTAGAAACTTCGTTTTCTCAAATTTGCTACCTCTTATTAGAAAAACTCCTACTTCTCAGCAAAGTAGGAGTCATCATCCTGCAAACTTGCAGGCTACCCAAGGTGTGGAACACCACCACCAGTTTCGATGACACTATGATAATCCTTCTGAAGTTCAAGTCAAGCTGGTGAGATGCAGCTGCTTAGCCATATTAACAGCTCTCCTTGAATCAATTAAAGCCATCTCTAAACATCTTCTTCTTCATAACGGGGTCACAACCAGCAACGTAAAGCTCATCTACATCATCGCTATCACTAAGTAAAGTCTTCTCTCTGTCAACCAACTCTACTGGAAACTAACCATTTGTTTCTTTCTCTAAAGGAAAAATGATGTTATATGACTATCCTGTTTACCTTGGATGAATCTTTGAACAAGTTCGTGGTCGGCAGGAGACAAGAATCTCACTCAGGAATGTGACTATTCAAGGCTGCTGGATTATGGGAGGTAGGTTATTTATTCCCAGGCTGTGTCCTACACCTCTTGAGGGAACTGGCCCACATGATCCTTCCTTCTGTTATACTCTATTCTCCAGTCTATTAATACCTTTTCTAAAACTTAGAACACGAGTAGGCGTGTATCTTCCTTCATGGATGAGTACTTGGGAATATTTTTTCTCCAGGCGAAAATTTACCTTCTCTATTTCCTTTCTTATCTTTTCAACATCCATATGCTCCGGATAAACTGAAAGCAAACCTCCAGCTCTTAACACCCTGCGCATTTCTTCTAACAACTCTTCTCTCTCATTCAGTGAAAAATAGTAGGAATGTAAAACATCATAAAGCAAGACTACATCAAAGTATCCATCAGGAAAAGGGACCTTTAATTTACCCGATGTTTTAACTGTTTCTATATTTTCCAATTCAACTGATTTGGCTTTCCTTGTGAGTTCATCAACCTTGCTTATGCTTTTATCCAGGGCAAAGACTTTTCCCTTTTTTCCAGCAATTTTTGCCGCAGGTAAGGAATAAATCCCCTCTCCACATCCAAAATCTAAAATAACATCACCCTTTTTGATACCGATTTTTCTTAAGACTCTCTCACCGTCTTCTTTAAACCATTTTTCTAGATCAGTTTTCATTTCTCTCTGATGCAATCCAAAAAAAGATTTTTATGGGCATCTAAAAAACTGGTCTCTTTTAGACCCTATTCACCTTTCCAACTTTCCTTTTCCATAGTCAAAAAGGCTTGCCGTTCCTCTTTATTCATCTTGGTTGACTTTACTTTAAACTCCCCACCAGACTTTTCTACCGGTTCTTGCAGACTATCTACCAAATCACCCAAAATGAGAATATTAGCGAAAGGAAGTGCTATGGTAACCTCAACTATGTTACCTTCGAAAGCTATATTCTTGACTATTCCCAACTCAACTAAACTTCGGTCAATAGCAGGATGTTTTACCTTGGCCAGTTTTTGGCGAATTTCTTCCTCCGAGATGCTCTCAAACATTGCTTATTCCTCCTTCTTACCACTTCTTTAACTACCTTTCCATCCTGTGCTTTTTTGAAACCTTTAGGCCCCATAGTATGCCAGGTAGCTATCTTTTCTTCCAGCCCATGAGAGTGCAACATTACTCATCTTTCACATTTTCGATCTCCCCTTTTTCAGATTTTTCGCTCTATGATAAGTGAACTAACCATAGCCTATTCATAATTTATCAATTCCTTGTTACCTAAGCCACTTTTGGAAATCTTTTCACTAAAACCTCATTATTTCTTCCTGAAAGAATCGTATCATTCCTCAGGCCTACCTTTTGCCCCTCCTTCGGCCAAAACCTTTACCGCTACCCGGGCCACGCCTCATACCTTGGCCTCTACCTCGGCCTCTATCCATTCTACCACTTGCTATTTTAGGTAGAGGAAACCCAGAATATTCGCCTGGGATCTTTGCTATTTCAGGAACTCTCACCTCCATAATCTTACACACCTTGTTTGCTACCGGAGGCCCACCACTGTTGCAACCATAACACGGTGCTCTTTGTTCAGCTACCGCTTTAGCGAATTTTCCACAACTATCAAATCCACATTTACCGCAATTCAATTCAGGCAAAACTTTAATGATCTTCTTTGTTTTTTCTCTCACATCTTCTCTGTTTTGCATCATTCACCTTCTTGCTTTTTTCTTAAATTCTCGCTCATTTTTCCTTCTGACTTTCCTCATCTCAAAACTCCTCTGGTAATCCTAACAATCAACTCAACGATTTATGGTCCATCTTTATTTTTCTGCAATTCTTATGCGATTTTATTTATCGCTATTCAATTTCTTAGCTTCCAATAATCTGACATAATCTTTAAAGAAAAGAGACTCTTCAAAGTTACCGAAATTATGACTTGCCAATATCTTTTTCCAATTTTGTCCGATGAAGTCAAAAGCATAAGGACATTCTACAAGTTTAAAAGGAACCTTCAAATAAAAAGGGGTTTCATCATAAGAAAATTCATTATAATCTAAAATAAAGAAACTCCCATTGGCCTTTAACACTTCAAAGACACTTTCTATAATCACTTCTCTCGCATCTTGGGGAAATCCATGGAGCACAAAAGAAATGAAAACCTTATCAAACCTTTCTCTAAAAGGCAAAGGTTGATCAACCCTGGCATAGATAATTTTGGCATTAAGAAAATGGGCACACTTTTTCCTGAACTGAAAAATCATCTCTGGAGAGATGTCAACTCCCATTAATTTTCCTTCTTTTGAAAGATACTTCATCATTGCACAAGCGTTTCTACCGGTGCCTGCTCCCAAATCAAGTATCCTATCAGAAGGTTTAATTCTCATTAACTCAATAGCTTTTTCTATAAACGAAGAATATTTTCCAAAAGTTACAATATTCATTAATGTATCGTAATATCTGGCCATAAACCCTTTAATTTCAACTTTTGATTTAGGATAATAATTGTCCATAAAATTTATCTATTACCTTTACAAGTCCCCTTTTTACAGCTTGTACAAACATCCTCGTCAATCCAAACCCTTGTAATTGCCATTTTCTAAACCTCCTGTTAATCAATCTACTCTGTAGTTTTTAGGCAAATCAGGGAAGACAATTTACCTTTTAGCTTGTTCTATCACTCCCTGAGCTTTCTCTTTTTGTTCCTGATATACTCTGCACTCTCTGCACACCTCAAATTTTCTCGGGCAGATTTTTTTAGTAAGCTCCCAACAAGGCTCAGTTCTATCCTGGTAGGCAGAACACTCTTCTCTTTCTTCCTCAGTACATCCTTTAATCTGCCAGCAGGGGAGAAGGCAAAGAAGCCGCTTTATCCCCACAATGTTTAATCCTTTTTTATGGATCATCTCCCTTATGCACCTAATCCAGTGAAGATCGTTGTTGGAAAAAAACCTTTTGTTACCTCTTCTCTTGGGGCTTATAAGACCGCGTTTTTCGTATAATCTAAGAGTGCGAGGATGAACATCTAAAAGCTCTGCTGCCACACTTATAGGATAAACCGGCCTATCATCCTGCATTGCCCTCTCCTCACATTTTTTGTTTTATTATATAATGTAAATAATTTTTGTCAACTTAGGTTACATTAAAAAATATCCTTTGCCAAAATGAAATACCTTTATGCTTCGTATCATGGACAAGGACATGGAAAACTTACTTGGGAGTTTCCATAAGAGGATCTATGCCCTTGTTGCTTCATGGAAAGCCTGGTGAGGTAAGAAAGATAGACTTTTGCAATTCTAAAGAAATAGTCAGGGAGAGTAAGGTAAAGGTGTCGTCTAAGAATTCTATTTCTTTCACCCCATACTCATATCTCAGTAGCTTTATTTCCCGGATAACATTCTCAGCGCTTCTCGCTCTCCAGATTCTACCAAAAAGCTGGGAGGAGGAGCAAAAAATACAGGAAAATGGGCAACCTCTACTGGTCATTATGGCGGCAAACTTCCTGCCCTCTAACTTGTGCCCGTCCGCTTACATCCAAATAAGAGGTCAAA
Source organism: Candidatus Aerophobus profundus SCGC AAA252-L23 (assembly GCA_000402295.1). Classification (GTDB taxonomy): domain Bacteria; phylum Aerophobota; class Aerophobia; order Aerophobales; family Aerophobaceae; genus Aerophobus; species Aerophobus profundus. Next base: position 33,692 of record AQRW01000170.1, read on the forward strand.
CAAGCAAGAGCAAGGGAAATACAGGTAATTCCCAGCTTGTCCTTCAAGACGAATTTCGAGGGAGGGAGGATCAGCATTACTTTCATTTCTCATTCTTCTCTATCTGCGTTTGCTACTGCTACTGCCCCTTCTTTAAGCCTAAGGAAAGCATCTTCATTATTAATACACCCCGGATCAGGTGCCTTGTAATCTCCAAAATAGGCATAAGCTCTTGCCCTACATCCTCCACAGGCCGAGCGGTATTCACATACTCCGCAGTGATCCTTTAGGTCATCACGGCGGCGAAGTTCCTTTAATACCGGTGAGGTATTCCAGATTTGCCTGAAGCTTTGCTTCTTTAAATCTCCCACTACTATAGGCAGGTACACACAAGGAGTAACTACCCCATTTGGCTGAATTGCACAGTAACCTCTTCCCACTCCACATCCTCCTATAAATTCGGCCAAGAGGCGGGCTCTACTGCCTTTGTCAACACTGTAGTGAGAGCTAGGGGCTATCTGGTCTTCACTTCTTTGCATAGCTACCCTGGCGTACTGAGGGCAGGTTGTCAGGGTGACTATTCCATATTTTACATAGTAATCGTACAAAATATTTAGCATTTCTTCTCGCATCTTAGGAGTAAGGTCAAAATCTATTAAATTTTTACCCTCTCCGACTGGAATGAAGTTAAAGACAAAAAACTTGTCTACCTTTAGCCCCGTAGATAATTTTATCAGGTCCTCAAGTTCATCAAAATTCATCCTTGTGATTGTGGGGGCTAGTCCTACCTGGTAGGTTCTCTCAGCAACTGCGTTTTTAATTCCAGTAATTGTCTTATCCCAGGCTCCAGGAACCCCCCTAAACCGATCGTGCTTTCGGGCATTGACACTATCCAGACTTATCTCAACATAATCTACTCCTACATCTGATAGCTTCCTAGCGACTTCTGGCGAAATTAAAGTTCCATTGGTTGCAACTGAAACGTACATGTAGTTTTCCTTGGCCCTTTCAATCACCTTCCATAGGTCCTTGTCCATTAAAGGCTCTCCTCCCGAGAAGGCAACTAAGAAAACGTCCTCCCTTGACAATTGGTCAATTACGTCCAATCTCTTCTTTAGGGAAAGCTCATCGGGGAGCTTTTTCCCCGCACTTTGGTAACAGTGCTTACATTTTAAATTACAGATGTTGGTGAAGTTCCAGACAACAACGGGAGGAGCTACAAATTGCTGAGGATAGGTTAAACCATAGTGAGCCACCGATCTCATGGTTAAGGATATTCCTTTTTGAAATGTGGGGTTGGATAGCTCCCTCCTTACATCCTTCCTTGACTGCCCAAACAAGATTCTTCCCATTTCGAAGAAGAGGTAAAAAGGGAAAAGCTCGATTCTTCTTAGGGAAGTGAGTCCGTCGTTTCTCCCGACGTAAAGAAAGAACATATCCTCAAGGATGCTTCTGGCTTGTTCATCTTTTCTGGAGAGAAGACTAAAGACATAGCGATTGACCCGGTTTCTCAAGAAAAACCTGATAAGATAAGTCATATCCATTTTGACCCTCCTTACATCTGTGATCCATCCCGGGACTTGTGCGGCCGCTATATTTGGATGTATCTATATAGAACATTTCTTATGTTAATAGCAAAAAATAATCCCCTTGGTATTTTCCTTCCGTCTCCCAATATCCAAGCACCTTCTTTTCTCTCATCCTGAGATTCCCTTTAAAGCAGTTTCTGTTCACATCAAGAAGGAGACGCTCCTTTAGAGGGAGAACCATCTTTCCCTCTCAGGCGGTCTAGAATCCCGTAAACTACAGAAAATCTCTTGGTTAATTTTGCCAACTCCTCTTTGTTAAGACTATAGCGCACCCACTGAGCTGTTTTATGTTGTCTGACAAGACCATTGGTAAAAAGAAGCTTCAGATGGTAAGAAATTGTGGGTTGGGATAATCTCAACTGCTCGCTTAAAAAATTTACACACTTTTCCTCATCGGCAATTATTTCCAGTATCCTCAGCCTTACCCTGCTTCCGAGTAAGCCAAAAACCTCCGCTAAGTTTGACACGGCAGTCATTTGATCTCCTTGCATTCCGTCATTTCCCATTTTTGATTTACCAGACACAACTACCTTACCTCCCCTCCCATCGGGAAGACCTTCTATATAGAAACTATTGAATATTATAGCCAAAAAATATGTTTCGTCAAGAGCCCGTAACATTGAAGTCGATCAAATCCTGACTCTAAGAAATTGTCTATCAGGAATCCTTCCCTCAATGTAAGCTGCTGCGATGCTGCTACTAGATGGTAGGAAGGGACTAGTTGCCCTCGAATTGGCTTAGCCTTATAGGCCTCCGATTGTAGATTAGGGAACCAGAGTTCCTAGACGCTATCTTGTGCGGGATGCGGGCAGGAAGAGAAGATTGATTTCCAAAGATCTAAACCAGAAGT
>AQRW01000171.1 GCA_000402295.1 Candidatus Aerophobus profundus SCGC AAA252-L23
GCTTGTTCTGGTACCTACATAGACAAAGGAGGATCAAAAGTCCTCACTTTGCNAACTTAACGAGGTTATTCCCCATAAGTACGGGGTGATATTCTCCAAAATACTCAGACCATCGGTTGAGTGGCCCGGTGTCATCTGAAAAATCAAAAGTTGCTGCTCGAATCGCTCATGCTGAAAGAGGGTTTTTCACCCCTCTCCTAGAGGTAGGAGTTATTGAAAATTTCTTATTTTTTCTATAATTAAAGTAATTCAAAAAATGTAATACGAAAGGAGAAAAGTATAATGAAGATAGTAAAGCTAAGTAGCAAATATCAAGTAGCAATTCCTAAGGAAATAAGGAAAAGGTTAAACCTTGAGGCTGGAGGCGAACTGGCAGTGGAAGTGGAAGAAGAGAAAGTGGTTCTTCGTCCCCGGCCAAAAAATTATACCGATTATATGCTGGGTTTGGGCAGGAAAGTATGGCAAGGGGTAGAGGCAACTGAATACGTGAGGAAGGAAAGAGAATTGTGGGAGAAATAGAAACGGGGGAAAAAAATGGCTGAGAATTTAGCCTTATCTAAGAAGCAGATACCTGTCCCTCTGGTTGTCCTGGTGGATGCTTTCCTGGTAAATGCTGGAACCGTCCTGGCTTTTCTGGCTCGTTTCAGTGGACATCCACCTCCAGTTAATTTTCAGGCTTATCTAAGCCTGGTCCTCTGGATTACTCTCATTGGAATCGGAATCTTTTATTTTACTGGTCTTTATGATGAAAAGAAAGAAGCTAACCCCTTTGACATATTTTATCTTGTTTTTACTTCAGTTACTTTAAGCTCGATCATAATTGTGGCCCTCACTTTTTTTTACGAGAGAACCCTTCCTTTTCCTCGGACAGTTTTTCTCATCTCCTGGCTGTTTAATATTCTTATTATCTCCGCTTGGCATTCCTATGTTCATTATTTAGCTGGCCAGTCTAATCTTGGTCGAAGTCTTCTAATAATAGGTGGCCGGGAGATTGCGGAAAAAGTGAGAAGAGAAACAAAGGCCGGGGGTTCTCTCTTTACCCGGATAGAGGAAGTAAGGAGAGTAGAGGAAACTGAAGAGATTTTGGGAGATTTGGAAAAGCATCTCAAGGGGATAACGGATGTTATATTGGCCAGTCCTGATTTGTCAGGCCCGGAGAAGCTAACTCTTTTGTCTTTTTGCCAGAAGCGAGAGATAGATATCTGGATGATTCCCGAGACCTCTCAGGTGGTAATGGGGCGAACTCAGATAACCCATCTGGGTGATGTACCCTTGGTTAGAATAGATAGTGGTGGTCTTAGAGGTAAAAACAAAACAGTAAAGATCCTGATAGATGTCTTTTTTAGCTTGCTCATTCTCGCTTTCTCTCTTCCCCTTATACCCTTAATATCTCTGATTATTAAGCTTGATAGTCGGGGACCAGCTTTATTGAAACAGGATAGAGTAGGTCTGGGAGGTATAATCTATCGGGTATATAAGTTTCGCTCTATGATAGAGGAAGCTGAAGCCCCCACCGGGCCAATTCTGGCGGAGGAAAATGACTCTCGGGTTACTAAAGTGGGAGCGATGTTAAGGAAATCGCGACTTGATGAACTTCCTCAGATTTTCAACATTTTCAAGGGAGAGATGAGCCTGGTAGGGCCCCGTCCAGAACGCCCTGTCTTTGTAGAGAGATTCAAGAAAGAAATTCCCGGGTATGTTAGGAGATTTGTGGTAAAACCTGGCATTACTGGACTGGCTCAAATTTATGGGCGATACGATACTTCTGCTGAAAATAAGCTGAAGTTCGACCTGGCTTACATCAATAACTGGTCTATCCTTGTAGATCTGGAAATTATTTTTATGACGGTAGAGGTAATCTTGCGGGGAATGGGGGCTAGATAAGAGTTTAAATGATAAGAAGGTATTTACCTGAGGCAGGGAAGGAAAGTCAATTTTCTAAAATAGAGACGGAGCTAAGTCAGCTTTTAATTAAGGGAGGAGAGGAATTAGGGATAAGATTGGTTTCTTCTCAGGTAGAGAAGTTTCTTCTTTACCTCCAGGAGCTCCAGGAGTGGGGTAAGAACATTAATCTCACTGGAATCAGGGATGAGCGAGAAATTATCATCAAGCATTTTCTGGATTCTTTGACCTGCCTGAGGTTGCTAAAAGAGCTTGGTGGTGAGGTAGTGGATTTGGGGACCGGGGCAGGTTTTCCTTCTTTGCCGATAAAAATTATTCGTCCCCAAATAGAGCTTACTTTACTGGAAGCCAGAGAAAAAAGAACTCTTTTTCTTGAGCATATAGTGAAGATTTTGGGGTTAAAGGAAGTGAAAGTTCTTTGGAAAAGAGTTGAAGATTTTGGTCATACGGAGGAAAGAGAAAGTTTTGACTATGCTCTCTGTCGGGCAGTAGCTCCTCTTAACGTGATCCTCGAATATGGGCTACCTTTGGTTAAAGTAGGGGGGTTTTTCATTGCTCAGAAGGGACCTCATCTAAATAGAGAGATACGGGCAGCCCAGAGGGCGCTTGAATACCTGGGAGGTAGAATAAAAGCGGTTATTGATCTGGAACTTCCTATTTTGAAGCAAAAACGCTGCCTTATTTCGGTGAAGAAGATAAAGACTACTCCCCGCCGATATTCTCGTCGTCCAGGAGTTCCCTGCAAGAGACCGCTTTAGGCAGGATGATAGTTATGAGATTGCGGAGCCTGTTCCGAACAAAGCGAGATTGCCACGTCGCTTGCGCTCCTCGCAATGACAAAAGGAGGGATTTGGGTCGTTCGACTAAAAGGTAGTCGCAAGTTTTAACTTGGGCAAATAAACGCAGGCTAAAGCCTGCGCCTACCGGGTCATAACCGAGGAATCAAAGCCTGCGGCTACCAAACCATAACTGGGAGGCTTTAGCCCCCCTACACGGACTGGCCTGCGGCTACCACTTGATTAAGGAAAGAAGATGGAAGGTAGGTTGTATCCGGTAGGAACTCCTATCGGCAACTTAAAAGATATTACCTTGAGAGCTCTGGAAATACTCAAGCAGGTAGATCTCATTGCTGCTGAAGATACCAGACATACCAGAAAATTGCTTTCTCATTATGATATTCATACTTCCATAACAAGTTTCTATGAGCATAACCAATACCACAAGATTCCCTATCTTTTGAAGGAACTGAAAGAGGGGAAGAATATCGCTCTGGTGACCAACGCAGGGATGCCGGGCATATCGGATCCGGGATATGAGTTAATAAAAGAGGCCATTGAGAAAGGTATCAGGGTAGTTCCTATTCCCGGTCCGGTTGCCTTAATAACGGCTCTGGTTGTCTCAGGTCTTCCGGTAAGAAATTTCCTTTTTGAGGGATTTCTGGGTAGAAATAGAAATGAGCGGTTGAAAAGGTTAAGGGAGTTGAGGGAAGAGAAAAGGACCATTATTGTTTATGAGGCTCCTCACCGTATCAGAAAGCTTCTTCCCGAGATACGGCAAGTTCTGGGGGATCGCCAGATTGCCGTAGCCAGGGAGCTTACCAAAAAATTTGAGGAGTTGATCCGGGGTAAAGTAAGCCAGATGGAGGAGATTTTTCGGCAGAGACAACCTAAAGGGGAGTTTACCCTGGTGATTGAAGGAAAAAGGGGAAGGGAGAACTTGGGTTGTTCGACCAAAGGTAGCCGCAGCTTTTAAGCTGCCTAAATAAACGCAGGCTAAAGCCTGCGCCTACCAGATCATAACAGAGGGGGCTAAAGCCTGCGCCTACCAGGATTTGCTACTCTCAGCGAGGCCCATTCTCCTGAGGTGACATTGATTATCGCAGGAGCAAAGGGGAATGGGCCGAGCAAAACTTGACTTTGACAGTCAATCTTATAGGATAGTTTAAAGATAGGGAGACGGAAGATTGAGAATTTTTGTGGCGGTGGAGCTGCCCGGCTCAATAAAAGAAAAACTGAGTGAAATTGAGCAAAGATTACAGGGAACCGGCAATAGAGTGAGGTGGGTGAAGGTCTCCTCTCTTCATTTGACTCTCAAGTTTTTGGGAGAGATTAAAGAGGAGCAGGTGGAAGAAGTATTTGCTGTTTCTCAAAAGGTAGCTAAGGAGTTATCTCCCTTTGTTATTGAACTTACCGGAGTGGGGGCTTTTCCTAATCCTTCTTCTCCTCGGGTCATCTGGGTAGGAGTAAAGAAAGGCCAAGAAAGACTGGAGGATTTAGCTTTGCATCTGGATGAAGGCCTCAGTCAAGCAGGTTTTCCGGCCGAAAAAAGAAAGTGGATTCCTCATCTAACCCTGGGTAGAGTCAAAGAACTTAGAGAAGCAGAGAAGTTAAGACAGTTGATTCTTCAGGAAAAAGAGACTTATGTTGGCGAGATAGAGGTGAAGCAGTTCAGCGTTATTAAAAGCCGCCTAACTCCCACCGGACCACTTTATACTATTTTAAGAAGTTTTCCTGGGGTAGCGTCAAACGTTTTATGAAAGAATTCCGGGAGAACATCATAGATAAAGAAAAAAAGGGATCATGTAAGGGGAGGAAATTATCCTGAATCAAAAGTGGTAGCCGCAAGTTTTAACTTGCGCAAAGAGGTTACGGTAGCCGCAGCTTTTGAGCTGCCTAAATAAACGCAGGCTAAAGCCTGCGCCTACCAATTACCAAAAGAATAGATTATGTTTGACACGAGTTTTCCTGGTGGAGGGAGAAGAAAATGAATGAAGCCAAGTTAAAGGCTCTGGACCTGGCCCGACGCCAGATAGAACATCAATTTGGCAAAGGAGCTCTAATGCGGCTGGGAGAAAGAGCAGCTCGTTTTGATATAGAGGCCATTCCTACTGGTGCTCTTACTCTGGATGCTGCTCTGGGAATTGGAGGTTTTCCTCGGGGCAGAGTAATTGAAATATTTGGCCCGGAGGGCTCAGGAAAGACCACTTTGGCTCTCCAAGCCGCTGCCGAAGCTCAAAAACTAAATGGTATCGTTGCTTTCATTGACGCTGAGCATGCTTTGGACCCTTCCTATGCTCAAAAGCTGGGGTTGAACATTGATGATCTTTTTATATCTCAGCCTGATTCCGGAGAAGAAGCTTTGGAGATAAGTGAGGTTCTGGTGAGAAGTAACGCTATCGACTTAATTATCGTTGACTCGGTAGCTGCTCTAGTTCCTCGGGCTGAGCTGGAGGGAGAGATGGGGGATACTCACGTTGGTCTTCAGGCCAGGTTGATGTCTCAGGCTCTCCGCAAGCTGACCGGGGCAATCTCACATTCTAAAACTTGCACCATTTTTATCAATCAATTAAGGATGAAAATAGGGGTAATGTTTGGTAATCCGGAAACTACTCCGGGAGGCAGAGCCCTTAAATTTTATGCCTCAGTGAGAGTTGATATTCGCCGGAAGGAATCTATTATTATAAAGGATGAACAGATAGGGATTCGGGTCCGAGTCAAGGTAGTTAAAAATAAATTGGCTTCTCCTTTCCGTAAGGCAGAGTTTGATATCATTTTTGGCGAGGGAATTTCTCAAGAGGGGTGTATCATTGACCTGGGGACTGACCTGGAAATTCTCAAAAAATCGGGGAGCTGGTATTCTTATGGCGATAAGCAACTGGCTCAAGGTAAAGAGACGGTGCGGGGGATGCTTAAAGAAGAGAAAAATCGGTCTCTTAAAGAAGAACTGGAAAGGAAGATAAGAGAAAATCTTGGTCTACCGGGAAGCAAGTCGGTTACTAAGAAGGATCGAGAAAAGCCTTCCAAGAAAGAAGCAGGTTAAGAGTAAAGAATGCAGAAGATTCTGGCTGCTGGTCTGGTGATTTTATTTTTCTCACTTAGCGTACTGTCAGGCTTGGCTTACCAAAAATATGCTGTAGGAGAGATTAAATCTTACTCTTCCTCTACCTATACTCGTCTCGTTATCGAGGTGTCTCCAGAGACAGGTTATGTCGTTAGGGATCTTCTTAATCCACCTCGCCTGATTTTCAATCTTTACCCAGCTAATCTTACTCCTCCCTGGCGGGAAATAGAAATAGCTGACAAATTTTTAAGGAAAGTTCGCCTGGAGAGAGATTCTCTCAATGTAGTTAAAATGGTACTTGATTTAGCCGGGTCGGATTATACCTATAACGCTTTTTCTCTGGAAAATCCTCCCCAGTTAGTCATTGATATCAAGGAATCCCGAGGGGATTTGGTAGCTGAGCTCTTGAAGAAAAAGGGAGATACTGAATCTTTACCTCTTAAGCCTGGGAGGGAGAAATTAGAAGGGATTAAGAGGATCATTTTGGATCCGGGACACGGGGGAAAAGACCCTGGAGCAATTGGACCAACGGGACTTCAGGAAAAGAAAGTTACCTTGGCCGTAGCCGAGAAATTGGCCCGACTTCTTAGAGAAAAGCTTGGATTAGAGGTTTATTTAACCAGAAATAAAGATGAGTATCTGGCTTTAGATGTACGGACGGAAATTGCCGATCAACTGGGAGGAGATCTTTTCGTAAGTATTCACGCCAATGCGGCCTATAGTAGAAAAGCTAACGGCGTGGAGACTTTCTATAACTCGCAGTATGTTTATGGAGAGGGAGCTGAAGAGGTAGCCAGTCGGGAGAATGCTCCCCTGGGTGCCGAGTTACCCGCCGGGGCCAGAACGATTCTCTGGGACTTAATTCAAAATGAGTGTCGCAGTGAAAGCAACGAATTATCCCAGGTCATTCAGGAGGCTCTCTGCCAGAGCTGCGGTCTGGCAAATAGAGGAGTAAAATCAGCCAGGTTTTATGTTTTGAGAGGAGCTGATATGCCAGCGGTGCTGATTGAAGTTGGTTTTATATCCAATCCCTGGGAGGAGAGGAAACTGGGAAATAAGAGTTTCCAGGATAAAATCGCCCAGGGAATTTTTAATGGACTGAGCAGTTATATTCGTGTCTTTAATCAGAAGCTGAAAAGGTAACTCATGGGTTCTGGGAAAAATAAGAAAAGAATAAGGTACTTTATTCTCTGGCTAATAGTGGGGATAGTCATTTTTGTTGCTGGTATCTTTTTCTCTTCTTTTTTAGGCGAGAAGGGGTATCAGCTTAAGGAGTGGGTTAGTCGGCCCTTTGTTTCTCCTCCTTCTTTAAAGGCAGTAAAGTTATGCTTTGCCGGACCTGATGGAAATTATCTTTCTCTGGAGGAGCGAAAAATTATCTTAAGAGAAGAACCAAATACTCAGATAAAGGATGTTTTGAAAGAGTTAATCCGGGGCCCGGAGAACAAAGATCTTTCCTCTACTTTGCCTCATGAGACAAAGGTACGGGCAGTTTACTTGAGAAATCAAGATATTTACGTAGATTTTTCTTCTTCTTTATCAGAAAATCATCCCGGTGGGTCTACCGGTGAGTTACTTACTGTATACTCCATTGTTAACACTCTCCTCCTTAATTTTCCCTCCTACACCAGGGTTCAGATTCTTATTCAGGGAAAGCCCCGCGAAACTCTGGCTGGGCATATAGATATAAGAAATCCTTTTCTTCTTCAGCCCGAGATAATTAGGTAAAAGGGAGTTATCTGGTGTAAAGAAGGAAGAATAGGGTTTTCCCAAAAAAAAGTGGAAAAAGTGGGAAGTGACTTTACAAGGAAGGTAAAATAATTAGAATTATCAGGTTAAACTCACGATTATGTAATTGAGTCCAAAGGGAGGATTTATTTATGGTCAGAGAAATTGAAATATTGCCTGATTTTACGCCGGGATTTATAGAAGTTGGGGGAAAAATACCAAAATTTCAGTATAGGAAATCTCTTCAAGAGGAACTTGCGGAAGGACGAATTAGCGGTGAGAAATGCTTAAAACTGCTGGAGTGCATGCTTCTGATAAGAAATTTTGAGGAAATGATTGTTGAATTAAAGGAAAAGAAAGGGAAGTATGGTCCTTTAAAGTATTTGTATGTGGGGGCCACCCATGTTTCTATTGGTCAGGAAGCCATTCCGGCCGGAGCTAACTTTGTTTTGAGAAGTAATGACTGTATCACTTCCTCCCATCGAGGTCACGGAGACAGCCTGGCCAAGGGATTCTTTGCTATCCATCAGATGGATGAGGAGAATCTGATAAGATTAATTGAAGAGAACAAGAAAATCCAGGATTATCTGGAGTTGGATCCTGGGGGAAAAAGTCGAAGTGAGCTTATTGAACAGGCTTTAAGCATACATATTTTTCGGGCTATAGCCGAGCTTTTTGGCAAAGAGGAGGGCTACTGCCGGGGCCGAGGAGGAAGTATGCATATTGCTGATTTCAGTAAAGGTCATCTGGGAGCCAACGCCATTGTGGGAGGGAGTCTGGGGATGGCCGTGGGAGCAGGTATAGCTGCCAGAGCTTTTTCTGATAACACTGTGGTGATATGTTTTGCCGGAGATGGTGCTTTTAATAATGGAATTGCTCATGAAGCCATGAATATGGCCAATATGGCCCAATTTACCAATGGGTTAATGGATAAGAGGTTTGGAGTTCCCACTATTTTTGCCATTGTGAATAACCAATATGGAATGACCGGACAACAGCAGGGAGAGGTTACCGGAATTGAATTCTTAGCAGAGAGAGGTTTTGGATACAATAAGAAAGGGATGGACGCCGAAGTAGTCAACGGGATGAATGTTTTAGCGGTTTTGGATGTTGTTACCCGGGCCGTAGAAAAAGCTCGGCGAGGTGAGGGACCAATTTTGCTGGAGTTCTGGTGTACCAGATACAAAGGTCATTCTCTAAGTGATAGATTAGACAGCCAAGAGGATGAAACTTATCGCAGCATGAGAGAGTTGACCTTATGGGAAAAGATTGATCCGATTAAGAGTTTTCCGGCTCAATTAATAGAAGCTGGGATTATCAGCCAAAGTGATTTTGAAATTCTCAAGAGTAAAATAAGAAAGAGGAATGAAGAGATGGCCCTCAAGGCGGCTGAGGCTGATAGTCCTGATCCTGAGCAAATGTATCGAGGTCTATTCAGTGAGTCTTCTTCCTCGGAAGTCCCCGAGAAATTCCGAAAGGTGACTCTTCGGGAAAAACCTTCTTTCCTTAAACGGGATCCTCAAAAGGAGATTACTTACCGAGAGGCGGTAATTGAAGCTCTTTACGAGGAGATGAAGCGCGATGAGAGAGTAATACTCTGGGGGGAGGATATTGCTGATTATGGAGGAGCTTTTAAAGCTACTCAGGAACTCCTGGAGATTTTCGGTAGAGACCGGATCTTTAATACAGCTATTTCGGAGGCTGCCATTATTGGTAGCGGATTAGGAGCAGCTTTAAAAGGCTTGAGGCCCGTGGTGGAGATAATGTATATAGATTTTATTCTTCAGGCTATGGATCAACTGGGCAACCAAGCGGCTAAATGGAAATTTATGTCGGGAGGACAACCGACTATTCCTCTGACCATAAGAACTACTGTAGGTGGAGGTAAAGGATATGCCGGTCAACATTCCCAGAGCCTGGAGGCAATAGTCGCCCACATTCCCGGGATAAAAATTGCCGTTCCTTCCTGTGCTTACGATGCCAAAGGATTGTTAAAGACAGCTATCAGAGAGGATAATCCGGTGGTATTTATTGAACATCAGAATCTTTATCGACATCCTCAGGGTCAGAGCAAAGTTCCTCGAGAGGAGTATCTTATTCCTTTTGGTCAGGCAGCCCTGAAGAGAGAAATAAAGGGAGGGATGGGTAAAATTGCGGCGACGGTTATTGCCTGGTCATATATGGTGCCCGTGGCCCTACGAGCCGCGGAGAGATTAGCCCAGGAAAAAATTGAAGTTGAGGTGGTAGATTTAAGAACTCTTTATCCCCTGGATATGGAGACAGTGCTCAACTCGGCCAAAAAGACCGGACGGGCGGTAGTAGTTCATCAGGCGGTTCGATCAGTAGGTTTTGGGGCAGAAGTGGTGGCCCGTATTCAGGAAGGGGCTTTTGATTATCTAGATGGTCCCATCTTAAGAGTAACCGCCCCGGATGTTCCACCTCCCGCGGCGCCAACTCTGGAAAGAGCTTTCCTGCCAGCAGAGAAGGACATTGTGGAGGCGGTGAAGAAAGTCTGTGGTCGTTAGCATACGAAATAGATATTCCGGTAAAGAGAAATCTTAGTAAAGTGTTTAGAGGCGAAGGAGGTTAATTGTAATGGTTACTAAGGTAATTATGCCCAAGTTGGGAGAGACAATGGAAGAGGGTGAGATCATTCAGTGGTTAAAAAAAGAGGGAGAGGGAGTAAAAGAAGGAGAGCCCCTCTTAGAAATTGCTACTGATAAGGCTAATATGGAGGTGGAAGCTACCACTAGCGGTTTTTTGAAAAAGATAGTCGCCGAACAGGGAAAAATTGTTCCGGTAACCGGAATTATTGCTTATATTACTGAGAAAATAGAGGAGGAGATTCCTTCTGAGGGGTCTAAACAAGAAGTTAAAGAGGCAGGAACTCCACCGGAAAAAAAGAGGGAAAAAGAAGAAAAGGTAAGGGAAGTAAGAAAAACTGATCTCATAAAATCTTCCCCTTTAGCCAGAAAATTAGCCAGAGATCGAGGAATAGATTTGCGGGAAGTCAAGGGAACGGGTCCGGAAGGTCGAATAGTTAAGGAAGACGTCTTGAGATTGATAGAGAAAGAGAAGAAAGTCTCTGAAAAGAAGGGACTTACGCTTTCCCGGGTGGAAAAGTTAATTGCTGAGAAGATGACCAGAAGCAAAAGAGAAATTCCCCACTTTTATCTTAGCATTGAGGTAGATTTTTCCCAGGTGGCGGTAGTGCGACAACATCTCCGGGAAGAGTTTGAAGAAGAAAAAGGGTTGCACCTTACTTACACTGATTTTTTAGTCAAGACCTGTGCCCGGGCTCTAGCGCTGTTTCCCAGGGTAAATTCTTACTATGAAGAAGACCAGATAAAGTTAATCTCCCAGGTAAATATAGGATTGGCTATAGCCAGGGAGCAAGGTTTAATTGTCCCGGTTATTAAAGAGGCGGATAAAAAGAACCTTTTTGCCATTGGTCAGGAAAGGGTAAATTTAGTTAAGAAGGCTAATGAAAATTCTCTTTCTCTAAAGGATCTGGAAGGGGGTACCTTCACCCTCAGTAATCTTGGAATGATGGGAATAAAGCGTTTTACTCCTATTATAAATCCTCCTGAGGCATGTATTCTGGGAGTAGGAGAGATCAAAAGTAAACCGGTGGTGGTGGGCGACCGAGTTGAGATAGCTCCTTTAATGGAGATGACCCTTTCTTGTGACCACCGAGTAGTGGATGGATATTTAGGAGCTCGATTCCTGGAGCAGATAAAGAAGGGATTGGAAAGGCCTTCTCTTCTGCTAATATGATCGCAAGTTTTAACTTGCGTAAATAAACGCCGGCTAAAGCCTGCGCCTACCGGGTCATAACAAGGAGGCTAAAGCCTCCCCTACACGGGGGCTGTCTGCCTGCGGCTACCGCAAAAAGAGGAATGTCATTGCGAGCCTGCCAAAGGCAGGCGTGGCAATCTCTGAGGCGGCGCGCTGGTTATGGGACCATAATAGAGAGGCTAATGTTTACCGGTTTAGTGGAGGAAATTGGTAGGGTGAGTAGATGTGATTCTGTGTCTCCTCTGCGTCTTCTTATCCAGGCTGATGGAGTTCTGGAGGGAACAAAGACAAGAGATAGTATTCTGGTCAACGGTGTTTGTCTCACCGTGGTAGGACTAAAAGGGAGTTCCTTCACGGTGGAGGTTATCTCGCAGACAATCAGCAAAACTAACCTGGGAGACTTAAGAGTGGGTGACCGGGTCAACCTGGAGAGATCTCTTTCTTTAGCTTCCAGATTGGGGGGTCATTTGGTAACCGGAGATATTGATGGTCTGGGACGAATAGAACAGATAAGACAGGAACCAGATCAAAGAAGAGTTTGGATAAGACCTCCTCTTCATTTAATGAAATACATTGTTAGCCAGGGACGAGTTACCCTGGAGGGAGTTAGCCTGACTGTAGCTGAGCAAAGAGAGGATATTTTTGCGGTTTGCCTCATTCCTTTTACTTTAAACAATACCACTATTAAAGAGAAAAGAGAAGGAAATTTGCTTAATCTGGAGATTGATCTTATAGCCAGATATGTGGAGGGTTTACTTACTGGAGAGAATATCTCCAGCGGGAAGATAAATGAGCAATTTTTGCGGAAAGCAGGATTTTAATTAATAAGTATAATAGGTGTTTCTATGGCTGTATTCAATAAAATTGAAGAGATTCTGGATGAATTTCGCCGAGGAAAGATGGTCATCGTGATGGATGATAAGAACAGAGAAAATGAAGGAGATTTAATAATCCCGGCCAGTTGTGCAACTCCTGAAATAGTAAACTTCATGACCAAATATGCCCGGGGACTAATATGTGTGGCTATAACTAAAAAGAGAGCTGGAGAACTTGACTTATCTCCTATGGTTGATGAAAATACTGCTCTCCAAGGTACCCCTTTTACCGTGTCAGTTGATGCGGTCGGTCACACTAGTACGGGGATCTCCGCTTTCGATAGGGCTCAGACTATTAAAGTGTTGATTGATCCTGAAGGGAAAAAGGAGGATCTGGCTCGTCCTGGTCATATTTTTCCTCTGATCAGTCTAGAGGGAGGAGTTCTGGTTCGGGCTGCTCATACAGAGGCCGCTGTGGATTTGGCCCGACTAGCCGGGTGTTATCCGGCCGGAGTACTTTGTGAAATATTGGCTGAGGATGGGCGGATGGCCCAACTCTCCGAGCTTGTTTCTTTTGCCGGCCAGCACAATTTAAAAATTTGTGCGGTGGCAGATTTGATAAATTATCGCTGGAAAAAAGAAAAGTTAGTGGAAAGGGTGATTACTACTTCTTTTCCCACCGCTTATGGAAATTTTATCCTGATGGGATATAAAACTTTGGTGGAGGAGAGAATCCATCTGGCTCTGGTTAAGGGAGAAGTGCGGGGAAAAGAGAATGTTTTGGTCAGGGTTCATTCACAATGTTTGACCGGAGATGTGTTCAAGTCTCTTCGCTGCGACTGTGGTGAGCAATTGGCAGTAGCCCTGCAAATGATTTCTGCAGAAGATTGCGGAGTTCTTCTCTATCTCAACCAAGAAGGTCGGGGGATTGGACTTTTAAATAAGTTAAAGGCTTATCAACTCCAGGATCAGGGACTGGATACTATTGAAGCCAACCACAAACTTGGTTTTAAGACTGACCTGCGGGATTACGGAATTGGAGCGCAAATTCTGGCTGACCTGGGTCTACATCGGATAAGGATCTTGACTAATAATCCTCGCAAAATCGTGGGTCTGAAAGGGTACGGACTGGAAGTAACCGAGCGTATTCCTTTGGAAATGAAGCCTAACCGAATGAATCAGAATTATCTGGCGGTCAAGCAGAAAAAAATGGGCCATCTTCTTCATGTAATCCCAGAAGAAGATATATCTCCAGGCGGCCAGGAAGAAAAATAGCAGTTTACTTGACTAAATATTTTTTGAGGAGAAGAAAAAGTGAGGGTTTATAAAGGAACCGTGAGTGGGAAAGGTTGTCGGTTTGGAATTGTCGTCTCTCGTTATAACGAATTCATTACCCAGAAGCTGGTGGAAGGAGCTATTGATACTCTGATTCGTCACCAGACTAACGAGGAAGACATTGAAGTAGTTTGGGTCCCGGGGTCGTTTGAAATTCCTGCGGCCGCTTCCCGTCTGGTCAAAAAAGGAACTTTTGATGCTATTATTTGTCTTGGTCTTCTTCTCCGGGGGGCTACTCCTCACTATGATTTGATTTCCAACCAGGTGGCTCGAGGAATTTCTACTCTGGGGATGAGGGAAAAAATCCCCATTGCCTTTGGAGTGGTTACTGCCGAAAGTATTGAGCAGGGAATTGAGAGAGCAGGAACCAAACGGGGAAATCGGGGTGGCGATGCTGCCCTATCAGCTATGGAAATGGTTAGTCTCTACCGGCAAATGGAAAAGTAGATTTTCGCGGTCACGTCCCTGAGGAGAAGATGAGAGGCAGAACTGAGGTTGTTATTGATCTTGGGGCCATTGCTCATAATTTGCGTCAGATAAGGAGCAGAATAGGTCCGGCAGTTCGAATAATGGTGGTAGTTAAGGCTGATGGCTACGGTCATGGAGCAGTAAGAGTAAGTCAGGCCGTGGTTAAAGAAGGAGCAGATGCTTTAGCTGTGACTACCGTAGCTGAGGGTATTGAACTAAGGAAAGCTGGCTTAAAAATTCCCATATTAATCTTAGGGTCCCTTTTTTCTGGGGAAATAGAGTCGGTTATTAATTATTATCTTACTCCTACTCTCTTAGATTTGAAAATAGCCGAACTTCTTTCCCAACGGGCCAGGAAAAAAGGAAGAGTAGTGGGTATTCATATAAATGTGGATACCGGGATGGGCAGGCTGGGTATATATTATGAGAAAGCAGACCAGTTTGCCTTGGCGGTTTCCCGATTAGCCAATCTTCAAATTGAAGGGGTATATTCCCATTTTTCTTCGGCTGAGTTTGATGCGGACTTCACTCTTCAACAAGTTAGGCGCTTTGAGTCAGTTTTTCTCTCACTTAAGAAAAAGGGAATTGACCCTCCCCTTAAACACATTTCCAATAGTGCGGCTCTTCTTGCAATTCCGGGAGTCTATTTTAACATGGTCAGACCGGGTTTGGTCGTTTATGGTTATTACCCGGGACGTTCTTGGGCTGATGAGATCAAGTTCAGGCCGTCGATGAGTTGTAGATCCCGAATTTCCTTGTTGAAAACGGTTCCCGCCGGGGCATCTCTCAGTTATGGTAGAACCTATATTACTTTTTCTCAGACCAGGATAGCCATTATTCCTGTTGGCTATGCTGATGGTTACCCTCTTTCTTTATCTAATCGGGGCTGGGTCCTTATCCGGGGAAAAGAAGCTCCGGTGGTGGGTAAAATTTGTATGGACCAAACCATAATTGATGTAACTCATATTAAAGATGTCCAGGTGGGGGACGAGGTGATACTATGGGGCTCACAAGGAGAAATGAACATCCGGTTAGAGGACCTTTCCCTCAAAGCAAAAACTATTCCTTATGAGTTCTTGACCGTGATAGGCGGAAAACTTCCCCGAGTTTATCGAGAATAATGAAGGAATGAATCAGAATGTCTGGACCATAGAAAAAAGTCTGGAATGGGGTAGACATTATCTGGAAAAAAGAGGGATTAAAAGTCCCCGTCTGAACTCTGAATTTCTTCTCTCCCACCTCCTAGAAAAGTCTTACTCGAATCTCTACTTGGAGCGAAACCAGCTTCTTAAGCGGGGAGATCTAAGAAAATTCAAAATTTCCATCATTAAAAGGTCTCGTCACCTTCCTCTTTCCTACGTTACTGGTAGACAATTCTTTATGGATTTCATGCTCTGGGTAAGTCCAGCAGTCTACATTCCTCGACCAGAGACAGAAATTCTGGTAGAGGAAACCCTGAAAATAATAAAGAGTGGGGGGGAGGGCACAAAGAGAGATGAGCTAATTATTGTTGATTTAGGAACGGGAAGTGGAAATATTGCTATTTCTCTGGCCCGAGCAGTTAAACAAGTAAGAATTTTAGCCGTTGACATTTCTCCGGCGGCCCTAAAAGTTGCCCGAAAAAATGCCCAAGCCTGCAATGTCCTGGACAAAATTAAATTTTTGCCGGGGAATCTCTTTTCTCCTCTTCTCCAGTTTGATATGAAGGAGAAGGTAGATATGATAGTCTCAAATCCTCCTTATGTGAGCAGCCGGGAAATGAGAAAGCTGCCTCTGGAGGTAAGGAGGGAGCCTCGAAAGGCACTGGAGGCAGGAGAAGACGGGTTAAGATATCTCAGAGGTATAATTCGCAGAAGCTCATACTTTTTGAGAAGAGGAGGATGGTTGATTCTGGAAATAGGTTATAACCAAGACCGGGCAGTTTCGGGGTTAATTCTTTCTCGGCGACGGTTGCGGATTATCCGGATTATTGGCGATCTCAACGGCCATCAGCGAGTTGTAGTTAGCCGCAAGGTGGAATGATGGGGGGTAGCCTTGTATTTAAGAAATAGTCTAGGACCGGGGCGGGATCAATTCCAGAGGAAACTTAAAGTTATTTGGATAGGGGTAATCTGCGGTTTGATTCTACTTCTAATTAGAGTAGGCTGGCTTCAGTTAATAAAAGGGGAAAGATATCTACATTTATCTGAGACCCATTGTTTCAGATTGGTTCCTTTGCTCGCTCCTCGCGGCCTAATTCTGGATCGAGCAGGGAGAATTCTGGCAGATAATCGAGCCTCTTTTTCTCTGGCAGTAGTACCTCGTAACATCCGGGAAGTGGATTCTCTACTGGAGGCTTTAAAAAAGGTGGTTTCCCTGGATATAGATAGAGTCAGAGAGAAAATTGAGAAAGCTCCCAATCCTTATCGTCCGGTTGTTTTGAAGGAAAATATAGATCTTGCTCTAATAACCTGCCTTCTGGAGCGTGAAGAAGAATTCCCCGGAGTGATTATTCTTGATCATCCAGCCAGAAATTATCCTCAGGGTAGATTAACTAGTCATCTTCTGGGTTATTTGGGCGAGGTTAGTGCTGCAGAACTCGATACCCGGAGTAATCCGACTCTGGAATCAGGAGATATGGTAGGAAAGATGGGGATAGAAAAGGTTTATAATTCTTACCTTTTGGGGCGAAAGGGGGCCCGACAGGTAGAGGTTGACGTTATGGGCCGTCAATTGCGGACTATTCTGGAGAAGGATCCCACTCCCGGTGATAATGTTTATCTCACTTTGAATCTGAGAATGCAGGAGATTGCTGAGGAGGAGCTTGGTGAAAGAACCGGGGTTGTTTTAATTGGTGATCCCTTCACGGGAGAGGTTCTTGCTTTATTGAGCCATCCCGGCTTTGATCCTAATTGGTTCATCCGGGGGATTTCTCAGGAAGAATGGAATGAATTAAGGGAAGACCCCACTCATCCTTTGGAAAATAGGGCTATCAGGGGAGAATATCCTCCAGCTTCAACTTTCAAAATAGTGGTGACCTCGGCAGCTCTGGAAGAGAAACTGGCCGATGAGAAAACAACTTTTCTTTGCCAGGGAGAGTATCGGATAGGTGATCGGGTTATCAAATGTTGGGAAAAAAAAGGTCATGGAGTTATTGATCTGGAACAAGCGCTGGTCCATTCCTGTAATATTTTCTTTTGTCAACTGGGAATTAAGGTAGGAGTGAGTAGGATAATTGAATTTGCCCGACGTTTTGGTTTGGGAAAACCTACCGGCATTGACTTACTTTCAGAAAAAGAAGGATTACTGCCTACCCCAGCCTGGAAGCGGAACAGGGAAGGTAAGACCTGGTATCCAGGGGATACGGCTAATCTATCTATCGGGCAGGGTTATGTTTTGGTAACGCCGGTGCAAATGTTGAATCTGATTAGTGCGCTGGCCAACGGAGGACTACTATTAAGACCTTATCTGGTTAGGAGAATCGCTGACTTCAAAGGGGACACTATTGTTGAGTTTTCTCCCCACCGGATAAAGAACGTCGATCTATCTTCTGAGACAGTCAATTTCTTAAGGGGAGCTTTAAGGGGAGTGGTAAAAGAAGGAACGGGATGGCGAGCCAATAGCCAGGTGATCTCCATATCCGGGAAGACCGGGACAGCCCAGTTGTCCGGAGAGCAACCACCTCATAATTGGTTTGTGGGATATGCTCCTTCAGATAATCCTTCTTTAGCTATAGTTGTTCTGGTGGAGCACCGAGAGGAAGAAATCGCTATAGCTCCTGAGATAGCCGGTAAAATATTGACTCGGATATTCAAGGAGAAACTTGTACCTATCGGAAAAGAAAAAGTGATACAATGAAGGTATCTTTCCTAGAAAGACTGGATGTTTTTCTTTTAATAGCCACTTTAGCTTTGACTGGTTGGGGACTTTTTCATCTTTCCACTATTACCACTCATTATTTCATTCGGCAGCTCTGGTGGACCGGCCTGGGTATTTGTCTCTTATGGGTATTCTCTTGCTTTAGTTCTCGCTTGTGGGAAAGATTGTCCTACCCTATATATTTGGTGGTGTTTCTAAGTCTGATCTTGGTTCTTCTGGTGGGAACAGAAATTAATGCTGCTCGCCGTTGGATTAGTTTGGGAGGAGTAACTTTTCAGCCTTCAGAATACGCCAAAATTGCTTTGATTTTTGCTCTGGCGCGTCTCTTAAGCAGCCGTAGTCCAATAGGCTGGAAGAAAATTTTTCTCTCTTTGTTTCTCACGGTCGTTTTTGGTATCTTGATTGCCCGGGAGCCTGATCTGGGAGGAGCTCTCCTCCTACTGCCAATCTGGGTAGCGATTCTTTTTCTCTCCGGGGTTTCCCTGAAGAAATTACTCCCTCTCCTGGGAGGCATGATCACTTTTTTACCCCTCTCATTTTTCTTTCTTCATCCCTATCAACGGAGGCGCATTCTTACCTTTATCACTCCTCAAGGTGATCCCCTGGGTAGTGGCTGGAACATCCGTCAGTCGGAGATTGCCTTGGGTTCAGGAAGATTGTTGGGTCGAGGTATGGGAGGAGCGGCTCACACCCAGCTCAAATTCTTGCCTAATCCCTTTACCGATTTCATATTCTCCAGTATGGGGGAAGAATGGGGATTCCTTGGTGTTTTAGTGGTTTTGGGGCTCTACTTCGTTATCATCCACCGGGGACTAACTCTGGCCAGAGAGAAGGGCCGGAGTTTCCCCGGACTGGTGGCCGCTGGGATAGTCTTCGTTTTTTTTCTTCAGGTTTTGATCAACGTTGGGGTGGCCAGCGGGATAATGCCGGTGACCGGGATACCCCTTCCCTTGATAAGCTGTGGGGGTAACTCAACTTTATTGTTTCTTTCCGCCATAGGCATCCTCCTCGGCTTAAGAAAGGAGGGGTCAGGTCTCAACATTTGACATTAGAAATCAAAATTGTTTGACTCCCTTTATGAATAATGTTATAGTACTTCTGAACTTTAGGTAAAGTATAGAAGATTCTTTCGTTTAAGTTTTCTTTGGATAATTTCAACCAAACCTTAATCTTTGGGGGGTAGAAGAAAGGAGGTGATGGTTAGATTTGTCTTGAGGTTTCGGTAAGTCGATTTAAGTGGAAGGGAGGTAATATAATGATTAAATGGAAAAAGCCTATATTAATGGGGATATTATTGGTGTTTGTCTTGTCATTAGTGTCGTTCATAGCTGTTGTGGCCTCAGCGAAAAAAGGTGTAACCATCCGAGTCTCTTTTATCGATGAGCCCCGAGAGCGCTGGTATTGGAATCATTTAGACGAGTTTGAGGCAAAGTACGGTACCAAAGTTAAAATTGACTTCTATGGTTTTGAAACACTTTACCAGAAAAACTTAGCTAATTCCTATGGACACACCAATGAGTACGATGTAATGCAACTACACTACCCGGATATGGGGCTGTTTGATTCTCGAGGGTGGTGTTTTGATTTAACTGACTGGGTAAAACGTGATGCGGCGGAAGTTCAGCCGGATGATATTCATCCTTATCAACGGCAGAGTCACTGTCTCTTCGACGGACGTTGGTATGGAATGCCCATGCATTGTAACGCCAATGCTTTCTTCTTCCGCAAGGACGTCTTTGCTGAGCTGGGATTAACCGTACCTAAGACCTGGGAAGAGACGGTGGAATATTGTGAGCTGATTAAGAACAGTCGTCCGGATATCACCCCTATCGTTTTCACGGGTAGAAGAGATATTCAGATTGCTATCAAAGCAATAGGGATGATGTGGTCTTACGGAAAGTACATTTATGATGAGGAAACGTTCCGACCGCAGATGGATACCGAAGCAGCCTCTAAGATGTTTGCCCTATGGAAAGCTCTTACTCCCTATGCTCCTCCCGGAGTAGCTGGCTATGGAGCTAATGAAAACTTCAACTATTTTGCTCAGGGCAAGGCGGCTATGACTCTGGCCTGGACTCACTGCGGTGAGATCTTCTACGATGACCCAACCAATTCCAAAATTAAAGGTCTCTGGCAGGGTTATTTCATGCCCGGTGGTGGTTCCACCCTTGGTGGATGGAGCGTGCAGGTCAACAACGACTCCAAATACAAAGAAGAAGCCTGGGAATTCATAAAGTGGACCACCTCTCCGGCCATGGAAATGAGACTGGCCCACATGATGGAAAGTCCTCGACTCTCGGTTATTGCTGATCCAGAAATTCAGCAAAAAGAAGCTCATCAGAAGATCTACTACCAGGTTCTTCAATCCAATCCGGTAATGCTTCCTAAGATCGAGCCCACTTATGAACTGTTAGATTATCTGTCCACGGCAGCAAACTCAATAGTATCAGGACTCAGAGAGCCTGAAGAGGCCCGAGCTAAGTTGCAAGATCAGTACATGAAGATTATGCCAGCCTATGGCCTCTACGAAGGGGACTAAGCTTACGGCAGATACAAATGAGCGGTGGGATTTAATCAATACATCCCACCGCTTGGCCTAAGGGGAAGGTATCATGCAACGACGCTACGTGGGATATGCATTCTTAGCACCATGCTTGGCTATATTAATTACCCTTATTATTTATCCCCTTTACTTCTCGTTTCGCATGAGCCTAACCAACTTTACCTTTGGCCGCCCGTTCGTGATGTTCGTGGGGGCAGAAAATTATCTTGAACTATTTCATGACTCGATATTTCTGCAGAGCCTGACCTTTACCGTTTTAATTACCGTAGCGGCTGTGAGTGTCGAATTCGTCTGTGGGCTGGGGTCTGCCTTGGTGCTGAGCCGCAAGTTTCGGGGTCGCAACGTGGTTCGGACCTTGATTCTCCTTCCCATGATGATCACCCCGGTGGTGGTTGCCCTCATATGGCTGCTGATGTATCAGCCTGACTTCAGTATAATTAATTTTGCACTGGGGGTTTTGGAAATTCCCGCTCCCATGTGGCTTACCAAAACTCCCTGGCCGCTAATTGGTGTTACTGTTACCGAGATTTGGGAGTGGACTCCTTTTTTCACCCTTATCTGTCTCTCGGGACTAGCTGCCCTTCCCCTGGAACCTTACGAGGCGGCCTCCACTGATGGGGCCTCACCCTGGCAGATTCTCTGGTATCTCACCCTGCCACTACTGATGCCCCTGATACTGGTAGGCCTTGTTATTCGTCTTATCGATGTCTTCAGGATTTTTGACATTATCTACATCATGACTGAGGGAGGACCAGGTGATTCCACCACCTCCCTGAGTATCTTTGTGCACCGAACCGGATTTATTTATCGCCATCTTGGCTACGCTTCGGCGGCCTCGTATATTATGATTGTGGTGCTTATCATTCTGTGCACCATACTGGTGAGACTTCTCAGTCGGGCGGGAAAATAGGAGAAAAAAAGAGAATGGTTGGTACAAAGGGAAAACTCAAACGAATAATAGGAGAGAGCAGTTTTTATCTGGTGTTAGCGCTCATTTTGTTTGTGGCTTTCTTTCCAGTCTTTTGGACACTAATGACCAGCTTTAAGACTATGGTTCAAACCTTCAGTATCCCACCCAAGCTACTATTCTCCCCTACCCTTTACAACTGGAAATTTGTGCTTCGTTCGGCTGAATTCCGCCAAAACTATCTCAACAGTCTTATTATTGGGGGAAGCACAGTGGCTGTCGTACTTCTGGTGGGATCGCTTGCCGGGTACGCCCTGGCTCGATTCCCGGTCGGCAGGAAAGAAGACATCGCCTTCTGGATTCTCTCTCAGCGAATGATGCCGCCAGTGGCTATTGTCATTCCCATTTACATACTTTTCTTCCAGTGGCACATTCATGACACCTACCCTGGTATCGTATTACTCTACACTGCCTTTAATCTCCCCATGGCGGTGTGGATGATGCGAGGGTTCTTTGAAGCTCTGCCTCCACAACTTGAAGAGGCAGCCCGGATTGATGGTGCGAGCAACTTAGGTGCCTTCTTCAGGGTAGCACTTCCACTTGCCAAACCGGGTCTGGTAGCTTGTGGAGTCTTTTCCTTCTTTATGTGCATCAATGAATTTCTTTTTGCCTTCATTATTGCTCCCAGCAAGGTCCGTCCGGTGTCCGTGGCGGTGACTCTATTCTTACCTACCGGTATCCGGGCAACAATGTACGGTGAGGCCTGCGCAGCCGCTATTCTTATTGCCCTCCCCGGCGTTGTGGTAGCCACGTTGATGCAGCGTTATTTGGTGCGAGGGATGACCTTTGGGGCGTTGAAGTAGAGGTCAGTTTTCGCCTGGGTCGGAGTAGCCGCAACGTTTACAGGTTGCGTAAAGAAAAAGGAATGTCATTACAAGCTTCTCAGAGGGAAGCGTGGCAATTTTATAGAAAGTTGTAGCCGCAGGCTTTAGCCTGCGAAAACAAGCGCAACCTGAAGGTTGCGGCTACCTTTATGAAATCTAAACTATTACTCCGCGGGTAGGGGTGACTTCAGCCACCCGGGGGTAATTCATAAATTCTGATGAATCCATAAATTAAGTAACATTATAACCGGGAGGGAGAAAAATGAGCAAGAGAGAAATAGTACAGATATGCATTGTGGTGAGGGATATTGACAGGTCTATGGAGAAATATTGGAACACTCTGGGTATCGGCCCCTGGGATGTTTATACCTTCAGTCCGGAGACAGTCAAGGAGTTCACTTTGCACGGTAATCCGGTTAAAGATTTTGAATACAGATTAGCTTTGGCTATGCTGGGAGATATGCAATGGGAACTCATTCAACCTGTCAAGAATGTTCCGATTTATGAGGATTTTCTCAGGGAAAAGGGCGAAGGTATTCATCATATTAAAGAAAAAGTGAATGATGATGATCTAGAAGAAATTTTGGATAAATTCAAACAAAAAGGGATAGGGGTTACGGTAAGTGGCAAATTTGATGAGGATGTTTTTATTTACTTAGATACCGAACCTACTCTGGGCATGATTTATGAAATTGGGAATTGTGGCAAAATACGAGCTCCAGAGAGACGATATCCGCCTGATAGAGAAAGAAAGTAAAAAGATAGAAAATAAGCAAGCCATAATTTGGGTGAGAAAGAGTAATTTAAACTAAGGAAGTTTTTAATCTTTGGTCTGGCCTCTAATAAATCCACCATAAGAATAAATCCTTACCAGACCTTGGTTAGAGAGATTACTATAATAGGTTCTAATTGTCAGTTATACGACTTTTCTCCGGCTTTAAAGCTTCTTAAAGCCGGGGTAGTAAAAGTGAGGTCGTTGATCACTCACAAATTTCCCTTGGAGGAATTTGGCCAAGCCTTCGAGATTGCTCAAACTTCTCATGAAAAATTAAAAATAATTATTACAATTGTTTAAGATTGAGTAGGATGAGTCAGGTCTCAACATTTGACATTCAGAATCAAGAGTTGTGGAAAGACAAACCAATGTCAAATGTTGAGACCTGACTCATCCATTTCTTTAACCTCCCATTTTCTTGACAAAAATTAAAACGTGTATATAATACAGTAATGAATCAATTACAAATATGAATCAATTAGAGAATAAACTGAGAGCCAAGGGGATTAAACCAACCTATATCAGGTTGAAAATTTTAGATTATTTGGAGAAAAATAAACTGCTACATCCCACAGTGGAAATGATCTACAAATCATTGAGGGAAGAAATACCTACCGTTTCCAGAACTACAATTTATAATACTTTGGATACGTTTTGCCAAAAAGGTATGCTCATTCCCATAATTATTACTGGGACAGAAACCAGGTTTGATAGTAATATTTCTCCCCATCATCATTTTCTATGTGAAAAGTGTGGAAAAATAATTGATTTGGATATGGAGTGTGAGTATTTTAAGAAAGGATATGTACTCGGGCACAAAATAAATGAATTGCATGGGTATTTTAAGGGTATTTGCAGAGATTGTCTAAAGAAAGAGGAGGGAGATAATGGAGACTAAAACACTTTATAAGATTAGTTACGGAATGTATCTAGTCAGTTCTAAAAAAGCGGTCTCTACACCTTTCAGGACGTTCTAAAGGAAAGAATAAAGAAAGAGTATTAGTATGAAAATGAATATTAGCAAAGCTAAAAGGTTAACTCAACTTCCACCTTATCTGTTTGCTCAACTTGATCTGGCTAAAAAAGAGGCGCAAAAGAGTGGTAAGGAGATTATTGACCTGGGGGTGGGAGACCCCGATCTTCCTACTCCTTCTCCTATTATAGAGAAACTCTATCGGGCTGCCCAAGAGTCTTGTAACCATCGTTACCCTTCATATCAAGGCCTATTTTCTTTTCGCCAAGCGGTAGCCGAGTGGTACGCAAGACGATTTGGAGTATCCCTGGATCCCGAAGAGGAAGTTCTTACTTTAATTGGCTCCAAAGAAGGTATAGCTCATCTTTCTCTGGGATTACTAAATCCTGGTGACATTGCTCTCGTCCCTGATCCAGCCTACCCGGTCTATAGAGCCGGGGTAATCTTTGCGGGAGCTCACCCGGTAAGGATTCCTCTTAAGGAACAAAATGGATTCCTTCCGGTCCTCGAGGATATAGAAGAAAAGATCGCTCGCAAAACCAGAATTTTCTTCTTGA
Source organism: Candidatus Aerophobus profundus SCGC AAA252-L23 (assembly GCA_000402295.1). Lineage (GTDB taxonomy): Bacteria > Aerophobota > Aerophobia > Aerophobales > Aerophobaceae > Aerophobus > Aerophobus profundus. The sequence continues at coordinate 24,404 of AQRW01000171.1, forward strand.
ATTACCCTAATAATCCTACCGCAGCCACTGCTAATATTGACTTCTTTAAAGAGTTAACTGATTTTGCCACCCGGTTTAGAATTATTCTATGCCACGATCTGGCTTATTCGGAAATAGCTTTTGATGGATATCGTCCTCCCAGTATTCTACAAATCGAAGGAGCCAAACAAATAGCCGTAGAATTTCATTCCTTATCAAAAACTTTCAATATGACTGGCTGGAGAATAGGCTTCGTGGTGGGAAATCGGCAAGTTATCCGAACTCTTAGAGAAATAAAGACTAACATTGATTCAGGAGTATTCCAAGCTGTACAAGAAGCCGGTATAACAGCTCTAAATATGGATGGAGAAGTGATAGAGGGAATCAAAAAGGTTTACCAAAAAAGAAGAGACCTTTTGGTAATGGGTTTGAAAAATTTAGGTTGGGAGATTAAGTCTCCTAAGGCTACTTTTTATCTTTGGACTAAAATTCCAGATAGTTTCTCTTCGATGAATTTTGCCGCCAGGCTTCTTCGAGAGTGCGGAGTAGTGGTAACGCCGGGGATTGGATTTGGCCCAGCAGGTAAAGGATACATAAGAATGGCTCTTACTGTTGAGGAGAAGAAAATCATTCGGGCGATTGAAAGAATAAAAAACTTTGATCTTGAAAGGAGCTAAAAATGCCCCGACTTAGTGTAAATATTGACCATATAGCTAGGCTTCGACAAAGTAGAACGGCCAAGGAACCAGATCCAGTGGCCGCTGCCGTTCTAGCAGAATTAGCGGGAGCTAAGGGAATAACTGTTCACCTCAGGCAAGACCGAAGACACATTCAAGAGCGTGACGTAAAATTACTACGCCAGACGGTGAAGACTAATCTCAATTTAGAAATGGGTTTAAGCGAGGATGTGGTAAGAATTGCTTTGAAGGTTGTTCCTGACCTGGCTACTCTGGTTCCTGAGACAAAGGGCGAGATCACCACGGGAGGAGGATTTGATCTTTCCAAAAATAACCCCAGACTAAAGGAAGTTATCTCACTTCTTCACCAGGCCAATATTACGATATCTCTATTTGTTAACCCTAACCCCAGCACTATCAGAGCAGCCAAGAAACTAAAAGCAGATTACGTGGAGATTCATACTGGAATCTATGCTCGGGCACAGCACCCTCTGGAGACAGCCACTGAAGTTGAGAGAATTGCCGGAGCGGCTATGCTGGCTCGTAAACTTGAGTTAGGAGTAAATGCGGGTCACGATCTTGATTATCGAAATGTGGAGAAGATCTGCCTTATCGAAGAAATAGAAGAATTAAGCATTGGCCACGCTATCATTGCCCGAGCTTCTCTGGTAGGAATTGAAAAAGCCGTTCAGCAAATGCTAAAGATCATCGGGGAATAGAAAACAGTGAAGATAAGAGGAATAGGCATAGATTTAATTGAAATAGATAGAATGAACAAGGCTTATCAGCGTTGGGGAACCCGCCTGGAAAAAAGAGTTCTTACTGGAGAAGAAATACGAATCAGGAAAAGTCTCCAAAAAGAATACCTGAGTTACTTAGCGGGAAGGTTTGCTGCCAAAGAAGCTATATTTAAAGCCTTAGGACACCAACTAAACTGGCAGGACGTTACGGTTCTTTACGGGAAGAACGGTCAGCCCACCGTTAGTCTTAAAGGGAGAAGCAGGAACATAGCAGAAAATTTGGGTATAAAAAATGTGTTGGTTAGTATTTCCCACACCAATAAATACGCGGTGGCTCAGGCCATTGCTTTAAGTAACTAACTAGTAGATAGTTTCCTAAATAATCTAATATTCTTTCTCCCTCATCGCGAGGAGCGAGATTCCTCGCTGGTCTCGGAACAGGCTTAGCAATTTCCAATAGGACACGCTTTTCATGAGATTGCTTCCTCTTCGCTTCGCTCTGAGCTTTGGCTACTGTTGCTCGCAATGACAAATTTTTGTAAGGTTATTTAAGAAACGTACTACCAGTGATACTTTAGAAATTGCTTATGAAGAAAAAACTCAATCTGGTTTAATTACCGGAGACATAATAGAGGACATACCTTTTGTCCTAAGGAGATTAAGAAATGGAGATTACTGAACTCCAAAGAATGCCCATTAGTGGACTTCACCAAGAGGCAAATAAGAGAAATATTCCCGAGTTCAGGCATTTGAAAAAACAAGAGCTCATCTTTAAAGTTATTCAAGATGAAATTGATCGAGAAAAAGTAGTTTATGGTTCAGGCGTCCTGGATATTTTGGCTGAAGGTTACGGATTTCTCCGTTCTAATTATATCTCCGGGTCAGACGATATTTATATCTCTCCCTCTCAAATCAAGCGCTTTGACTTAAGAGTAGGAGACACAGTGGGTGGGCAGATTAGACCTCCTAAAGAAAATGAAAACTACTTTGCTCTGTTGAAAGTAGAGTCAATAAATGAAGATAACCCTGAAAAAGCCAGAAATAGGACGCTATTTGAAAACCTTACTCCCTTGTACCCTCAGGAGCGAATTATTTTGGAGGAATCCTCAGGTGATATTTGCACTCGTCTAATTGACTTAATATCACCTGTAGGTAAGGGACAAAGGGGACTTATCGTTGCGCCTCCTAAAACGGGAAAAACTGTGCTTCTCCAAAAAATTGCCAACAGTATTACTGAAAATCACCCGGAGATTGAACTGATGGTTTTGCTGGTGGAGGAACGACCGGAAGAAGTAACCGACATGCAACGTTCGGTAAAAGGAGAGGTGGCTTATTCTACCTTTGATCAACCACCAAAAAATCACATTCGTGTAGCCGAATTGGTGATTGAAAAAGCCAAAAGACTGGTTGAGCAAAGTCGGGATGTAGTAATTCTTTTAGATAGTGTTACCCGTTTGGCTCGCGCTTATAATCTGCTTATTCCTACCAGCGGTAAGGTTCTCTCAGGTGGAATAGACGCTAATACTCTGCACCATCCCAAAAAGTTCTTTGGTGCCGCCCGCAATGTAGAAGAGGGAGGAAGCTTAACCATACTGGCTACGGCTCTGGTAGAGACAGGTAGCAAAATGGATGAAGTAATTTTTGAAGAGTTCAAGGGAACAGGAAATATGGAACTGCGCCTCACCACGGAGTTGGCAGAAAGAAGAATATTTCCAGCCATCGATATTAATCGCTCCGGAACGCGAAAGGAAGAATTACTACTCTCTCCCAAAGAGTTAAAAACAATCTGGCTGCTTCGGGATTACCTGAACCGTGAGAACATTAGGGAACCCGTTGAGGCTATCATAGAAGTTATGAGAAAGACGGAAAACAATCAGCAATTTCTGGACATAATCTCCCACTTGCGCGAAAACTCAATAATTAAGGAGAAAAATCGATGAAAGAGAAAATTCATCCCCCTTACTACCGGACCATAATTAAATGTGTTTGCGGAGCCGAATATGAAACCAGGTCTACTAAAGAAAACTTAAGAGTAGAAATTTGCTCCAAGTGTCATCCCTTTTTTACGGGAAAGCAAAAATTTATTGATTCAGGTGGACGGATCGAAAAATTTCAGCGAAGATACGGTAAGGAACGTAAGGAAAGTAAGGAAAAATAGCATTTATGGCTGGTGCTTTGTCATTGTCACTCCTGCCATGGCAGGAGTGACAATGAGACAACAAAATTATTGAGGAATTACCAGTATTTGACCAGGATAAATCAGATTAGGATTACTGATCTTGTCCCGGTTCATCTCGAAAATTTTCTTCCACTGATCTGGACTGTTATAGATATTCCGCCGGGCAGAAATCTTGGCCAGAGTTTCCCCCCTCCCCACTTTATAAGTTTTCAGGGCAGAAACCTTCTTTTTAGAAGGAATCTTAAGTTTAAGGGGAGCCGATTTTCCTACCTCTTTCTCCAGAGCTTCTATCCGACTAATTAATTTATCCACTCGCCCCATGAGCATTTGAGTTTGTCGGCGGCTTTCTGCAGATGCACTCTGAGCTTCCTTTCTTGCCTGATCAGACTGAATCTTAGCTGAAGCAGCCATTTCTTTGGCTAAAGAAACATCTGCTCCAAGTTCCTCCACAGATCCTTTTAGATAATCCGTCTCATTATACAAGCTTCCGATTTCTTCCCGAAGACCAGCTACTTCTGTGTCTATTCGAGATCCAAGACCGCCTATTTCCTTATCCAACCGGTCCATGTCTGTTAAAACCATTTCTTTGGCTGAGGTAGCTGTCTCTTTGGCTGAAGCAGCCATTTCTTTGGCTAAAGAAACATCTGCTCCAAGTTCCTCCACAGATCCTTTTAGATAATCCGTCTCATTATACAAGCTTCCGATTTCTTCCCGAAGACCAGTTACTTCTGTGTCTATTCGAGATCCAAGACCGACTATTTCCTTATCCAATATATCCCCAACCACCGTAGCCAACTCCTCGTGTGAGACAAGTTCCTTTTTCAAAGAATCAAACTCACCCTGCAGTTGTTCCAGGGCCCCACTCAATTCAAAAAGACGTCCTCGTAACTGTCCCATAGTAGCTCCCAATCCATTCACGCGGGAATTGACACCATTGACCTTGTCTTGAAGCTCACTACAAATTCCAGCTTCTTCCATGGCTCTCTCGGCTAAATCACGCGTTTCTAGAGCCAAGATCAAGCCCTGTCCCAACTTCCCTCGCCAGATCCCCAAGCGGGCCAAAACTTCCTCCTTAAAACCTCCAGTATCTTGGCGGGTAGTCACAGCTATATCTCTCGCCTGTTGGGACATTTCTCCCATCCGAGAAATCTCACTTTCCAGGGTCGTTATCTTATCAAAGATTTGCTCGAGAGAGGGCTCGACACTCATGGCCGTTCCCGGACCGATAGCAAGGAGTAATCCCACGCCAAAAACCAAAACAGCTATCCCTCTCTTTCTTGACATCTTTTTCACCCCCTCAGGTAAGTACTCTCCTGCTCTGTAAATCTGAGAGGTTCTCCTCAAAGGAAATCCCCCTCTGATTCAAGATAGAAATTACCATTCTTCTCTTCTTAGCCATTACACTTTTAGATTTTTCCATTCTGCCCAACAACTTAGGATTAGGAGCCTCCAACGAAAAATGCAGCAATAATTCCCAGTCCCAAAAGCCACTTCCAAGTAGCATCACTTTCAATTCTGGTTTTTTGTCCGATTGTTATGCTTTCTAATTCTGTTTTGGTTGTCTTGAGTTTATTCAATTCCTGGTCTTTCATCTTCAATTGTCCGTCATAATCCTTGCTTAGTTTAACCATGGCCTTGGCAGATACTTTTCTTAGCTCTACATTTTCTGCATTGAGCTTGGTGTTAGATACCTGAAGACCCTCAACCTCTTTATCGAGCTTTCCAGTTACCTCAAAATAATTACCAGTTATCTCTTTGACAGTGTTAGCTTGAACCTGGTTAGCAGCTTTTAACTTACTTATCTCATCATTTAACTCCCCGGTAACTTTAAAGTAACTATCGGTGATTTTGTCGATGGTAGCCGCCTGCTCAGTGTTAGCTGCCTCTAAATTATCTATCCTACTGTTAAGCTCCGCCGTGATAGCAAAGAACTTATCAGTCATCTGATCCATGCTACTGGCCTGCTCGATATTAGCTGCTTCGAGGTTTTCTATTTCATCAGAGAGTTCCGCAGTTACTTCAAAGTAATTATCAGTGATTTGCTTAACAGTTTTCTTTTGTTGAAGATTGGCTTTCTTTAGAGAAGCAATCTCCTGATTCAACTCCCAGGTTCTGGTAAGATACTTTCCGGTGAGTTCATCAATAAGCTTTTTCTGTTCAGCATTAGTGTCCTCAAAATTGGCATTAGCTGTTTTAAGACTATCTATTTGTTCAGAAAGTTTTCCCGTTACCTCAAAATATTTTTCTGTAAGCAACGAAATTATCTTTTTCTGATCCTCATTGGCCGCTCTAAGATTATCAAGTTCTTTATTAAGCTTACCAGTAACGTTGAAATATGTTCCTGTAACCGAGCTGATGGTTTCTCTCTGCTCCTGTTTAATCTCCTCTAGAGAACCAATTTCGTCAGTTAACCGGGCCGTTACCTCAAAATAATTATCGGTTATCTGCTTGACAGTGTCAGCTTGAATCTGGTTAGCGGCTTTTAACTTACTTATCTATCATTTAACTCCCCGGTAACTGCAAAGTAATTATCGGTGACTTTGTCGATGGTAGCCGCCTGCTCGGCATTAGCTGTCTCCAAAGATCCAATCTNNTCNNTTANCTCCCCGGTAACTNNAAAGTAANTATCGGTGANTTTGTCGATGGTAGCCGCCTGCTCGGCATTAGCTGTCTCCAAAGATCCAATCTCATCATTTAACTCCCCGGTAACTGCAAAGTAATTATCGGTGACTTTGTCGATGGTAGCCGCCTGCTCGGCATTAGCTGTCTCCAAAGATCCAATCTGCTCGCTTAGCTCCCCGGTAACTTTAAAGTAACTATCGGTGATTTTGTCGATGGTAGCCGTCTGCTCAGTATTAGCTGCTTCCAAAGATTCAATCTGCTCGTTTAGCTCCCCGGTTACCCGGAAAAAGCTATCGGTCATTTTTTTGATAGTTGCTTCGCGTTCCGCATCCTTATCTTTTAATTGAGCGTATGCTCCCTGAACGGTTTTCAGTTCATCTTCCAATTTACCACTTACCTTAAAATAGTTATCCGTAATTTCCTTAAGGAGTTTCTCTTGCTCCAAATTCACGCTCTTAAGCGAGGCTATTTCATCTTTTAATCCCGAAGTAACTTTGAGGTATTTTTCCGTCAGGGCATCGATAAGTTTTATCTGTTCAGCACCGCTTAACTCCAACTTGGATATTTTGGCCTTACTCAACTCCAATTCCTTCTTAAGACCATCTAATTCTGCCGGATAGCCCTGGGAAATCAGCCCAAGTTTCTTGGTCTGTCGGGCATTAATTTCCTTGAGTCTCTCGATTTCTACACTTAACTCTCCGGTAACCTTGAAAAAATTTTCCCTAAGCTCCTCAATGACTACCATTTGATCAGTAATAGTATCCTTAGCTTCCTTCAACTGTTTATTCAAGACCTCGGTTTGTGCACCAGCTGCTACTTCCCCCCCCAATATAGCAGATGACATTACCCAGGTAGCTAATACTCCGTAGAGTAGCCACTTCTTACTTCTCTTTATTAACATTTTTTTAGGTCCTCCTCTCTTTATTTTTTCCAGGAGAATTCTCTCTCCTTATTCACCCCCTTTCTTATCCCTCCTCCTCTTTGTTATACAAATAAGTAACCCCACCGTTCTTTTAGGTAACACTCAAACCTATCTTATCTTTATCTGCTGGTAGTTATGATATTACCATACCTCCTCGGAGATGTCAAGAAAGGCTCGGGATATTTTCCCTGGCTCCGGCGATAATCGACATATGGATAACTGCTCGGCCTTCTCATTCGGAGAGAAAATAAACTCGCTTCTTTCAGAAGCTCAGACAGAAATTTCTCTTTTATCCCTCATTTCGAAGACCTCGTTAAGGTAGATTATCAAAGTCACTGCAGGAAAATATGCCTCGCTGGGAGTGGAATGTCAAGAAAGGCTCGGGATATTTTCCCTGGCTCCGGCTGCTTAAGAAATCTCCCGAGGATGAGCAATTCTACCTTTTATTGCTGAAGCGGCGGCAACGGCCGGGCTGGCCAAATAAACTTCACTTTTCTGATGTCCCATTCTACCAGTAAAGTTGCGGTTAGTTGTAGATACAGCTTTTTCCCCTTCGCCCAGTACTCCCATATGCCCTCCCAGACAGGGACCACAGGTAGAAGGGCTGACCACGGCACCCTTGCTTACAAAAACTTCCAGCAATCCTTCCTTGAGAGCTTGATAATAAATGTGGGGAGTGGCTGGAATAATTATGACGCGCACTCCAGAATGAATCTTTCTGTGTTGGAAAAGCTGGGCTGCCAATCTAAGATCCTCCAGGTGACCGTTGGTGCAGGAACCAATAACAACCTGATCAATACTTATCCCTTCGACTTGGCTGACCGGAACAACGTTAGAAGGTAGAGGTGGTAGAGCAATCTGTGGTTCTATCTCGTCAACTTTATATACCTTTATTTCACTGTATCTGGCATTACTGTCGCTTCGATAGAGTTTCCATTTTCTTCTGGCTCTCATTTTTACCCAATCCAGAGTATTCTCGTCTGGCTCTACAATTCCGGCTTTTGCCCCAGCCTCCACCGCCATATTGCACATGGTAAATCTGCCAGCCATGGAAAGCTGAGAAATCACTTCTCCACTAAATTCCATGGCAGCATAAGTCGCTCCATCTACCCCGATATCACCTATAGTGTAAAGGATAAGATCCTTGGCTGTAACCCATTTTTGCATCTTCCCCCGATAAATAAATTTTATAGTATGGGGCACTTTCATCCAAAGTTGCCCGGTAATCATGGCCGCAGCCAGATCTGTGCTACCTACACCACAGGCAAAAACTCCCAGAGCTCCAGCAGTACAAGTATGGGAATCTGCACCGACTACTAAATCACCAGGAACCACCAGGCCTTGCTCCGGCAAAAAAACATGTTCTATACCTACTCTTCCTACTTCCCAAAAATTAGTTATTCCATATTCACGGGAAAAATCCCGGAGCACCTGACACTGCTGGGCCGATCTTATGTCTTTATTAGGAGTAAAATGATCCTGGACTAAGGCTATTCGCTCGGGATCAAAAACTCTGGTAGCCCCCCACTCCTTAAACTTCTTAATAGCCAGGGGAGCAGTAATGTCATTGCCAAAAGCCAAATCTACCTGAGGCTCAATAAAAACTCCCGGTTCAATTTTATCATTCCCGCAATGAGCGGCCAGAATTTTCTCAGCAATAGTCATACCCATTTAATTCAATCCCCCTTCCTAAGGTCAGTCAGAACTTGCTTTACTCGGTCCATCGCCTCCTCAATCTCCTTAATAGAAAGAGCATAAGAAAGCCGAGCCCAACCTTCAATACCAAAAGCAGAACCAGGAACCACCGCTACTTCAGCTTTTTCAAGCAAATAATTAGCCAAATCCTGAGAATTATTAATTTTCCAATCCTGGTAGTGCGCACCCAGATAAGGAGAAAAATCAACAAATGCATAGAAAGCTCCGGGAGGCGAAGCAAGTTTTATTCCCTCTAGGCCATTTAGCCTGCTCACCATACAATCTCTCCTCTTTTTGAACTCTTCCATTATAACTCCCATCCGCTCTTGAGAGTTTTTCAGGGCCCTCAAGGCAGCATACTGAGAAATCGAGCAAGAACAAGAAGTAGAGTGAGCCTGAAGTCTTCTCATTGCAGAAATCAGTTTCTCCGGTCCTCCAGCATAGCCAATTCGCCATCCGGTCATAGAAAAAGTTTTGGAGACTCCGTTGATGGTTAAGGTTTTCTCCTTGATTTTTTTACCCAGGGAAGCAAAACTGAAATGAGAACCCTCATAGATATATTTTTCGTAAATCTCGTCAGAAATAACATAAATGTCTTCGGGAAGGATAACCTCAGCAATGCTTTCCAGAACTGACTTTCTCAAAACTGCCCCACTGGGATTATGAGGAGTATTAAGAATAACCACCTTGGTCTTGCCAGGAGTTATGTTTTTGGCTATCTCCTTAGCCTCGAGATAACTCCAATCTTCACCCTTGAGTGAAACATAAATAGGAACTGCTTCCGCCAACCTCACTTGTTCAGGATAAGAGACCCAAAAAGGCTGGGGAATAATTACCTCATCTCCCGGATTGCAGATAACCTGCAGAGCATTATAAAGAATCTGTTTGGCTCCGGCACTAATTATCACCTCACTGGGAGAGTAATCTAAGTTACTATCCCGCTGAAATTTCTCTCTGACTGCTTCCACTAAAGGAAGAACACCTTGCGTCGGGGTATATTTGGTAAATCCTTCTTTTATAGCCTGGATAGCTGCCTTTTTTATTGAAGAGGGAGTATCAAAATCAGGCTCTCCGGATGAAAGATTAATCACTGACCTCCCCTCTCTTATCATCTCCTTGGCCCGAGCATTGATACTCAGAGTCGCCGAAGGAGATATCTGGGAAATCCTTCTGGCTAAGTTCACTTCTCCCTCCTTATCATTAAAAAGTCTTCGGCGGATTCTTTCAGAATTATGCCTTCCACCCCCAAGCGATTAACCTCATCCAAAAACCCACCCTCCGAAAGACTGCTGCCCGAAGTCTTTACCAGGTTATTCAGCTCGAGAATAATACCTGCGCCAAGCTCTTGCTTGATTTGCTGGAAAAACCAAGACAATTTGTTATCTAACAACGAAAAAGCTGAAGAAATAACCAAATGAAGAAATATTTCCTCCCCTAGTATGTTATTTTTCCCAATTTTTTCTACTAAATGCTTAACCTGAAGGAACAAATCTGCATTTAAAGCACTTATCCCCTCCTCTCTAAAAGTAAAGGCCTGAGAAACTCCATATTTTCTTATTAAAGAAAATATTTTTTCATTCTCTCCGGGGCAAAAAATCAAGCATTTTCCTTCCATCTCTCCGAGAGCTTCTTCCAATAAAGAAGGATTCCTGATGTCCAAAATCAAGGGAGCATCCGTCGCCTCTTGAACTAGGTTAATGAGTTTACCTATTTCCTCTTCTCTTAGCGAACTTCCTACTCCCTTCACTCTGATTAGAAGAGCAGAAATTCCCCACAAAAGTTGCTCATCAACCAGTTTCCTGAAATAATCCCAGTCCTGACTTACCAGAGCTTCTCTTACCCGACTCTCAGTAGCATCTATCTTCCCCCCAATGGTGAAAGAAAACTCATTATGGCTAATTTGGACAACCCGGCGGCGTGATGAAAGCCGGGAAGCAGACAAAATTGACCTTTTAGGAGGAGAAAAATGCTTTAGTCGATCCACTAAAACTTTGATGTGTTCCGAAGTAGTTCCACAACATCCCCCCACAATTCTAACACCCTTTTGGACAATTTTTTCCATCCAGAGAGCAAATACTTGAGGCAAAAGAGGAAAATAGGTCTGACCATTCTTTAATATTGGCTGACCCGCATTGGGTTGAACAATTAGAGGCAAAGGACAAATCCGCACCATCTCCTCCACTACAGCTAAAAGCTCCTCTGGACCACCGCTACAATTAGCTCCCAGAGCATCAATTTCAAGAGAAGAAATAGTGGTGACCAATCCAGCAGCATCGGTACCCATTAAGGTTCTTCCTTCTTTTTGAAAAGTAAACTGACACACTATGGGAAGATTACCAACTTCTCTAACAGCCTGAATAGCTATTTTAGCTTCTTTAACATAATCCATGGTTTCTATTACTATCAGGTCCGCTCCAGCTTCAGAGGCGGCCTCAATCTGTTCTCTAAAAACATCCAGAGCTTCCTGGGCTGATATCTTTCCCCAGGGAGCCAGAAACGCACCCAGCGGACCAACGGAAGCACCCACCAGGCAGNGGCCGGCAACCTCTCTGGCAATACAAACACCTTCCCGACTTAAAGCCTTCGCTTCTTTAGCCAGGCCGTACCTGGCTAACTTAATCCTATTGGCCCCAAAAGTATTAGTCTCTATCACATCAGCACCCACCTCCCGATAGGAGAGATGAATCTTCCGAACTTTCTCTGGATCGGTAAAATTGAGCATCTCTGGTGGCGTTCCCGGGGGAATCCCCATCCTTTCCAGATTGGTTCCCATAGCTCCATCAAAAAATATCATTTTATTTTGCTTAAGTAGACTCCTGAAATCACCCCTGGTTTGTCTTTCTCCCATAGGCTCCACCGCCATTTTCTTAAGTACCCTACAATAAAAATAATATAATGAAAATAACCCTCCTGTCAACTAAGAAAGAGGGGTCAGGTCTCAACATTTGACATTACTGTATCTTTTCACAACTTTTGATTCTGTAACAGGTAAGCTTTGCTAAAAAGTAAGGTCCGTAAAGCTTTGGGTATC
>AQRW01000172.1 GCA_000402295.1 Candidatus Aerophobus profundus SCGC AAA252-L23
GCATTATCTTTCTGTCATTGCGAGTGAAGCGAAGCAATCTCGGGTTTTGGGTAGGGGAGGCTTTAGCCTCCCATTTTCTTGTCCAAGGTGAAATGGGTGCAGTATCGTTATAGCCAACCAAACAAGCAACGTAACAGCAATTTGACACTTCGGAAACTTTCTGTTAAGATAATTTTTGCTCATAGCAAATGCTCAAAACAATGAAAAACACAAAGAGCTTGGGTGAGGTGGAGTTTTTATATCAAGTAGCCAGATTGTATTATGAAGAAGAACTAACCCAAGGGCAAATTGCCGGTCAAATCGGCCTTTCTCGTCAGAAAGTTCAAAGACTTCTTGATTCCGCCAGAAAGGAAGGCATTGTGCAAATTCAAGTGGTAAACCCTATTCGATCCTTTCGAAAGACAGAAAAGGAGTTAGAAAAACATTTCAAATTAGCCAAAGCCATAGTAGTCTCCGGTAGTATCAAAGTAGAGAATATGGTTAGAAAGAATATAGGAAGAGCAGCCGCAACCTATCTTGGCTATTCTAAGAAATTAAATAAAGGGCCTGGAAGGAGGTGAAAAAGTAAGTAGGCCGGTTCAGCTCAGGAGAAAAAAGCTTATAAAGACATCAAGGAAAGGTCTTTATAAGCGGAAATTTTCCTGAAAAAGTGGGTCTATTAGTATTAAAAGTTTGATGAGGAAGTATGGCAAGGAGATAAAAATGAACAAGCATTTAAAGTATCTAGCGTTAGTATTAGCGATGACTCTGGCAGTCGGAACAGTTTTGGGACTTACCCTTTCAACTACTGTCGGGGCTGCTGCCAAAAAGGAATACATTTTTTATTACGTTGATCACGGAACTCCAGGGAATCCATTCTGGGCGGTTTACTACAAGGGGATAGAAGATGCCACTAAATGGCTGGCTCCGTACGGAGTCAAAGTAAAACATCTCTCAGCAGAAGCCGATGTGAAAAAGCAAATAGAACAATTAAAATTAGCGGTGGCTACAGATCCCGACGGAATAGTCACTTCGATAATAGACCCCCAAACATTTGACCCTATTCTCAGACCTGCTATTGAGAGAGGAGTAGCTGTGATGGCGGCCAATGTTGAGGACCCTCGTCCGTCCGATGAGAGGATACCTTACCTGACTTACTATGGCGAAGATACCTGGAGGTCAGGAGTAGAGGTCGCTCAAGCGGTGATAAAATATATCAAGGAAACAAATGGATTTAAACCCAAGCACGCTCTTCTCTGTAACCCAATGGCGGGCCACTATGTTTGGGAAGCACGGCTGAAAACGTTTGGGGAAGCTCTCCAGGAGAAATACGGGACAGAGTTGGAAAAAATCGTGGTGGGAGAGGATCCTACCAAGGCCATGGAACTGATTAGAGCTTATCTAGTAAGACACCCGGAGACCGATGTCATTTGTGCGCCGGTTCATTTTACTCATGAGTGTGTGAGTCTGGTGAAAGAATTCGGAAGGGAAGCAGGAAAGGATTTTTATCTGGCTTGTTTTGACGTGATGCCCGAAACCCTTCAGGATATCAAAGATGGCAAAATTATTGCAACTCATGATCAGGAACAGTACATGCAAGGATTCTTGCCACTCATAGACTTATATCTGTACTTCGCGAAATACGGAGTGCATCCCTACGGACGAGTTTCTACCGGTCCCATTATCGTGGATAGACATAATGTAGATACAGTTATGGACGGCGCCAAGGCAGGATATAGATAAAATCAGTAGGCCATAGTGAGTTAGTCTTCAGAAGAAGAGAGTTATCGATAACTTGTGAGGAACAACTGTCCAGGAAGATCTATTTCGCTTTGGTCTTGCAGTCTAAGAATATGACCGGGAACGCCAGTTAACTTATGTGAGTCCGGCCTTAGCCTGGGAAACTTTTTCAGGCTAAGGCCGGTTCATAACCTAAGAGTAATATGGTGTTATGGATGAGGGAAAAGTCCACGCTTCTTTGTCCGTGCTTAATCCTTGAAGCAGAATTTATTTAGCAGAGAACGAAATATACCTGTTTTTATGGATGTCAGAAGAAACCCTAATTAATAGAAAGTACCTGGGGAGGAATGAACTATGTCAGGACAAGAAAAAACACTTCTGCTTAAAGTCACAGGTTTAAATAAAACTTTTGGAAAAGTTGTGGCTCTCAAGGATGTAGACTTTGATGTTGATTACCACGAGATTGTAGGACTTTTAGGCGATAATGGTGCAGGAAAGTCAACTTTAGTCAAGATCTTAATGGGAGTTTATGCGCCAACTAAGGGAGAAATTAGTTTTTTGGGACGAAAAGCCCGGTTCCGCTCTCCCGATGAAGCCAGAGCGGCCGGGATGGAAATAGTGTACCAGGGGTCAAATTTAATAGAAACAATGAACATCTGGAGAAATTTTTTTGTAGGAAAAGAACAAACTAAAAGATATGGATTTTTCAATCTTCTTGATGTTTCAGATATGAAAAAAAAGGCCCTGGCCAATTTGGAGAAAATTGGAATAAAGATGAGATCGGCAGATGAAAGCGTGAGCATATTGTCTGGCGGACAACGGCAATCGGTTGCTATAACCAGAGCCTTATACTTCAATGCCAAGCTTCTTATTTTGGATGAACCCACTACCGCCTTGTCGGTTAGAGAAACTACCAAAGTCCTTGATTTTGTAAAAGGATTAAAAAATATGGGCATCTCCGTGATATTCATTACCCATAATATCTATCACGTATTTGATGTGGCCGATAGATTTGAAATTCTCGACCACGGGATTAAGATATGTTCTTTGACCAAGAAAGACTCATCGCCCCAGGAAATTACGGAGGTAATCAGAGCAGGGCATGCTATAAAGAAATAAACCAGGGGGGATACAAGAGAAAACCTTTTGGGTTGGTAGTAAACGTTTGGGAAACAAGAATTCTGCGGGCAGTACCACTAAAGTTTCAGAAGAGGCGGATAGGTGAAAGAGAAAATTCTTTCTATAATGGGACGTGGTGAAACAGTTTTTCCTCTGGTGTTTTTATTGTTCTATGTTATTTTTTCTAATGTGGCTACTGGTTTCTCTTCTTTGGGTATATTGCACCTTATGCTTCTTACCGGGGCAGAGTTAGGCATAATAGCTATTGGTATGTCTCTATTGATAATTTCCGGGGAAATAGACCTTTCCGTGGCCTCGGTTTTCGTATTCAGTGCTTTTATTACCTTGACTGCAGTAAACAACGGTTTACCTTTCCCTCTGGCTGCTCTCCTAGCTTTGGTTTGTGGATGTTCTATCGGGTTTCTAAACGGCTGTTTAGTGGTAAAGCTCCGAATACCTTCTTTTATTGTAACTCTTGGCGGATTGTTACTCTGGAGGGCAATCGTGGCTGGTATCACCTCTGGTGAGCCAACCTTTTACAAGGGAGGACCATCACTTCTCTTGAGTTCACTGGGAGGAAAAGTCGGAGTGGTTCCCAAACTGTTCTTTTGGTTCCTGGGACTGGCTATTATCTTTAGTATTATTTTGACCCGCACTAAATTTGGAAATTGGGTATTCGCCGTGGGTGGTGACAAAGAAACAGCCAGAGCCCTGGGGGTGAAAGCTGATAAAGTGAAAATAGCCTGTTTTATGGTCACCTCAACTCTGGCGGCTTTTACAGGTGTTGCTTATTTAGGGTATAGTCATTATTTGGACCCCATTGTGGCTACCGGACTTGAAATGGAGGCTATCGCTTCCGTAGTTATGGGAGGAATCTTACTTTCCGGGGGAGCAGGAAGTCTAATTAATGCAGTTATTTGTGCTTTTGTACTCAAAGAAATCCAGACTGGGATGGCAGTATACGGGATACCAGTAGCCTACTACAAAGTAGCTATTGGAGTTCTGTTAGTAGTAACTGTCATTGGTAACCGGCAAATAATAGGAAGAATAACCAGAACGATGCGAGCATAGGAAACTCAGGAAAAACACTTAATATAGCAAACAGTTCTGGCGGAGATGAGAGTGGGGAATCAGCAGTGGTTAAGGGTTTAACTTTTCTGAAGAATCGGGGTGGCCTGGCGGGGAAGATCCTATGGACACATCTTGAACTTAGGGTCTTGGTGGCTCTTCTAATTATTTTTGCAGTTTTCACTTCCTTTTCCCGGCAATTCATTGGCCCGCATATCTTACCCGGAATACTTCTCACCGGAGCGATGCTGGGAATAATGGGTATTGGTATGTCTCTGTTGATAATTTCCGGGGAGATAGACCTTTCCGTGGCCTCGGTTTACGGATGGGGTGTTTTCCTGGCTACTATCCCCACCAACATGGGCTTACCTTTTCCCCTCAGTGTCCTTATAGCTTTAGCTTTCGGATGCTTCATCGGTTTTTTGAACGGTTTTATCACTGTGAAATTCAAAATACCGTCTTTCATCACCACTTTGGCTTCAATGTGGATACTGCGAGGAATCGAAGTCGGTATTTTCGGGCAGAGTTTTTTTTCTTACAAGGGAGGACCATCACTTCTCTTGAGTTCACTGGGAGGAAAAGTCGGAGTGGTTCCCAAACTGTTCTTTTGGTTCCTGGGACTGGCTATTATCTTCAGTATTATCTTGACCCGGACTAAATTTGGAAATTGGGTATTCGCCGTGGGTGGTGACAAAGAAACAGCCAGAGCCCTGGGGGTGAAAGCTGATAAAGTGAAAATAATGTGTTTTATGATTACCTCAGCTCTGGCGGCTTTTGCCGGAGTTAGCTACTTGGGAACCACTAAATGGTTTATGAGCCGGGTAGGAATGACTCAGTGTGGCTATGGATTAGAATTAGAAGCTATTTGCATAGCCATTATGGGAGGGGCCTCATTTGCAGGTGGGATAGGAAGTATACCGGCGACGTGTCTGGCGGCTTTGGCTTTTTCCTCCTTCAAAAATGGTTTTATTCTGGTGGGTATACCCAGTTACTGGCTGGATGCATTTGTGGCCGTATTGCTCATAATATTCGTCATATTACACACCATTCGAAAGAAATAAGAATAAATGACTTTCAAAGAATCTTTTCGTGCCTTGATCAGTTTCGAGCGTGAAGAAACTCGAATCATCCAAAATAAGAAAAGTACTATCTTTTGGTATGGGAATAAATAATGCTTCATGAATTATCGCCGCGAAGGAGAGTCATTCGAGCTCTCAGAAGACAAAAACCGGACCGGGTACCCAAGGGTTTATGGTGGACCTACCAAATTGGTAAGCTCATTCAAGAGAGGACAGGTTCGTCCAATCCCCTGGAATACTTTGGTTGTGAGATGAGAATGGTAAGGTGGCTTCCCACTAAGTACAAGCGGGACTTTTCTGATTACCTGGGAGAGCAATCGTCCTCTTGGATAAGCAAAAATCTTCTTATTGAAAAAAATGCTGTTCCCCAAAGTGCATTAATCCCTCTGGGCGGTGAGCAAGGAGGGGGTGAATGGGGGTCGGGTGGGGCACCTTCCTCTCCTTGGGTTGACCAGGAATGGGGAGTAGGGTATATTCCAACGATTTCTCAGAACCCGAAACATACTCATTTTTTTGGGTTTGTTTACCCAATGCGTAATTTGAAAACAAAGGAGCAGTTGAAGAAGTATCCTTTCAGTGATTATCGGGCTGGTTATCGTCATCAACATCTTGAGAGTCAAGTAGAAGAGATTCATAAACAGGAATTGTGTGCTCTGGCTATGATGCCGGTGACTATTTTTGAGGTGAGCTGGCAGCTCAGAGGAATGGAGAATCTTCTTCTTGATTTTTTGGAAAATAGAGCTTTGGCAGCCTATCTCTTGGACTTCATTACTGAAATGCGCAGATTTATGATCCGACGTTTTGCCGAAGCGGGGGTAGATCACATTCATTTAGGTGACGATATGGGAACCCAAAGAGGTATGCTCATAAGCCCGAAAATGTGGAGAGAATGGTTCAAGGAAAGAATGCGAAGTATTATTCTTGTGGCCAAAAAAGTCAATCCCGAAGTGATAATTTCTTATCATAGTGATGGGAATATTGAGAAGATAATTCCAGAGTTAATCGAGATTGGGATTGAGGTACTCAATCCAGTCCAGCCGGAGGCTATGGACCCGGTGAAGTTAAAACAGAAGTACGGAAATAAACTTGCTTTCTGGGGAACCGTGGGTACTCAGAGCACCATGCCTTTTGGGACTCCGAAAGAAGTCAAAAAAGTGGTGAAACAAAGAATCGAAACCGTAGGAGATGGTGGAGGTTTGTTGATATCTCCTACCCACATGCTTGAACCAGAAGTTCCCTGGGAAAATATACGGGCTTTTTTCGAGGCGGTGGAAGAGTACGGTCATTACTAAAAGGTTATTCTATTACATCTTAATCCGGGTGGGAGGAATAGAAAATGAGCTACCAGGTAACATATGCAAAAGAAGAAGCTCCTAAGATAGGAGTAGTATCTGTCGCTATCGGGGCTTTTAGCGCGGTCGGCAAACAAATAGTGGAAGATCAGTTTAAAGTTCTTTTTGCTCAGTTCAAGAAGGAAGGCACCGTCAGCGAGAATTCAATTTTTTACTCTCAAAGAATCTTTGGTCCCAATGAAGCTGCTAAGATGGCCAGGAGGTTTGCTCAAGAAAGAGTAGAGGCCATTATTGTTCTTAACAGTGCTTTTCCCAACGGAAATGCATTCTTAACTTTGGCCACCGATCCCTATTTATTCAGGATTCCTCTTATCCTTACCGCTCCCCTGGAAGTAGAGCTGGAAATTCCTGAATGGACTACTAATGCCTGGTGTGGAGTGATAATGAATAACTATGTAGCTAAAAGGTTAAATCGGTACGTTTATCCTTTAGCCGGGTGGCCTGAGGATACAGAGTATCAAGAACAACTCAAGATGTTACTCCAGGTGTTCTTTACGGTCAAAGAGCTGAGGAAAGATCTTCTCGGACGTTTCGGTGACGCCCCGGGCGGATTTCACTCCGCTAGTGCCGATCAACTGGCCTATGCTCAAGTATTTGGCACTCGCATAGAAACCATAGACTGGACCGCGGTTATGGAGACCTATCGGACAAAATTGGCTAAGGGATATAAAGGAGAGGTCAGTTTTAATGAGCAGGATGTGCGGGAGACCGCTGAGGAAATGGAGAAGGGCAGACCCGTCCTGGTTGAGAATGAGCTGATCTATAAGGCTGCTCGGCTCTACCATACTTTTCGTTCGCTGGTGGAGGCTAATGGTTTTACCTCGGCTGCCTTTAGATGTTGGCCCGAAATGGGTGAGCCTTATATCGGAATTGCTCCCTGTCTCAGCATAAGCTGGCTTCTTTCCAGGAGGGATGTTACCGCGGCAAGTTGTGAAGGGGATTGGCCCACGGCGGTAGCTCAGAGTATAGGAACTTTTCTTTCCGGAAAACCGGCCGCCTGTCTGGACCTAGTGAATTATACCGGTCATTCTCCTCTAGTACAGTTAGGGCATTGCGGAGTAGGAATGGCTAATTTTATGGCGCCCAATCAGTTGAGATTAGAAGGAAGAGTTTCCCCGGAAATAAAAGAAAAGATTATGAGTGGGAAAGTAAAAGTTAATGAGGCAATTGTGGAAAAAAGCCCGGATAGGCAGGGAGGACAAAGGGTTGGCCCGGCTTACATTGGTCAATTCCAGTATGGAACAAAGACTGGGATTAATCTTATTCAAGATAGGAAGGGAAGATTCAAAATGCTGGTTTTTACCGGTGAAAATAAGCCAGAAACAGCTAAAGGACTGCTTTACTGTGCGGCTGATATAGAGGTGAAAAATTATCAGCGGTTGAATAAGCTTATCTTAGAACACGGTTTTTCCCACCACCTGGCTATGGCTTTCGGAGATATTTCCCAAGAATTAGCTGTTTTGTGTGATTATTACGGTATTGAATACATAACTCCCGATTGATAACAGGGTCAAAAATTTATGCGAGTTGCGCCAATAAACGCAGGCTAAAGCCTGCGGCTACCAATGGTAAGGATAAGAAAATGGGAGGTTAAAACCTCCCCTACCCTCTCCCGTCATTGCGAGGAGCGAGATTCCTCGCTGGGCTCGGAACAGGCTTAGCAATCCGCGAAGCGTCACGAGGTTGCCAAAGGCAACCGTGGTGATCTTGTTTTTGAGATACAATACAGAATAAGGACTTTCTCCGTGGGTAGGGGCGACTTCAGTCGCCCTTAGGTAAGTTAAAATTTCCTAAGAGGATAAAAAAATGGAAACAGGAAAAGCTTTAAGATTAAGGAGAATTTTCTCCCAGGGTAAAGCAGTAATTATTCCCATTGATCATGCTCTTTACTCAGGGCCGGTGAAAGGTATAGAGAATTTGAAGGAATTGGTTAGTATAATCTCCCAGACTTCCACTGATGCTGTTTTGATTAGCCCGGGTATGTTGAGAAGGGTCAAGGAGGTCATCGGCAATTTGGCTACCATAGTAAGAATTGATGGTACCCATACCCAATTGGGATCTCATCTGGAGAAAATTGATCTCATCACTACGGTTGAGCATGCCCTGAAGTTGGGAGCTGATATGGTGGTGATTAACGTATTTGTAGGCACCGAAAATGAGGATGAACTCTTAAGAAAGCTGGGAAGAGTAGCTACCACTTGTCTTGAATGGGGTCTTCCTCTTATGGCGGAGATGATTCCCTCTTATGTATTAAAATACCACTATGCTCAAGAAGAAAAGGATTACGATGAGGAAAGGGCCGCCGCCGAGATCAAGCTGGTCAGTAGATTAGGAGCTGAACTGGGCGCCGATGTGATTAAAACTCACTATACCGGAAGTATAGATACTTTTAAAGAAGTAGTTTTTACTACCCCCATACCTGTGGTTATCGCCGGTGGTCCTAAAACCCGGGGAGATAAAGATTTCCTCCAACGAGTATATGAGGTAATCCAGGCCGGGGCCGGGGGAATATGTATGGGAAGAAATGTATGGGGAAGGCAGAATATCAAGGGTATGCTTTTGGCTCTTGGCCACATTGTTCATGACCAGGCAAAAGTGGAAGAAGTAATCAAACTTATTTAATGGCCAACTATGAATCACCTTACAAAAATGCAGCCTGAGGTAATTGGTTTAGGAGTTAGTGCGGTAGATTATCTGGCCTTATTTCCCCACTTTCCTGAGCAAGATGAGAAGACACGTATACCCAAGTTTAGTAAGCAGGGGGGTGGACCAGTGGCTACCGCTTTAGTCGCTCTGGCTCGTTTTGGTATTACTACGGGTTACGTGGGCAAGGTGGGTGGGGATGATTTTGGAAAGTTTATCCTCCAGGGGTTGAAAGAAGAGAGAGTAGATACCAGCCGGGTGATTATAGACAAAAAAGCTCCCTCTTTGTTTGCCTTTGTCATAGTAGAAAAAGAAAGGGGAACCAGGACTATCCTCTGGACAGAGGGCAAGCGCTCTCCCTTGAAAATCTCCGAGCTTGATCAAGATTATATTCTTGGCGGGAAGATCCTTCATCTTGACGGTAATGAGGCTGAGGTGGCCATTTGGACCGCTAAAAAGGCCCGGGGGAAGGGAATTACGGTTGTTCTCGATGCGGATATCATTCTTCCAGGGATTGAGGAGTTAATAAAACTGGCCGATATAGTTATTCCTTCCCGGTCGGTAGCCACTAAAGTGACCCATAAAAATGATCCTGAAGAAGCGGCCAAAGAAATCTTTTCCTGGGGTCCTAAAATAGTGGCCATCACTCTGGGAGAAAAAGGTTGTTTTTGTAAGTCAAAAGATGAGGCTTTTTTCCAACCTAGTCTAAAGGTAGCGGTAGTAGATACCACCGGCGCCGGAGATGTTTTTCACGGAGCTTTTATTTACGGGCTTTTGCAGGGGTGGGATATAAGAAAAATAGCCGGATTCTCTAACGTGGTAGCGGCTTTAAACTGTACTAAATTGGGAGGAAGAGCCGGTATTCCTACCTTGCCCCAGGCCCTGAATTTATTGCGAGGATTATGATGAGGTGTTTAGTCATTAGATTGAGAGGAGAAAAACGAAAAACATAAATCCTACTATTAGGAGTAAAAGAGACCCATTAAGGCCAGGTCTTATATTTCTAATGTATTTAAGAACTTTTTTGCCCTTTAAACTATTGATTAAAAGATAAAGCGTAAAACCTAAACCCAGAATAATTAGACTATTGACCAACTTCGGCAGGGAATAAACCGCTAAGTTCACTTTTATACTTTCTCCTAAGACAAGTTTAGAAATTATTCCTGCTCCCGTGTTGGGAAATAAACCGGTAAGTAAACAAAGAGCGGAAAGGACAAAAAGAGGAATTAACATTTCTTTGGGTGGCCTTTTCAAATTCTTTATCTTAGTCTCCGAGAGCTTTTCATCTTGTTTTTCTACGTTTTTTGGCCCTTTCTCGGAAGAGTCTTCTTTAATCATTCTTCCTCTAAAAATTAGGGATAGTTTGGTAAAAGAAGCTACCGTACCCACGCTGGTCAGAAAAATAAGAAAATAAATAAAAAAATGTTCTTCCTTGAGGGAAATAGAAATTAAGTTTTTGCTCACGTATCCGTTGAAGGGAGGAATTCCGGAGATAGAAAGAGCACCTATAAGAAAGCCTAGACCCACCAGGGGCATTTTCCCTCCCAGACCTCTTAGTTCATCAATATTTCTTTTTCCGGTGGCGTATATTACTGTCCCTAGGGAAAAAAACAAAAGACTCTTGAATAAAGAATGACTGAGCAAATGGTAAAACGAGGCCGTAAGGGAAAGAGACGTAGCTGCACCAAAACTAACTATGATAAATCCCATCTGCGAAATTGAGTGATAAGCCAGAAGTTTTTTGCTATCATTTTGAGCTATAGCCCAGATAACGGCTAAAAGAGCAGTAAAAGCTCCGATCCAGAGCAACAAATGCTGTAAATTAGTACTTTGAAAGAGTCTTAATATGCGCCATATAGCTAGAAAAGATACCTTGATCATTACTCCCGAGAGGATTGCTGAAACCGAATGAGGGGCATAGGCGTGAGCACCGGGAAGCCAGGTATGCAGGGGAATGAATGCTGCTTTGACTCCTATTCCTACAGTTAAAGAAACCAGAGAAAGGGTAAACATAGGGGAGCCTCTGTCAATCTGGGCACCCAAACAGGCCATCTCTCTCAAAGAGAGAAGGCCTGTTTGTTGATACAAAAGAGCGATACCCAAAAGAAAGAACCCCATTCCCAGAGAATTGATAAGAAGATAGTTAAAGCTGGCTAGGATAGATTTGTCCTTTCCCGGGCAAGCAATCAAAATATAGGAAGCTATTGACAGTATTTCAAAGAAGACAAACATATTGAACAAATCGCCAGTGAGTATAACCCCCTCCATGCCTCCCAAGAGGATTGAAAAGAAAAAGTAAAATTTATGCTGATGTTTTTCTTCACCCCCGGCAAAGACCAGAGCAAGTAGGGCAATAAGCATTCCTATCAGAGAGGTAATCCAGGCCAGGCCATCCATATAAAGACTAATTCCCACCGGTTCTCTCCAGCCCCCCACGGGATAATCGATGACCTGTCCGGCAAAAACAACAGGGAAGAGAAATCCCAGAACAATGAGAGAGGTAAACACTGCCCCCAGGCTAACTAATTTGGCTAAGGGAAGATAAGGGAAATATTTATTCAGAAGGCTTAATAAAGAAGCTAGGAAAGGAATGAAAATAAGAAGAATAACTAAATTATTCATTCTTTGATCGAGTCCTCTATGCGAGAAATACTCAAAGTCCCGTGCCGATGGTAAATTCTCAAAATTAAAGATAGGGCCAGAGCGGTGAGGCAAATTCCAATCACTATAGCGGTAAGCATTAATGCTTGAGGCAGAGGATCTACAGGAACCGCCTTTACCTTTTCCTCCATAATGGGAGCAGTTGATCCACTGCGGGAACCCAAGTAAATGAAGAGAATAACTATGGCGCTGTTGAGGATATTCAAGGCCATAACTTTTTTAATGAGATTATCCTTTCCAACCATTCCCCATGCTCCCAGAACAAAGAGAATAATTATCAGATAAATACTCATAAGCTTTTCCTTTTCTTTATCTTAAAAGATAAAAAGAAATAAGAGTTATCCCCGCTCCCACATTAAGACCTATAATCATATCGAGGAAGAATATGAATTCCCCACCGGGTGCCTCTCCTGCTTTACCTAAGAGAAGGAAATTCTCCAGAAAATACCCACCAAACATCAAACCACCAAGTCCCATAAGAAGAAAAAGTAAAAACATTACTGCTTGACCCAGGACCAATATTTCCGGAGGAAAGGTTTCTTGGGCTAAGGCAATGCCTCGGCTGAGCCAGAGCAGGATTACTCCTGAGGCCAGTACTACTCCTCCCTGAAACCCTCCTCCCGGGGAAAGATGTCCATGGGAGATTAAATAAAGACCAAACAAAAGGATATAAGGAGCAAGTTTCCTGGAAACTAAGCTGACTATTTCTGATTCTCTCATCTTTTTGTCTCAAAAAGCATAATGATTCCGGAAACAGCTAAAAGTAAAACAATGGTTTCGCCCAGAGTATCAAATGCTCTATAGTCCAAATATACGGAAGATACGAGATTTATAGCTCCTGTTTCCGTTACCGCCTGCTCAACAAAATAGTCCTTTAGAGTGGAGGGAGGAATTAAGTTGGCATCAATTCCTTTAACCAGCAGTAATCCAAGAGCTAGGAAAATAAGTACCCCTCCAATTAATTTCATTCCTCTCTCCTTTGGGTCTTACTTATAATTACTACAAAAAGAACGGTAGCTACTCCTGCTCCCACTGCTGCCTCAGCAATAGCCACATCAGGAGCGTGCAGGTAGTAAAAGAGCAAGGAGGAAAGGAGAGAAAAAACTGCCAGACAGATCACGGCATTTAAAAGGTCCTTAAACTGCAAGGAGAGAATTCCCAAGAGAATAAGTAAGATAAGAATTAACTCAGTCATAAGCGTGTCCTGGTGAAAGCTCAAAACATAGCCAAAACCCCATTTTAATTTCAATCTCTGCTTTCAGGTTTTTTTCTCCAGGGGGCAATTCCTTGCTTCCAGGCTCTTTTCCCGATGACGTGGGAGGCAACGGGGCTACTTATGAGAAAAAATATGGTGATAACCAGAATTCTCAGAGTCATGGGAGTGAGACCTTTTAGAAGCATTAGGGCTATAAATATGGAAAGTAAAGAGGTAACACTGCATTTGGAAGAAGCCTGAAGACGAGTGTAAACATCGGGAAATCTCAGCACTCCTATATTCCCCAGGACCCCGAAAAATATACCCATACTTAGAAAAGCATATACCAGTAAAATCATTCCCCTAACTGTCTGCCTCCAAGATATTTGGCAATAGCTAATATTCCAATAAAACCCAGTATGGCATAAACCAAAGCTACATCTAAATAAATCGACCGGTCAAATTTCACCGCTATTACCACCAGGATTCCCACAACCTGGGCCACCACAAGATTAAGCCCAATTAGTCTATCCTCGGGAGTAGGCCCGATAATTACCCTAACCATGCTTATAACCGAGATGCCCATCAGTACAAAAATGACCACATCTAAAACCGGAATACTCAAATCCATATTCTCCTCAACCAGGCCTCAAAATGACTTTTGATTAATCTACCCGCATAATGAGAATGAGTAGTTTTTGCATTTAACCAATGAACAATTAGATGATCCTCATCTAAATTTAGAGTCAGAGTTCCCGGAGTAAGAGTGATTGAATTAGCCAGGACTACTCTGGCTAATTCTGACTTCAACCGGGTGCGAAAGTGAACTATTCGAGGATTTATATTGGCCGTTATTACCGCCAGACTCATCTTAAAACTGGCCAGGTAAATCTTGAATACCAAAATACCAAGATAGACCAATAAAAGATATATCCGGGGTAAGAGAGCTCGTCTGGCTGCTTCTTTCTCTTCTATGAAGATATTATAGGTGAAAAAAGCTATACAGAAGGAAAAGATAAGTCCGAGAAAAATAGAAAATAGAGCCAGAGTACCGGTAAACAAGATCCAACCTACCATCAGATAGGCAGTAGTAAGAATTATTCTTACTATCTTCCACCTTAAAAAGACATCCATAATTAATTTTCCTTTTCTTCTTGGTGCTGGAAAATTCTGATTATCTCCCTCTCATCCTGGGTCTCCAACAGAGACTTCTTAAACTGGGGGTTATGGAGAAAACGGGAGAGCCCACATAATATTTTCAAATGAAGCCGGGCATCTTGTTTAGGACCCACTAACAGAAAAATGAGGCAGGCCGGCTGTTCATCAAGGGAATCAAATTTTACCCCCTCTTTTTTTCTTCCAAAGGCCATTGTTGTTTGGTGGATCTGGTCTGTCATTATGTGAGGTATAGCGATTCCTTCCCCTATTCCGGTAGTTCCCATTTTTTCTCTTTGGATGATCTCCTCTTGCACTTTTTGGGAGTCTTTTATTTTGCCGGCTTGGGAAAGCAAATCTACCATCTCTTGGATGGTATCTTTTTTTCGCCTGGCCTCAAGATTTAATTTGATGCACTGGGGATCCAGGAGCTGGGAAAGTTTGACCATTTTATTCGTCCTCCTTAATTAACCC
The DNA here is from genome assembly GCA_000402295.1 of Candidatus Aerophobus profundus SCGC AAA252-L23. Classification (GTDB taxonomy): domain Bacteria; phylum Aerophobota; class Aerophobia; order Aerophobales; family Aerophobaceae; genus Aerophobus; species Aerophobus profundus. The sequence goes on from AQRW01000172.1 coordinate 14,466, forward strand.
TTTGACATAATCTACTGGTATAGTGAAAAGAATTCCCGTCCCGGGCTCGGATAAACTTCCACATATTTTTTCTATGAGTCTTTCCACTATCTTAATTTTTTCCTCCTTTTCCACTACCGAAAAGATGGTTTTATTATAAGGCTTGTTGCCTTTCATAAACTCTCTGAAATCAGCAAAAAGAGGAACATCATAGGTTAGAAATCTACCCATTCCCTCAGAATCCAGTATAGTTGCTCCGGTGATTCCGGCCTCTACGAATGCCTCCAACACGTCTTCCAGAAATTCCTCTTGGTTAAGTACAAAAACAACTAGCTTCATTTAATCCCTCAACTAAAAACTTCCTTTCTTATTATACTCTTTTTTGGAGGAAATCTCAAACCAAGTAACGGGGTTAAGTCTCTGGAGAAACTAGTGATTGGTCATTTTGTTCCAGGGCTAATCCGAACCCAGAAAGAATCTGCATTTTGACTATTCCTTCGATACCCGCAAGCGCAGTGGGAAGTCCTTCTTATTCAGAGCTGCGGGTAGCCCTTGGCTAAGGGATCGCCCGGAGAGCCAGGATTCCTCGCCGGTATTCAGATTAACTACAGTATAGATTCTCCCCGGATCAACGATAAACCATTCGGGGGTTGCGTTGAGACGCGGATAGGGAAAAGGAAGGTTCCAGATGGTGCGGTGTCGGGGCACATCGAACCTCAGAATGCCTTCCCATGCAGCATCAGAGCTCAAATAAACGTAGAGTGATTTCTTATCACGATCGTATGCGGCACCAAGACGGACGTCTTCACGCCATGGATGGACCATAACACCTTGAGTTTTATAAGTAGCATACAAAAGTGAGGTCCGAATGAAATTTCCGTCGAGATAGCCCTCACTGACAAATCCAGAAGCAGACTGCATGGCAAACATTACTTCAATCTCGTCGTCCACCCAGTAGTGACATTCTGAAATATCAAACCAGGGTAGTAGATATAACATTGATTCAAGGGTATCAGCGTATCCATCATGAGACTCTCCTTCCCAGGGGAAGGATTTGCGTGCGGCCACAGCGCGCATGGTGCGCTTGATTTCATCTGCATAAATAGAAGTACCCTCAGCCAGATCAAAGGTTTGGTAAGCGTTAAGGATGTAACCCCAAGTATCCACGACTCTCTGATCAAGCGGTTGGTGAGTTTTGACATCAACAGTATTGCACCAGAGACCATCCTCGGTTCGTCCGACCACGAGAAGAAGATCAAGAAGTCTCTTCAGCCCTGCCCGGTAACGAGCAGCCTGGGGTCGCCCTTGCATTTTCTCCAAGAAGTACAGCTCCGCCAGACCAGCAATTATCTCATTACCATGGTCTCGAAAGCGGAAGTATGAACTGGCTGGTTCTCCTTGAGGAAAGTTCCAATCGTTGGCCGGCAGATACTGATTGTTTGGAAGCACGTGAAAGAGATAGGCCTCCGCGATACGTTCGGCCATTCGTAGATACTCCTCCTTTTTTGTTGCCCAGTAGAGTCGGGAAAGAACTTGGAGCATTTCGCCGTTGACCTCGGTACTGGAGGAACAAATCTTGCCTGCTGGGGTCTCGACGTGGGCTTTGTCAATGAGGGCTTGTACGATCTCTTCCAGACGCACAAACCAAGGTCCCCGGCCAGAACGCTCGACGACCGGCAACAAACCGTCCTTAGCATATTCGGAGGCACCAAAGATTACCTGCCATGAATCCTCGGTTGTTAACCTGGTTGGCCGGAAATGTATTGTCCCGGGCATAGACCCGCAGATTTCCCGTTCCTTGGCCAGGGTATCAAGCCATAGCTGTTCGCTGTCTTTGTCCAGGTACTGAGCTGCCAACAATAAAAAGGGGAACAAGTCGGCGGCGGTATCTTTGGCATTCCAATAGGCCATCTTGGGATGAGTGGTTCTGGGCACGAGACCGGTCTCGAGATCTCGGAGTTTTTCCCAAGCTTTTAGGGTCCTGTAGGCTCGCTGAAATGCTTCCTGAGCCAAAATAGAATTCAACAAGGCCGCCCGCTCAAAATCACCTCGCTCTAGCGCCTCATGCATGGTGGCCACTATCTGTCGACGAGCGCCGAGGCGATCGGGTGAGATAATTGCTGTCCGTTGAACGGGCAGCTTACCTAGTCCTGTTTTCTGTAGAACGTTCTTCAGTGCTGATGTTAGTCCGATCTTACGCAGGATCGTCTTCACCACTCCCTTCGATAAGCCCACTGTCAGTATCGCCACTACCAAGATCACCGTACATACGAGTGTCACAATCAGAAGCTTCCTTGTGCACTTCATGAGCCTAAACCTTGTATGGGGTGGACCCCGTTAGTCGGACACTAATTTACCAAAGTTAAGTTACAGTTAAGTCTGTTTTTGTAGTCTCTACTATCAAAGTATACCTCAGCTGGTGTCCGGTAGTCAAGTGACTGATGTGGCCTTTCCTGGTTCCCGTTGAGCAGAGCACCGGAGGTACTTTGACTAATTGGTCAAATCGGCTAATATGGAATTAGCAGGGATGAAGTCTGGTATAATGGCATTGACCAGGAAATCCTGTCACTTTCTGATGCACGGAGACGAGAGTTGAATAAGGAGACATTTAGCCGACAGAAGATTCTTTCCCAGATACCCTATTTTCTCATTTTTCTTATCCTTGCCGGTTCTCTGAGCCGATTTTTCCAACTTGGTCAAGAAAACATATGGTTGGACGAGGCTTTTAGTCTGAAGATTAGCAAAGACATCCCCGGGCTTCACCTGAAGAATTACCTATTCTTCAGTAACTGGGGTGATGCTCATCCCCCTTTTTACTACTTTATCTTGCATTTCTGGGTGGGGCTATTCGGAACCGGTGAAGCGTCTCTGAGGGGACTTTCAGCGGTTTGCGGGGTTCTGGTTGTTATCTCTACTTATCATGTGGGTAGTAAACTAATTGACCGAAAAACAGCCATAATCTCTTCCCTTCTTATTCTGGCAAATCCGGTGGCTCTGTACTACTCTCAGGAAGCCCGGATGTATGCCCTGACTTCCCTGCTGATACTTCTTTCTGCCTATTTTTTCTACAAGTCTCTGTCCAACGGAAGGAAAAGGTACTCTATCCTTTATGTCTTAGTCTCGACCCTGCTAATTTACACTCACTATTTGGGGATACTCCTTCTTGGTGCGGAATTGTTCTTTTTTCTTGTCTGGTTTTCTTCCTTCAGGGACAGGAAAAAACTGAAAATGGTCATTTTGAGCTATCTGGTGATCCTTTGTCTGTATATTCCCTGGGCACCTAATGCTCTGGTAAGGTTAGACTGGCAACAGATTTCCTGGATGGAACCTCCTACCTTAGGCTGGGGTATATCAGCCATTACTTCTCTGTTGGGTATTGAGATTATGCACCTGCGAGTGACCCAGTTGATCAGTGTTTTGGGTTCCGTACCGACCTACCTTATTTATGCCCTCTTGGGAGTTATTGGGGGTCTAACTTTCACAGTTGGACTCCTGCGGTCTTTCTGGGAGAAGACTACTTTCAAGACTCTCCTGGCCGTACTCTGCTTTGTGCCCGCCATAATGTTTCTCATCTCTGTGGTTCAGGTTCCCATATTCAGCTTAAGACAGGCCTCAGTATATTTACCGGAAATTGCCCTAATCACTTCAATTGGCCTGGTTACTCTTTCAGGAAAAGTCTGCCAACGATTTGGATTGACCTTGGCAAACAAAGTCTTGGTCTGGTTTCTGGTACCCTTACTGCTGGCTAATCTGGTGGGTTCATACCGAGTTTACACAGTGGACACTAAGAGGAATTGGAGGAGAATTGCCAGAAAGGTGGAGAGTATAGCAGAGGACAAGCCTGTTGTTGTCTTTCCCTCGAGGTTCTCCGTACCTTTAGGATATTACCAGCCGAGAGGGGCTCAGATCATTCCGATCAAAGAAGGAAGCCCATTACTGCTTCGTCAGTTACTTGAGGATTACTACGAGTTCATTCTGATTCTTCGTGAGGGGAGGAGCTCTCAGGACTTTCTTGCCTCTCTGGCTGAGGAGGCAACCGTAAGGCACCAGTTTGACCACCAGGGGATAGCTGTCTATTCTCTGCGCAAGAAGTCGATGAGGTAAGGGTTTAGGAGGCCCGAACCCGGAAGGCCCTATGGGGCTCTGGTGATTATTTTCCTTTCCAGGTCCAGTTTTCATTGGCCAAGAAATTCCAGAAGGCAACTACCCCGATGGCCACGATTTCGGAAAACATATAGTGAACACCTGTTAATTCGGTTAATAGCCAGAGAATACCGAGGTTGGCCAGAAGACCAATTGTTGATACGGCCTGGAACTTGACCAAGCATACTACCAAATGGGATATGTCGGGGGCGGCTTTTGCTCTCCAGGTCCAGAAATTATTGAGGAGAAAATTTGAGATTATGGACACCTCGACCGAGATGAGAGCTGAGGTGATATAGTAAACTCCGACCATCTCAGTGAGGATGTAAAGCAACTCCAGATTCACTATAGCCCCAGAAAGTCCTACCAGGGCGAACTTCACAAACTGAAGGGAAGTTACCTGATGCAAAAGTTCTTCCCCAAGACGCAAGGAAAGAAGAAAGGAAAAAGACTGTTTCAATCCGAGTTTGGACTTCCCAGCCGCCCGGGGAGCAAATTCATACCCTATCTCATCAAAGGAAAAGTGAGGCGGTAGTTTCTTCAGGAGGTCGAAAAGTACCTTGAATCCCTGCTGGCGAAATCCATCCCTGGTCAGAAGATAGTCTCTCAGGGAGTCAATTTCACCTCCAAAGAAGCCGCTAAGAGGGTCAGAGCACGGTATCTTTTCCCTTAAAATGAAGCGCGCCAGATGGGTGCCAATTCTCGAGATCAGGCGGCGATGCCAGGGAAAATCGAGCCGAACTTCTCTTCTGGCTATAATCAACTTGGGTCCTTGGCGAAGTCTATCCAGTATTTCCTTGATTTTCTCGGGAGGATGTTGAAAATCCGCATCCATAACGACAAAATATTTCGTTTTCACCAAAGCTAATGCATCCAGGAGGGAGGCAGTTAGACCCTTGGGACTTCTCTTAGTCCTATCCAGAAAGTGGATACTCATTGTGCTGTTCCTACTTTCAAAGTTGCGGACTATCAGTTGAGTATTGTCACTGGAGCCATCATCGGCCACAATTACTGAGCATCCAGGATATCTTTTGGCTAACTCGCCTAATAGCCCACCGATGGTGTTCTGCTCGTTCAGGGTGGGCAGAATTACGGTAAGGTCGGTCTCCGGATTGACATTACTAGGGGAGTTTTGTCTCATCATATATTTATGATAGTACTCGTCGAGAGTTCGTCAATTTTACGGACTCTTGGTTATCAGCCCGGCCGAACTGGTGTGACAGTCTCTTGGCCCGGCCAAAACTGGAAAACACAAGAGCTTTTGAGTTGGCACTCACGGCTTATTTCAGTTTCTTCCAAAGTTCGCAAAATATGTAGTAGATTACTATTAGTGCCAGCAGTAGTCTAATTCGAAAAAACGTTGTCGAATTTGTTACTAAATATATGCTGTTAAGAAGGGTGTTCGTTGTTTCATTGCTATCTACAAAAGGGTTGAATGTGCCCAGAGCAGAAAAGAATATTGAGATTGAAACAAGAGTGAGAAATAATCTTCTTATGATCTTTGAATCTCTTATTTCATTTCTTATCTGTCCTAGCGGTAGACATAGCAGTAGCATAATTGAAGCAAACCATCTTATTCCAAATGAGCCACCACTGTAGTTGTTTGAACGGAATACATATAAGAGTATGAATGTTGTTGATGCAAGTGTGATGTATAGATAATATTTCTTGTGTTTTGATAGTCTTTTGAAGATTATTATTAGGGCATATACGGAAAACAGTAGGATCGGTGTGTGGGATAATAGGCCTCTATGACCAATGATCATGTGGAATATGTATATTAGTAGTCCTGAGAGGTTGTGGTGTGTTGCATGTCCGGTAAGGTCTTCTTGGCTGAATGCAGATCCTGGATAATCCCATAGTTCTGGGTTGACTGCTGGAGGCATTATGTTGCCGGATGTATATAGGTTAAGAAGCAAATAAATTACTATTGAAGGTATTGTTGACAACGCGAAAGCTGCTTTTAGCTTGAATGGTTCTTTCAAGAATATGATGAGGGCAAATGGAATGAATAAGAAAACAGTTACGTCAATGCTTCCTGCTAGTGACATTAAGAATCCGGCAATTATTGCATTTTTCATTCCTTCTTTAATTTTTAGCAGATAATAAAAGCTAATGGTTAATAATGCTCCGCTTGGTACATGGTTGATGAAGACCATAGAAAAGGGCAACACTAAGGTTCCTGTACCTGCAACAAGTGTTAGTATTATTGACCAGTCATCGTCTACGTTCAAATATCTCAATATTCTGTAGAAATAGACTAAGCCCAGTGATGAAATAACTCCTATTGTGATCAGTGTTAACAAGTATACGGATATTGCCATATTGCTGCTGAAAGTGATGAAAGGTTTTAGTGTGAAATAGAATATTGAGGCATAGATTGATAAAATGGGCGGTTTATCAGAATAGAAATGCCCTTGATACAAGTACTTATCTCCTGTACCAGTAAGAAACTTAGAGCAATCATCAATTATGAGCGAATGATTGTGTACAATAGCTTCAACGGTAGCAAATCTTGACTGGTCATTCCAGCCAAGTATTTTTGTTTGTGTGAATAGAGCAAAGAGGATGAGGAACGAAATGAGAATTAATCGTGTTCTTTTGATCTTTTTCAGTTTGTTTGAGAGGTGGATGAATAACTTACCGCGTTTTCTATAGCGAATATCTATTAGAATCAAAACAGCAGACAATATCAGCAACTCTATCTTGGCACACTTGATTTTCCAGGGGCAGTTGTCGCATTCACCATCAAAAGCAAGGGAATCAGCAACACTCTTCCACACCTCATAAGGAACTAAGACTAGCAACAGAGCTAAAGCCGCAAGAGCTAATAAAAAAATCCTGATGGCTTTTTCATGCTTGGGAGCGAAATATTCAACCGGTCTTTTTCTTGCCATATTTCAGTAAAGTTGATAATAGGAATATGTTATTGATTTTTGCGTCTTTCAATTTTTTCAGAGGTATTTCTAAACCGTAGGCGAAGAATAGGCTTAATGGTATGATTATCATAGTGGCTGCCCTTTCTGGGTAGATTGCGTACGAAAATGGCAATACCCAGTATTGGGCGTTTAGTATTAGTAGTACGATCATGACCATGAAGGCTGCGTATTGTATGGCTCTTTTGAGATTTGTAAAAGATGCACAAATCAATCCTATTGAACAGATTATTAGAGAGTACTTGAATATGCTGTGACCAAATATGTAGCCTTTGATATAGGTTGGGATTGTCCAAATGAAGTTAGAGGCAGTCCCATGCCAGACATGCCCCCCGTCTCTCACCCACGATTTGATCCAGTCTATGGTCTCAGGAGTTGTAACTCCAAATTCAAAGGTGAACAGATAGGCTGAGACAATAATGAAGAAAAACGCTGTAAGCCACAAGTATTTGAACCATTTCCTTTTCTGGCATTCTTTGTTCAGCAAGAAATAAGCTAAAAATGAGACTCCAAATATATATACTGTCTGAATAAATATGAGTGTGTGAGTTAACATGATTGATACAAAAGCAATCGCTGTAAGTAAGATATTCCATTTATTGCTTTTCATTCTATCCAAGAGTGAGATAGATAAGATGAGAAATGCTATGGCAAGTATTGTTGGATTCCCACCCCATGAAGTAAAACCCTGAGGATTTTCGGTGAAAAAAGAGAACGCTATTGATGAGATGAGAGCAAATGGCCATGAAACAAATCTATTCAAAAACACATACAAGAACAGAGTCACCAAGGTGTATGTTATGCAAGTTATCAAGAAGGTACTTCTAAAAGGGGCTATTCCTCCCACGAGAGATGTTAGAGCGCTGAGGGTGTGAAATCCAGCGGGAAAAGAATCAAACCTGTCAATTGCTAAAATCGGATAGTAATCATTAGGCACACCGTTTGCTCGGATTATTATTTGTGTTATATATGTGTGCATGCTCATGTCTGCTCCGGGCGGTGCTATTGCAAAATACATTGGCTGCAGTCTTAGGATAAGTACAAACAAGAATATTAAAATTAGAATGAAATTGTGATATTTTAGTGAGATTCTATATTTGTTTGTTTTTGCAAATAAACAGTATGCAGTTATTGATGTGGTTATGGCTACTACTGATATGAAGAAAATTGTAAGACTCAATGGTATGAATTTCAGGAACCAGAAGGAGCAGACCCAGAAGCTCAATGATATTCCAACAACGTATATCAGTAGATTTGCCAACTCTACTTCTTCTTCAAATAAGGGTACAAATAGTAGTAGAATACCGGGTATTATTAATATGAATAAAGGCTTCCAAATTAGTGCAGCTACTAACAGCGACAGTACAATGATTAATCTTATGATAGAATTCTTTGCCATGGCAATCTCCGGATCATTAATCCTTTAATCTCCATTTTCCCTTGATAGTCTCATTTCTGATCTATTTCTTGCTTGTGTCTTGTAGTATTCTATATATGTATACTTGGTCTTTAGAGTAAATCAGTTGGTGATCTTCGCTATTTTGCAGATTTGAATTGTCTCTTGGGCACGAATCAGCATATACGCATTTCTTACCGACATATACATATTTTGGGCCCTCTAATTCTTTTAGTCTATGCAGGTACATTATGTTTACGTGAGCGTCAGTTATTGGTCGGTAGATTATGGCAGGTATCCATAGTCCCGCATCACCATAGTTGTTTTGGATTAAGTCCCTTTCGGTAGTGTGTTTTGCTAGCCATGCAAGAGCTTCCATATCTGCCGGCGTCACTGAACTTACAGAAGGGAATCTACTGGTGTATTTTTCATGGTTGATGTGGGGAAGTAACAGCAATGTCAGTGCGATTAGGAGAAATACTATTGTTGAGTAAATGATTTCACTGATTTTCTTGTGTTTTCTTGTCATAACCAAGGCCGTGATCCAACCTGTAAATCTCCGTGGGGGTATTAGTTGTGCAAGTTTTCCTCTTTGGATGCCATCGTTCCCATCTCCTGCTTGGCAACCAGAGTATGGAGTATCTTCTTTTGTCCATGAGAAAGACATACTAGTATAATGTTTCCTAATTAACATATCAATGGGGAAATTATTAAGCAACCGTTACCTCCTCCGTTCTCCATTTCCATCTGAACAGGGTGGGCATTTGATTGACCTCGTCAAGATACTGGAGAATCCTTGACTTGAGTTCATCCTTCGAGGAAACCCGAATGCCTTTAAGGAAACTTCGGGTCATCTTGCTGAAGAAGACTTCAATTAAGTTTAGCCATGAGGCATGGGTTGGGGTGAAGATGAATTCAAACCTTCCCGGAACCTCACTCAAGTAACTCTTTGTTTCTTGGGAGGCATGAGAGGAATGGTTATCAAGAATAATCTTTATCTTTACACCTTCTGGATAGACACCATCAATGTGCCTTAAGAAATCAATGAACTCTCTGCTTCGGTGCCTCTCATACACTTTGCCATACACACCTCCGTCGAGAAGATCAATGGAGGCTAAAAGAGAGACGGTTCCGTGTCGTTTGTAGTGGGTATCTCTTCTCCAGTGAGTATGTACACCAGGGATGGGTCTTAGATCAGGTGCTACACTACCAATAGCCCCGCTACCTGGCTTTTCATCGCAGGAGAGAATAGCCACCATATCGTTGTTGTTGTCTTCAGATTGATAAAGCTCAATTTGTTTACAGACATGAAGTATCTGGGCCATCTTCTCATCAAAGTGAGGATCTCTTTTTTCAATGTAGTAAGATACTTTATGAGGCTTGATGCTGTTTTTGGATAAGATCTTTGACAGGGTTCCTTTACTTATTCTTTTCAGGCTGGGATATCCTACCTCAAGGCAAGTATTTTGCAGGTATTTTACAGGAGCTGCCAGGGTCCAGAACTCTGAGGCAAAACCTAATTCTTTCGGTTTCATACAAGCCATTGAGAGAAGCCAGAGCCTGGCTTCCTCACTAATCTTTCTCGGTCTTCCTCTTCGGGGCAGATCGTGCGAGGCAGTTGCCACACCAAAATAAGGGGCTTTATCAATGCAGCGCTCCACTTTTGGTCGATTGGTATGGAGATGGCGAGCAATAGATGAGACTGTTTCTCCTTGGCTGTACTCAAGGAGCATCTTAGCCCGCTCAACGGCACTTTTTGCCTCAGTTCGTGATTTACTTACTACGCTCAACTTTTCTTTTTCCTCTGAAGATAGCACAAGTTTTGGTCTTTTACTTTCGAACGGCATCTTGGCCTCCTCTCTCTTAGTATATATTATTTCTGGGGACCGATATACCATAGTTACAAAATATTTCGTTCTCACCAAAGCGAACGCATCCAGGAGGGAGGCAGTTAAACCCTTGGGACTTCTCTTAGTCCTATCCAGAAAGTGGATACTCATTGTGCTGTTCCTGCTTTCAAAGTTGCGGACTATCAGTTGAGTATTGTCACTGGAGCCATCATCGGCCACAATTACCGAGCATCCAGGATATCTTTTGGCTAACTCGCCTAATAGCCCACCGATGGTGTTCTGCTCGTTCAGAGTGGGCAGAATTACGGTAAGGTCGGTCTCCGGATTGACATTGCTAGGGGAGTTTTGTCTCATCATATATTTATGATAGTGTTTATTCATCCTGGAACGGCTTTTCAATGCAGGGGACCAAAAAGCCTATTTTCTACTTTCCCCAGGGCCCACGTGCAAAGGGCAAATATCCCTAACCCGGCAAGAATCATTAACCAGGCCTTGATACCGAGAGGAACCAATCCAAACAGGGTGTTCAACGGAGAGTAAAGGAGTACAATCTGTATAACTACGGTAGACAATATCGCCATCAACAGCCATTTGTTGGTAAAGAAGGCTATTTTATACCTGGATCTCACGGCCTGCACCCTCACCAGTTCGAAAACTACCAGCGATGTAAAAACTACGCTCTGAGCTCTGGCCATATTAAATAGAGAGAGCCCAAACATAGCCAGAATTATGATGGCCATTACCGTTCCCATAGTAACTATCGAATACACCATCCTCTTATCAATCACTCCTTCGCTCTTCTTCCTTGGCTTTCTTTCCATGATGAATTTGGATTTGGCGTCAACACTTAAAGCCAAAGCAGGCAGTCCGTCTGTTAACAGGTTTATCCAGAGAATCATAACTGCTGTGAGGGGAAGTCCAAGCCTAAAAACAGAGGCCAAGAAAACGACCAAGATTTCTGCGGTGTTGGCCGAAAGCAAGTAGTTAACAAATTTTTGCATGTTATCAAATATGCCTCTTCCTTCCTCGATGGCATCCATTATGGTTTTGAAATTATCATCCAAGAGAACCATGTCTGAAGCTTGCCGGGCCACGTCTGTCCCTTTCCCCCCCATGGCTATTCCCACATCAGAGTTTTTGAGAGCAGGGGCATCGTTGATGCCGTCCCCGGTCATGGCCACTATGTGTCCTTGTGACTGTAAGGCCTTCAATAATTTTGTCTTGTGGAAGGGGGAGACTCTGGCAAAGATACTGGTGGTTTTTATTGTGTTGTTCAGTTCGCTTTCTGATAACCTGTCCAATTCCTTGCCGCTAATTATATTCGCGACCCTTAAGCCAATCTTGTCTCCAATTGCTTTGGCAGTGGTGGCATTGTCTCCGGTGATCATAATCACTCTGATGCCCGCTTCCATACAATCCTTTATTGCTCCTCTGACTTCCTTTCGAGGAGGGTCTATCATGGCTTGTAGCCCCAGGAATACCATGTCTTCCTCTTCAGTGTCAGACGCTTTGTAGGCAAAAGCCAGCACTCTTAGGGCATTCTCTGCAAACTGGTTGGTCTTCTCTGAAATTTCGTCTTTTTTCTTCGGGGTGAGTTCTCTTATTTTACCATTTTCAAGGATTCTATCGCATCTTTCTAAAATCACTTCCGGAGCACCTTTCGCAAACATGATTCTGGTGTTCCTGTGGGTGTGGATAGTAGTCATTCTTTTCCTTTCGGAAGTAAATGACATTTCACTCACTCTGGGGTAGTTTTTCTCCAACTCAACTCTGTCCAGGCCGGCTTTTTCCCCAGCTATGAGAAGGGCTACTTCAGTTGGGTCCCCCAAATATCCTGTTTTTGTTTTCTGTGTGTTATTGCAAAGCATACCGCATTTCAGAACCATCTCCAGCTCTTTCGGATCTGTGCTTCTCCCATTTACTTGAAAAGTGCCTTTTCCCTCGAGATCTTCTCCCGAGACGGAATAGACTTCCCCTTGAGAATATATTTTCTCGACGGTCATCATATTTTCGGTTAAGGTTCCGGTTTTATCCGTGCATATGACGTCCACAGAACCCAGACTTTCAACCACAGAAAGTCTTCGTACCAGAGCTCTTTTCCTCAGTATCCTGCGGGAACCTATCGCCAGCGAGAGGGTAAGCACTGCCGGAAGACCCTCTGGAACCGCAGCTACCGCCAGACTAATGACCACCAGGAATATGGGGACGACATCCATTCTTCCCGCCGACAATTCTATCGCCGCTACCACTCCCACAATAGCCAGAACTCCTAGGCCGATCTTCCTACCCAGGGTATTGATCTCGCTTTGAAATGGCGTTTTCTTTTCTTCGGCTGTTTGTATTTCCGCTGCTATCCTCCCCACTTCTGTATTCATCCCGGTCCCCACAACTACTGCTCGAACTCTGCCTCTGGCAACGTTCGTGGTCTTGAACAGCATATTGGTTCTCTCGGCCAGAGGGGTAGAGGCCTCCACTACTCCTTTTCTCTTTTCTACGGATAGACTCTCGCCAGTGAGCAACGACTCATCCACAGCGAGGTCATCACATTCCACAATTAGGGCATCGGCAGAAACGCAATCGCCCTGCTCTAAAAGAATTATATCTCCGGGTACCAGATCGGTGCTCTCAACTGTTTGTCTCTCACCGTCTCGGATGACCTTCGCCTTGGGCACAGACAATTTCTTTAATGCCTCTATGCTCTTCTCGGCCCGGTAGTCCTGAATGGAACCAAAAATACCGTTCAGAAAGACAATGAGTACAATCAGGGAAGCATCCACCACCGATCCGATGAAAAATGAGATGAGAGCGGCAATGACCAGCAGAGCAACCAGGAAGTTATTGAACTGCGAGATGGATATCTTGACCCAGGAGATTTTCTTTCCGCTTTCTATCTCATTTTTGCCGTATCTTTCACGCTTCTGCCTGATTTCAAGAGAGGACAAACCTTTCTCACTTCCCTGTAAGTTCCTGAACACATCCTGCACTTCCAAGCAATGCCAGTCCATAATTAGCGCCGCCTATTATGCTTAATTGAGTTTATGGTCGATCGTGATGCATCTTTATTATACCTACATCCAGAGTTATGCAAAGGAAATAGAGGTGGTCAGGGGATTGTTACCAGGTTTAGAGCGGGCAGGCAACCGGTAACAATCCGCACGGCTACAACTTGCTAAGGGAAGCTCGGATTTCTTGCCTCGTCGAGTACTTAGACTTGATTTTTGTTGGCAATTGTTGTAAGCAATGATATAATGAATTTGGATAAGTTCTGGCAGTTTAAATAATCAGCATCAGCTCTTCTGCCAGCTTTTCAGCTTTTTGCGAAATATGGTTGTTATTTTCCCATCAGATAAGGGCGAAAAGGAGAGATCAATGAAAAAGATTGCCAAATGTGTCGCGGTGAGTTTACTTTTGATGTTTTTCCTGGCCCAGAGTGGGATGACTTCAGAGATAGAAAAGGCTGACGCATTATTTGATAAGGATACTTTCCAGGAAGCCTTACAGGTTTACCAGTCAGTATTCCAAAAAAGTACTGATGATGATGTCAAAGGGAGAGCTTTTTTTAGAATCTGCGAGTCCTTGGCCCATCTTTATCGTTATGGAGAAGCAGCCCAAGAGCTTATTTCTACACCAGTTCCTCTCCAGGGGCCTTATCGGGCCCGTATTTTGATTCTTAAGGCCGAGATACTTATGAATTTCCTGATGCAGTATTCGCATTATCAAAGAAAGGACGTGATTGAGGGAGAAGAAAGAGACATCTTTCGCCTCACGCCGGATGAGATAAGAGCTGAAATCAAGGAATCCTACCTTGAGCTTTGGAAATTGCGCCAAGAACTTCTCCAGATGAATTTACGAGAAGAAGGATATTTTCTGGATACAGAAGATACCGATTTCGGCATGTATCCGACCTTGTTCGATTATTTAATTCTAAACTGGACTGGTTTGCTGTTGACTGTAGAGGCCGGACGGGTGACGGAAAAGGATGTTCGACCAGAAGCAGAGTTACTTTTGACTGAGAATTTTGTCAGGCCTGTCCATTGGGATGACCCACCGGTATTACTGGCGGCAGAACTGATGGGGGAGGCTGGCCACAAGGATACAAGAAATCGACTTGAGGCCACTGAACGGTGGAAGATAAAACGGCTACTGCTTCCTTTGGGACATTACGGTCTATTCAATGCCGAGACATTGGCAGAAGATAAGACTGTACAGGATAGTGAAGACTTGATCCAGTGCAGGAATCGGGTCAAGGAAATACTGTGGAAATGGACGGATAGTTTTAAGAGTGAAGAAGCTAAGGCAGAGGCGGGCTATGAAATAGCCGTGATATTGAATGCCGAGAACAAACCGGTTGAGGTAGTGAGATTATGCGAGAAGATAGAGAGAGATTTCTCCGGTACTCAGGCCGGCCGTCATGCCAAGACTTTGCGTTTACGCATTCAGATGCCCAGCCTTTACCTTAGGGTAAAGAGAGTTTTGCCTCCGGCTCGAGAAGCGCTCACTGTCACGGCTCGAAACCTCAAACGAGTCTATTTTCGTCTTTACCGCCTTGCCCCGGATGAACTTAAAGATGAATATCTTTCTCCTAACGAAAGTTTTAGGGGATGGTCCACTATCCTTAACTCTCCCCGAGAGTTCTGGCTTAAGGAATATTTGCCGGGAAGATCTCCGGACAAAGAATGGAGTACAAAAATCAAAGACGAGATTGATCATATGGGGTTTTCAGGGACAATTGAGTCCCCGAGGTTAGAAACCGGTATTTATTTGACCTTAGCTTGTGGGGATAAGTCGTTCCAGATAGGAAGTTCACTTATGGCAACCTGTTTTCTGAATGTTACTGATTTTGTTCTGGTGGGAACAGGAGGTTTCTCCGTTAAGGCCGATAACGCCTACTATGATTTCATAGACAATCAAGGGGCAGAAATAATCAATGACAATGGCTTTCGTTTCTATGCCTTGAATGCTAAGACAGGAAAGCCTATAGAGAGGTGCGAATTAGATGTCTATACCTATTCATCCGGGCAATCAAAAAAAGAGTTTTTTGGTCTTAGAACCGACAGAGAAGGATCGGCCCAGCTCTCCTTACCGGTGGCAATTACACCTCGGGCTAATAATTATTACTACATTGATCCCCTGGCCAAATCCAAAAATTCCTTTGCTTATTGGAGACAGCATCAGAATCTGAATTATTACCCGCCCAGTCCAATAGTACTTTTTCTTGAGACCGACAGGCCAATATACCGACCCGGGCACAAGGTACAGGCCAAGGTGGTAGCAGTCTGGAGGAGGCCTCAGGGATTCAAGACTTTGAGTGATGAGCAGACGGTTAGATTTTACGCTACTGACCCTAACGGCAAGGAATTCTTTAGTGAAGAAGTAAAACTTAGTGATTTTGGTAGTGCGAGTACAAGTTTTGAAATTCCTCAAGGAAGACTGCTGGGCAGATACGAAATCCATGCTGGATGTAGAGACGGTCGCTTTTACAATCATCAATCTATTCATTTTTCGGTCGAGGAATATAAGAGGCCTGAGTTTGAGATTATGCTCAAAGCGCCTGAAGAACCCTGGAAGTATAATCTGCCGGTTGAAATTAAGGGGCAGGTTAGATATTACTTCGGTGGACCTGTTCCCAATGCTCCCATTCAGTATCGCATTAAACGCCAAACCTATATACCATACTATTTCCGTCACTGGTTTGGGAGTCGTTATTCTGATGGCGGACAAGAGATAGCCACCGGTCAACTAAAAACTGATTCGGAAGGAAATTTTGCTATTCCCTTTACCCCGGCAGCGTATCCTCAGAGATACCTTAATATTCCTGGTATTACCCAGTTCTTAGTTGAGGTTGAAGGTCGTGATTCTGGAGGAAGGACTATTGAAACACAACAATCTTATCGAGCAGGAAAGAGTGCTATTTATTTTGTTATTGAGCCAAAGAAGGGATTCTACTTAGATAAGGAAGCGATAGAAGCTGAGTCAAGACGACTGACCATCAATGATACTCCGGACCCAGGTGAGAGCAGTTATCAGGTTTTTCGGCTGGCGAATACTCCCCCCAAATCACTCACTGAGATAGGCTATGGGCACGGAGGATATTGGCGCTGGATACCTCCTTTGGATGTTCAGCTAAGGGGTATCCCGAACGGTGAATTGGTTGCTCAGGGAAAAATCAAGCATGATGAAGACGGCCGGGGGATAATAAGACTGTCGCCTTTACCCCAGGCCGCCTATAGAATTGTCCAGAAGTCTAAAGACAAATGGGGTGATGAGGTAACCCAGAGCAAGATTTTCCTGGTAGCCAAAAACACCAGAGAAGCCGTGCCTGTAAATGCTGCTTCTATTACCCTGGTAGAGAAAGATGAGTACAAAATAGGAGAGGTAGCCAGATTCGTTATTGGTTCCGGTTTGGCTGACGGTATTTATCACCTTGAGCTGTGGGCAGGGCCACATTTCTTAGAACATAAACTCATTGAGAGTCATCAGCCAGTGAAATTGATTGAAGTTCCGGTAACAGAAAGGATGAAAGGCGGTTTCAGCTTGCGTTGGTTCGGGGTGAAAGATTTCGATATTCATTATGGACAGGCCACCGTCTCAGTTCCCTGGAAAGAGAAGAAATTAACCGTCATCCTTGAACCCTTCAATGAAGAATTAAAACCTGGTCAAGAAGTCGCTTGGGGAGTGGAACTCAAAAATACAAAAGGTCAGCCGGTAAAAGGTGAGGTTCTTGCCCTGATGTATGACCGTTCTCTTGAGTATTACATAATCAGCCAGAATCCTTGGTTGGACAACCTTTATGCTTTGCGAACCACACCAGTCTCTTGGAGTCAATCTGTGTTTGAGCCATACGTATGTTCTATACCTATTACCGAGGGTTTACTTGCCAAATTGCTTAAAGCCTTTCGCCAGCCGCCCAAAGAACCCAGACTTCCCGGTCTACGTTCCTGGAGAACCTGGGCCAGACGGGATTACTATAGCCCGGGGCGAGGACGGTTAGAGGAAGGAGACCTGGTATTAGACGCTGCTAAGGAAGTATCTTTATCAAAAAGTGAAGCAGTGGGAGGGCTCGGGGCGGACACTAGAGAGAAAAAAGGAGAGAGATTAGACTTTAAGTACCAGGAAACTGCCAAAGGAGTGAAAACAAGAAAGGAATTTGCTGATACGGCCTTCTTCAAACCGCATATTGTTACCGGCCAAAACGGCCAGGGACAATTTAGCTTTATCGTTCCCGAGCAGCTTGCCAGTTGGAGAATCAAGCTATTTGCTTTCAACAAGGATGTAAAAGAAGGCGCTTTGACTGAAGAAGCGGTTACCAAAAAAGAGCTTATGGTGCGGGCCGACCTGCCCAGGTTTTTCCGAGAAAAAGATAAGGGCACAGTAACTGCTATTGTGCATAATGAGTCCGAGAGGACAATTAAAGGCGAATTGTTCATTGATATAACTGAGGATGGTAAATCAGTTCACCAAGAATTAAAACTGGAAGACAACAAAAAACGTTTTACTATCCAGCCTCACAGTTTGGAGACTTTTGACTGGATGATAGAAATACCCCAAGGCATAAGCACCTACAAGGTTCGAGTAGCCGCAGTGACGGACGAACTCTCTGACGCCGAAGAAAGAGAACTCCCTATTCTTCCTTCAAGACAAAGACTTATAGAATCTGCCTGTATTGCGCTGCATGGGAATGAATCAAAAATATTGGAGATTTTACTGGAAGAAGACCCCACCAGGATTAATGAATCTATGGTACTTCAGATTGAGCCTCAGCTTGTTTTGAGCATCCTGAACACCCTCCCCTTCCTTATTGGGTACCCTTATGAATGCGTTGAACAGATACTCAACAAATATGTTCCTTTAAGCATAATGAATGAAATTTACCAAAAATATCCGGCCATTCAGAGAGCAGTAAGTAAGATTCCTGACCGTAGGACCCCCACGCCACCCTGGGAAAAAGACGCTCCTCAGCGGCTTATTACCTTGATGGAGACACCCTGGGTTTGGCAATCGGAAGGCCGGCCAACCGTATGGCCAATAATCGACCTCCTTGACCCAGGGATAGTTGAGGCCCAGAAGGAAATAAACTCTAATAAACTAAAGTCGGCCCAACTTTCAAATGGGGCCTTTCCTTGGTGGCCAGGAGGAAAGGCCGACCCCTATATGACCCTTTATGTTCTCTCCGGTTTAGCCGAAGCCCGCCGTTATGGAGTTGAAGTGTCAGAAGATATGATACGAAGAGCCCTGAAGTACGTGAACGAGAAAATTCCTTTGATGTTAGAGCCGGAAGAAAGAAACCTGGCTATTGTTTCCTTGGCCGCTTATGTAGTGACCTCTTATTCACCTGAAAAATTCCCCGAGGCAAAAGTAGGTTTTGAAGCGGCCAGGGCCTGGGTAGTATTTTTGGAGCGGCATGTACATGCCCTGACACCATTAGGTAAAGCTTACCTTGCGTATACTTACCTTCGCTTGGGAGACAAAGACAAAGCACAAAATATGCTTGATGTGGTTATGGATGGGGCAAGAGAGGACCGAATAGCCGGTGTTTATTGGACGCCGGAGAAATACTCCTGGGTGTGGTATTCTGATACGGTGGAGAAGCATGCTTTTTTCTTGCGTACTCTGCAGGAACTGCGGCCGGAAGATACGCGTGTCCCCGGAATGGTTCGGTGGCTTCTTTTCAACCGAAAAGGCACCGTCTGGAAATCTACCAAGGCGTCGGTGGCAGCTGTTTATGCCCTGCTTGATTATTTGAATCAGCGAGGCGCTTTAGCCAGTGATGAGACATTCAAAGTAAAATGGGCCAAGGATACCTACTCTCAAGTTGTCAGAGCCGATGATTGGCTGGATGAGCCCATTCGCTGGCAGAAGAAAGGTTTTGAGATTACATCCCAGGAGAGTAGGGTAGAAGTCAAGAAACAAGGCCCGGGCATTGCCTTTGCCAGTCTTACCTGGATATACTCAACCGATCAATCACCTGAAGAATCTGGTCCAGGAATGCTGCAAGTTCAGCGTAAATTCTATCGAAGGGAAAAAGAAGGCGACAACTACCATTTGGAGTCAATAAGATCCGGGGAAAAAGTCTTTGTTGGTGACCAAATAGAGGTCCAACTCAAGATTAACACTCGAAGTCAGTTTGAGTATATGCATCTTAAGGATCCCAAAGCGGCTGGTTTTGAAGCCGAGGCGCTTCTGAGTGGCTGGAAATCTGATCCCCTCTGGTTCTATGAGGAACAGCGCGATTCGCTTACTAACTTCTTCATAAGCTGGCTTCCCCATGGCGAGTACATCTTGCGCTACCGACTCAAACCTACCAAACCCGGAGTCTATCGGATAGGTGCTGCTACCTTGCAGTCGATGTATTCTCCGGATATGAGTGCTCACAGCGCTGGATTTGTTATTGAAGTGGTAAAATAGGCAACTTGTCCAACAGGTACTCTGGATAAAGTTATGGGTATCTTCGATCCACATCACCGTACTGCTTTTGCTTTTCTAAAGGATCCTGATATTATGAATACAAAAAATTACTGGCTTTTTTACTTTCTTTCTTCATCAGGAAATTAAGAAGGGGGTAGACCTTTGAGTCAAACAACTGTACTGGGAGCAGGAATGATGGGAGCAGCTACGGCTTCTCATTTAGCCCGGAGAGGACATCAGGTTAATTTATGGGGAACCGAGTTGGATGAGAAAATCATCAGTCTCCTCCGAGAATCGAGGGAGCACAAAACTCTGGGAGTTACCCTTCCTGAGAGTATTCTCTTTTTCCAGGCTCAGGAGTTGGAGAAAGCATTAGACAATGCAGAGGTAGTAGTAATAGCGGTGGTATCCCACGCGGTAGCAAAAATTGTCCAGAGAGCAGCCCTCTTTTTCAAAAGAGGAATAACCGTCATCAATGTAGCTAAGGGTATACCTCCTTCACCTTATCTCACGCTCACTCAGTTAATTAAAGATAAAATATTTCCCCGGGCGGCGGAGAGTATTCAAGTAGTAGGAATGGGGGGTCCAGCCCGGGCCAGTGAACTGGTCAGAGCTGTTCCTACTGCGGTTATCTTTGGAGTCAGAGAAAAAGAGGCCGCTAGTTTTTGCTCTCATATATTCTCCAACTCTGACCTGAGAGCCAGTGTTACTGATGATGTCATAGGAGTAGAGCTATGCGCGGCTATGAAGAACGCCTATGCCATCATTGTAGGAATCTGCCAGGGATCAGATAGAGGAATGGATAATACCCGGGCGGCTTTCATCACTCAGGCTATCGGGGAGATGACCAGAATTGTCACTCTAAAAGGGGGTAAAGTAGAAACGGTATCGGGTCTGGCCGGAGTAGGTGATTTATATGTAACCGTTCAGGGAGGTCGCAACGGCGCTTTCGGCGCTCTCCTTGGTCAGGGAATGACCGTGGATGAGGCCTTAAAACAAATGGAGAATCAGACTATTGAAGGCTATGCTACCACTGCTGGCATCTCTCGTCTGGTCGGAGAGCTTGAGAGGGAAGGTAAGTTAAACCTCCGGCAGGATCTTCCCCTTTTCAATTTGCTTTATGCTCTTTTGTATCAGGCTAAGCCAGCCCAGCAAGTTATCAAAGACTACTGGAAAAACAGCTGAGAAAAAAGGTGCCCCCCAGGCAGATTTGACCGGGAAGGGATATCTAACCTTTTGTCCCGTATTATTTGGAGGTCTCAGTTTACTTTAACAGCAAAGAAACCACGGCCAAACCCTTCTTATAATTCTCCTGTATTTGAGGTTCTTTCTCCAGGCCCATAAAAACCGGCATTTTCTCGGAGAGTAACTGCATAAGGTCTCTTAACTTTATCACCGAACCAAATTGCAAACCCAGCTTTCGCAGGATCATGCTGTTCTCTTTATTTACGTTCTCTACTATTTGGGGATCCTGACTACTCGGGCAGCTATATCTTTCGCCCCAAATGGAACCTTTCTCATCCCCGATGCGCTTATTACATTTAGTACACACATTATCGTACCCTTCCACAACTTCAATTTCAATCTCATCCGGATTTGACTTTATTTCGCTAACCACTTGGTTAAATCCATCCTCATTGTAGGCTTTTTCGCTAAAGGTTGTCAGTTGCGATCCCCAAAACGCTTTTCTCAAATCTTCCACCTTGAGATCAAGACAGCCAAAATAGCAAACGAAGTATCCCAGATGATAAGCCCTCAATCGTATCTTCAATTTCTCCTCCTTTCTTTTTATTCAGTAGTGTCAAAACTTTTTGGTCTTTTTGCAATTGGTAGCCGCAGGCTTTAGCCCCTTTATGATGATCCGGTAGCCGCAGGCTTTAGCCTGCGTTTATTTGCGCAGCTTAAAAGCGTAACCTCTTTGCGCAATCTCCCTGGACACGGAAGCTAACGCAAATTAACATTCAAAATCTTAGCTCAGCCAAGTCCTTTATGATGAATGCGTTTCTACAAACCAATCAATCAATCTTCGGGCAATGCTAATTTTGTCCGGTATGCCAGGCAGGTCATTAACGGTAAACCAGCCTGCGTCTACAATTTCAGTTTCATCAAGGCTAATTTTACCCTTAGCATAGTCAGCGGTAAAACCAATCATAAGGGAATTGGGGAAGGGCCAGGATTGGCTAGCGAAATAACAGATATTTCTCACCTCTAGACCAACTTCTTCCTTAACCTCTCTACTCACACATTCCTCGAGTGTCTCTCCTGGTTCCACAAAGCCGGCAATAACGCTGTGTAACCCGGCAGGATGACGGTGGGCACGGACAAGAAGTATCTGACTACCCTTGGTTACTGCTACTATTATAGCTGGCGATATACGAGGAAAATTCATCAAACCACATTTAGGACAGACTTTGGCTCGTTCATTAATGAGAGCCTC
Source organism: Candidatus Aerophobus profundus SCGC AAA252-L23 (assembly GCA_000402295.1). Taxonomy (GTDB): domain Bacteria; phylum Aerophobota; class Aerophobia; order Aerophobales; family Aerophobaceae; genus Aerophobus; species Aerophobus profundus. The sequence continues at coordinate 36,612 of AQRW01000172.1, forward strand.
GGTGAGAGTTCCACATTGCCCACAATACTGATGTGTCCGATCCCAGTTCATAATTTGAACAGCCCGACCGGCTAACCGGAAAAAATCTTCTTTTAGCCATCCAAATAGTCCTCGTAATTCTCGGAAAGTCATCCCTTGGGGAGCGGAAACATGAACAGCTAATTCTGCCGAATAACAGAGATGTCCATCGAGGGTCCCCAGATACTGCCTGCGTATGGGCCTGAGGCCCAATGAATCCAAATAAGTGGCATACGGAACAGCCGCGGCTTCATCCGTCAAGGTAACGAGAAGCTTATTACCATGGAAAATAAACCACCAAGCGGGCTCATCTTTTCTTGATGGGGGCGCTACTGCGGGTACAAAAATCACCGTGAATCCTCTTTTTTGACAACTCAATTTTGTCTTGCCGGCCTCAGGTTCCCACTAACATTTCCTTAAGAAAAGAAATCCCTAAGGAAAAATTTAATCGACAAGGGATATGCAACCTTTAGTAATTTTAAGAGTTACATCTCGATAGGAGCCTGGTGAAAAACCGCCATATTGTAGCGGTCCGATTCATCGGACCCCTTTATTAAAGTAAGTTTCATAAATGAAATCTCTACAAAAAACTACTTTATCACCACTGTTCTAGAGCTATTGAATCCTGCTGGCATCTGTTTCCAAGCAGTCGATCCATTAGCCTGATTTTACCTAATATTGGGGAGTAATGCAAGAAGAGAATATCATAATACAGCAATTTAAAAACATAACCAAAGTAGTAGTCTCAGCGGGAGTGCCGCATCGCCCGCAAAACTGGTGCGTCCGATTCTACTTGATGATTTGGATAGCATAACCAGATAGGGATTTTTGCAGTATCTTAACGCATATTTGCTATTTTCTCCCTATTTCTATGACGTCAAATCAAATCAAAGTAAATCTAGCCAAATAGTCGCATCTCCCGTCATCTTCAAGCTTTTTGATTTCCATTTCTACTTTACATCTTAGACCTACATATTGAGCGATGCCTTCAAAAAAAGGTACCAGATTTGGCCAAGTAATGCGTGTCTCGATATTCAACTTTTTGGCAATCCGAAAATATCTGCAGGCCCCAAAGATTCTCATGGCTGTCTCTTGGGGAGTATATTTAAGAATTTCAAAATTGTATTCCGGACTACTGGTATATATGGCTGAAATAATTACTACTGCAAGGGCCCGGGTATCTCTTGGGATATTCACTCCCATTTTCTGTGCCTCTATGGTCTTTAATTGACCTAACTCTCTGAAGAGAGACTGGGAAATCGAATCCACTTTATCCCAACCCCATTGCCGACCAATATGTTTCAAGGCAAGTCCATAGAATCCTGCCGTAACATTGGAGAGTCTCAAAGTTAACTCCTCGGTGGTCTTGGGAAAAATCTTCTCTATCAAGTGTTCTTCCAATTCTTTGTTGGGATACTTGTCTTTTCCCCTAAGGCCTTTCATTTCCTCATAAAGCTTTCGGTCTGTCATAATGAACCTCCATTTCGATACGTGTTTAATGTCTAGGTCGCCCAACATTTTTGGGGATGAAAGAAATCTTCACCGATATTATAATCCTTTTTTAATCTCATCAAGGGTAGTCTTGCCTTTAGGTGCTATCTTAAAGAACTCATCCAGTTTTTCACAAACATATTCACCACAATAAGCACAGTTTTTCACACCCTTATCTTGACCACATTTCCTTATTTCGCAAACATTGCAATAGTTGAATTTCTTCCCGGTTTTTGACGGACAGCCTTCACAGTTAATGTCTTCAATCTTAATATCTACATTGTATTGCTTAGACCACAACTTGGCAGTCTCCTCCCTTTTGCCATCATCATCATTTCTTGTGGCTATGAAGGCCGGGCATTCAGTGCAAACTATTCCGCAAAAGGCCACTATCTTTTCCATGATTTACTACCTCCTTTCTATTCAAGATCTTATTCATGATATTGGTGAATCTTTTATTGCTGATGGGATGATTGGCGATCGCCTTTCCATTATATACTATACAAAAGGTTCCAAACGGGCCTGGACTATTTTGGGCTTCCTGGCAATTTTTTAGATCGATTATATTTGGCTTGATACCGTATACCTTCTCTGCAGTCTCCCTTATTTCTCTAACATTTTTTACTGGGTAGGGACATTGATCTGCTCTAATTATCGCTAGGTCTTCGTCGTACTGACTCAGTCTTTTTCCCCAATCTCCCTTGAATTTTGGTGTGAGGGCGTTTTTATTGAACTTTTTCACCAATAACTCAAAATCAGGTGGCGCTTTATCCACCACCTCAAAGGTGTTTTTCAAAAACAATTCCTTACCCGCCATAAATGCTCCTTTACGTGTGACCACGGCTACCCCATGCATATTTTCCTTTTTAGCATCTTTTAAGCACTCATCCACTAAAAGCGAAGCATAACCTTTTCCTTTATAAGCACGTTAGTAGTGTCAAACATAATCTATTCTTTTGGTAATTGGTAGGCGCAGGCTTTAGCCTGCGTTTATTTGCGCAGCTTAAAACTTGCGGCTACCGTAACCTCTTTGCGCAAGTTAAAACTTGCGGCTACCACTTTTCATTCAGGATAATTTCCTCCCCCTACATGATCCCTTTTTTTCTTTATCTATAATGTTCTCCCGGAATTCTTTCATAAAACTTTTGACACTACCCGATTGCATGTAACGTTCTGTAGATAGGCCAAGGTTTGCGGCCCAAAGGGCTGACATGTGTTCTTATCAA